>JASFYK010000009.1 GCA_030055545.1 Thermoproteota archaeon | reverse complement strand
GCCCCGACAGGCACCACCATGAACTCCTGGACTGCCAGCATGTTTCCGGCATGCTTCCCACCGTTGATTATGTTCATCATCGGGACTGGGAGTACCTTGGACTTTGGGTTCAAGTACCTGTAAAGCGGCACTCGCGATGTGCTGGCGGCCGCACGCGCAGCTGCTAGCGATACGCTCAGGATCGCATTGGCGCCCAAACGAGATTTGTTCTCAGTCCCGTCGAGGGCAATCATCCTGCCGTCGATCTCGCTCTGGGACCTGCTGTCCATCCCTACGACTGCAGGGGCTATTACTTTGACTACATTGGTGCATGCGTTGATCACCCCCTTGCCGTGGAACCGCTTCCCCCCATCCCGCAGTTCCACCGCCTCGTGCTTCCCGGTTGAGGCGCCCGATGGGACCGATGCCCTCCCGAACCCTCCCCCTGTGAATACATCCGTCTCTACAGTCGGGTTGCCCCTCGAATCGAGTATCTCCCTTGATCTTATCTCCTTCACAATGTACGGATCCATGGCTTTTCACTCCAGAGAATGAAACTCGAGCTCATTCAGCACCCTCTCCCTTATGACGCTTGGGGTTTCCCTTCCAGCCACTGGGACACCATTCTCAACGACCTTCCGCAGCATGGGCTCAAGCGGCACTCTGCAGGATGGGCAATCCCCACCAGACAATCCCCATGGGGCAACGACCCATTCGTGGCACTGAGGGCACCTCCAAGCCTGTTTCCGGCCCCCGTACTTGCCCCTCTTGGAGACCGGCTTGCCCTCAACCTCGACCAGGTCCAAGGAGAAGTCGATGGTGGGCGCGTTAGAAACGGACGTGCCGACCCCGAAGCCGTCCACAGGGCCCGCAGCGAGCTTGGATACCGAGGACTCGTTCAGACCCCCAGACACGTATATCTTAACATGTCTGTAGCCCCGGAGATCCAGCTCCCAGCGCACCTCCTTCACTATCTCGAGGAAGTCCCCCCTCCTCGAGCCAGGCGTGTCGAGGCGGACGCCGTCCAGCCTCTCTCCGAGGAGCTCCGCGGCCCTGATCGCCTCGAACTTCTCATCGCAAATGGTGTCGACGAGCGCAATCCTTGGGACCGATGGGTCGACCACCTCATGGAAGGCGCTCCACGCCGCCTCCTGCTTCCCAAATATCAGAATTAGCGGGTGGGGCATAGTGCCGGATGGAGGTATCCCGAGCAGCTTGGCGCCCATCACCCCCGAGACGCCCTCGAACCCTCCGATGTAGGCTGACCTGTCTAGCATCGGGGCGATGGCAGGGTGCATCCTCCTAATACCGAAGGCGAATACGGTCTTGCCCCCCGCAGCCTTCTTTACCCTTGCTGCGGCAGTCGCAACCCCCGAGGCCTGGCATATCAGCCCGACCGTCGCCGTCTCGACTGAGACGAATGAACCGTACTTGCCGACGATAGCCATCTGGGGGATGCGGTAGCCCCTGGCGTCCCTTGAGGGGAAGATCGTTCCCTCAGGCAAGGAATACACATCAACGGGTAGACCCGCGTAGAGGTTAATCACCTCGTCCAGTCCGCAGAAGACGCCCCACTTCCAGCCTTCAGGTAGAGAGCCCACGGTGACCTCGGCGACGACTTCCTTGTCGACACCCTTGGCCTCGATGATCGACTTTGTCCTGAGGTAGTAGATGTCGGAGGTGAGACCAGACTTTATCTCCTCGTCTGTAGCTGCGTTGAAGAGCCTCAACATGATCCCAGCCTTATTGAGATAGTTGACAGTTGCAGGTAATATTTTTGATCATCACGTGCCGTAGTCGTCGATGGAGAGCTGCCTAGTGCCCTTCCTCGACGCGACCGAAGACCACTCCTCCTTTGTAACCGTCCCTCCCACCTGCTCAAGTATCGACTTCACGGTCTCTGGCCCTATCTGTGGGATCCTCCTCAGGTCTGAAACAGAAGCTCGCTTAAGATCTTCAATGCTCCTGTAACCTGCAGAGTAGAGCGCCCTTGCCCTGACCCTCCCGATCCCCCTAAGCGCTATAAGCGGCAGGAGCTCCTCCCTGATGCCGTTCTCCACCCTTACAAGGAGCCTCCGGATGGGATCCGCAGACTCGCGGTATCCCATAAGCCTTGCCAACTCGTGCGCAGCGTTGAGGATCCACTTGGCCGACTCCACATAGGCGTAGATGTCCCCAGACCCAATGTCAAAGTTCTCAACTATCGCATCCTCAGGCGTCTCATCGATCCACTCCTTCAGGAGGAGCGCAGTCTTGAGCTCCGATAGGACCATCTCGTGCTCGAAATCTTCCTCAGGCACCTCGAAGAGAAGGAGATCGGAGTTGGATTCCAGATACGACTCGAGCGACTCGATCTCCTTGCCCCTGACGTATAGCTTCGGCATGTCCGGCGTGTGGCAGACCAGTGCAAGGTAGCTCACTGCAGGCAAACCTGACCTCCTCAGGGCAAGTGCACGCAGGATAATCTCCGCAGACTTTGGGTCGATGTAGAGCTCCGCCACCCTCTTGCCGAGCGCGGTGGCCTCAAGCCACTCCCCCTCCTTGCCCTCCTTGAGCATCCCGGCATTGATCAGGAAGGAAACTGACTCGAGAATCGAGCTCTTGAAGGAGTCTATTCCGTACTGGTAGGCGCAGAACGACTCTCCGAAGAATTCAATGACGCCGCCCCTTGAGCGGGCCAGCCCAACCGCAACGGCTGCGAGCACCTGCGACCTGAGCGAGGGGGCGACCCCCAGCTTGGACCAGACCTTCTCGGGCTTTGCTAGGAGATACTGCTCGATCAGGAAATCCCTCTCTTCCTCGGACCTTGAGAAGATGATTGCCTCGCCGAGCTTGTCGTACTTCGGGCGGCCGGCCCTGCCAGCCATCTGCTTGTACTCCAGCACGGGTATGTTCACCCTCCCAACACCGGGCTCGAAACGCCTGTATTCGTAAATGAGGACGCGCCGCGCAGGGGTGTTGACCCCCGCCGCAAGCGTAGGCGTGGCGCAGATGCACTTGATTTGCGCCGAACGGAACGAGTCCTCTATCGCCTTCCTCTGGGTGTACGTAAGGCCGGCATGGTGGAATGCCACGCCGCAGGACACGGACCTCGCCAGCCTTTCAGTAAGCTTCGTCCGCTCCCCGAGCGAGAGGATCCTCTCTGAGAGCGCCTTCAGCCTGGATTTTTCAGATGCCCTGAGCTCCCTATGGACCGGCCCCTCGAGTCTCTTTGCGAGCGATACTGCCGAGTTTCGGCTCCCGGTGAAGACAAGCATCTGCCCACCGGACTTTATCGCGTCGACAGCCAGATCCGCGACAGGGTCACCACTACTGGATTGAGGCACCTGCCTCACCTCCCCATCCAAGAAGATGACGCTGCCACGGCAGAAGACGCCCTCCTTCAGGGGCACTGGGCGCCAATCGCTTGTGACCAGCCCTGCCCCGAGCCAGCCGGAGAGCTCCTCGGCGTTACTGACGGTCGCGCTGAGCGCCAACACCTGGACGCCCATCTTAAGGTACTTTATCCTGGTGAGTATCGACTCCAAGGTTGGACCTCTGGACGGCTCCCCGAGGAGGTGGATCTCGTCGGCCACCACGAGGGATAGGCGGTCGACCCAAGGCGGGCTGTGTCGGAAGAGAGAATCCGCTTTTTCGTTGGTGGCAATTATTAGGTCGTACTTGCCAAGCTCGGGGTCGAGCGAGTCGTAGTCGCCACTGCTCATCACGACCCTTATCCCGAGCCTGGTGAGGCGCTTGAACTCGTCGAGCTTCTCGGACGCGAGCGCCCTCAGGGGCACCAGGTAAAGGACTTTGCCATTCCGCTCGAGTATGTGCTTTATCGCGCAGATCTCGGCAACGAGCGTCTTTCCCGAGGCGGTCGGGACCGCGAGGACCAAGTTTTTCCCTTCAAGAAGGCCGGACTTCAGCGCGAGCTCTTGGGGCGGGTAGAGCTCGGTTATCCCGCACTCTGCGTAGATGTGCTTTGCCCTCTCGTCGATTTCGAGTTCCTCTACCTTAATACTGACTCACCCTTCAAGCCTTCTTCAGCTCGCCGTGTTTAGGCTCGTAGATTACCCCCTGGTTGATCCATTCGATGACTGCCTTTTCGACGAACCTCCTGTCCAGACCTTCCAATCCGGCCCGCTCGATCAGTGCCTCCTTTCTGATCGGCCGGCCCTCGCTCTCCTTCTCCATAGCCCTGAAAATGTCGAAGAGTTGTGCCATCTTGTCGCCCTGTGACTTGGGGTGCCCGACCATTATCGTGTCGATGTCGATCTTCCCTGTCGAGGAGTCTATTCCGACCTGCTTAAGGAAGGTCTTGAGCAGCCTGATCACTGCCTGCACGTCCTCCTTCGAGACCTCCTTCTTGAGGGCCAGCTTGGCCCTAGCCTCTGAGAGCCTGATCACTGCCTCGAGCTGCCTCATTGTGATGGGGACTGGGGAGTCTGCGCCCTGCCCCATCGCCCTCATCTCAAGGAAAAAGTCCTCGATGGCCTTGCTAGCCTCCTCGCCTATCTTCGGCGATCCGTGCTTCCTCACATAGTAGACATACTTCTTAAGCAGCTCGGGGTCTATCGGAGACTCCTTGGTCACGCGGATCCCGCGGTGGAGTTTGAGTATGTGCTCGGTCATCTTCCTATCCCTGAGCTCGTCAGGGCGGTCGAGCAGCGTGAATATGAGGTCGAACCTTGAGAGGATTGTTACGGGTAGGTCGTTGATGTTCTCGGAGATCGTCTTCTGTGTGACGTACCTTCCGAAGCTCGGGTTGGCGGCCGCGAGTATGCTGCTCCTGGCATTGAGCTGGACGACGATTCCGGCCTTGGCTATGCTGATGGTCTGCTGTTCCATCGCCTCGTGTATGGCGGATCTGTCTTCCGGGCGCATCTTGTCGATCTCGTCGATGCAGGCGATCCCCTTGTCGGCGATGACTAGGGCACCTGCCTCTAGGAAGAACTCCCCGGTGTTCTTGTCGCGGATAACCGTAGCCGTGAGACCTGCGGCAGTAGATCCCTTCCCTGAGGTGTATACGCCGCGCGGGGCGATCCTCGAGACGTACTGCAGGAGCTGCGACTTTGCGGTGCCAGGGTCACCGACAAGCAGGATGTTGATGTCGCCCCTTATCTTGATCCCGTCCGGCATTGTCTTGGTAACGCCTCCGGCGAGCTGGTATGCCACTGCCTCCTTTATCTCGTCATATGCGTAGATCGACGGGGCGATCGAGCCGATCAGCTTGTCGTATAGGTTGGGATCCGATGCCAGCTTCTTTATCGCCTTTTCGTCCTCGGGAGTGATTGCAACCTCCTCAGTCCCCCTCTCTGCTATCTCCAAGTGGTTTGCCTCGATCCCGGACGAGAAGGTGGCTAGCCTGAAGCCCCTCGAGGTGAACTCCTGCTTCGCCTGCAAAATGCCGACCAGCGATACCCTGTCACCCGGCCGGGAAGTATCTACTATGTCGCCCTGGAGTATGCCCTCGACTGAGCGCGGGAGCTGACCAGGGGGCAGCTCCTCTGGCCTCTCCTGGACCGAAATGAGCTGCCAGTCGACGAATACGGATTCTTCGGGGAGGAGCCTGAAATACCCCTTCCTGGCGCAGTCTTGGTTCGTGCACTGCGAGGGAGGTATCAGTATGTTGCCTGTCTGCTCCATGACTATCTTTTCCCCGCAGCGCGGGCACTGGTAGACAGCCGTCTTCAGCAGCTGCTTGACGGCGGATGCCCTTGTGATTATCCCTTCTACCATGATCAGCTTTCCCATGTGAGCCGACTTGAGCGACCTGAGCGGGACGACCTCGTCGAGCTTCCTGAACCTCGCCTTGAAGTTCTTGATCTTCGCGGCATACTGCATGTTCTCAGCGCGCATCGCATCGTAGATCGCGGCATTTATCTTGCTCAAAAGTTCAAGGGGCTTCTCCTTGATTTCCTTCGCAAGGTCAGGGTCGAAGGAGATGACGTCCTCAAAGTCCACCACAAGGGAGGTCTTCCCCTGTGATGCCATGCTGGACATCGCGTCCCTGTACTTGAAGGTGCCCTTGCTGTCCTGGAACTCCTTGAGGAAGCTGACGAAGCGTTCGCGGTAATCGAGGATCTCAACAGTCTCAGTCATAGCTCATTACTCCGGAGAGACAATCTTCTTGCGCCACTCGTCTATCTCTTCCCTGATTGAATTGAACAGGGCAAGCTCCTCTGGCTCCAGCATGTCGAGGGAAGGCCTGAGCGGGTTTCTCTCCCTTGCCAAGTGGAGGATCTTCTGCAGCCTGCAGTTCACCAGGTCCTGTGCCTTCATGAAAGACTGCCGGTGCTCGCTCAGCAGCGTGTGGGTCGGGTTGCTCTTTATCGCCTCATTGAGCGAAGCCAGCAGGCGTCTTAGGCGCGGGTAGAAGTGGCTCGGGAGCTTCGAGAGCCCCTCGTTGCGCTCCTCCTTCCAGCAGAGCTTGTAGAGCTCAGTTGACTTGAGCCCTTGGGACTCCTCCCCTGAAAGCCTGACGAATCCCTCCGCCTCGAGTATCCTGGCGACCCAGATTGGCAATCGCTCCTCCCTGCCCTCCTCGTAGGCGCCAAGATCCATACCGCCGACGGACATCGCAGGGAAGGCCTTGATGAACGTGACGCCTACCAGCTCCTCCTCATAGAAGAACTGAGAGTGCCTGATGCTTTCGGATGGATCTGCAGGCATAAGCTATCCAGACGAGACTACGCGTTTTTAAAGTTTTAACCTTTCGGATTCATTCAGGTTGTCTGTGCCGCCCGAGTCCACTGGATCTACCTTCTGATAAGATCTCGGACTCCATCACTGCCTCGAACGGCGCGAGATCACCTTCAGCGAGGCGTAAGCGGGTATTGCGATGGTGACGCCGACCAGAACCTGACCGATGTTAAAGGGCACCTCTGCTATCGCGGCATACCCTAGGAACAGCTGCTCGTAGAGGAAGTATCCTACAACCATCACCGATCCTGAGACTAGCGCTGAAATAGTGATGTATCCGACCTCCTGGCGCGCAGAGAATGAGGCGTATGCTACCGCAAGCGCGACGGCCCCTCCTATGAGCGCCCAGAACGCGAAGGAGAGCTCCACGACAAAGCTATGGGATCCTATCCACGGCAGCCCTATCGATACCTCCGATGATCCGGAGTAGAAAAGAGTGCCGACTGTGAGGACCAATGAGAAGACGATCACGCTGGCCACCACTGAAAGTAGCCGCCACTCCCTTTCCCTGAGTTTGGGGCGACGCGAGACCAAGACCCCGAGGAGGAGACCCTCAAGCCCCTTGATCACGAGGGTTGCCGGGGCAAAGAGATAGTACCCGAGGATAAGGTCTGCGAGCATGGACCCGACCCCACCAGCGAACGCGCCTATCCTAGCCCCTCCGAGGAGGGCAGCAAGGAACACCGCAGACTCTCCCACGTTGAAGTACCCCCTCGTCGCAGGCACATAGATCGTGAAGGCGACGGTCGCCACGGTTACGAGGGAGGTGTAGAAGGCGGTGACCGGGATGTCCCTTGCCAGGCGCATAGTGGCTTCGCCGGATGAGAGACGGTCGCCGACTGGATATTAGTCTTGTGGTTGATACCCGGTTTCACCGTTCGGGATGGGATTCCGCGGGGGCGCCAAAATCCAAAAAACATTTACGGTCACATCCAAGCTCTTTGGAGGAGAGGCGCTCCCCGCGGGCCGCTTTCGGAAGGGAGGTGTCTGGAAGGGATCAAGGAATCATTCAGCGCAGGCACAGCCCGGTTACAAGACTGGACTCCGAGTAGGTTAAATACCATTTCCTTAAGATCGAATCAGGAGGGGACGAGATTGTCTGCGCATGAGGTTATGTGGACAGAGAAGTACAGGCCACGAACCCTGGACGGCATAGTGAACCAGACCGAGATAGTTGAGAGGCTGAAGAGGTTCGTCGAGGAGAAGTCGATGCCCCACTGCCTCTTTGCAGGGACGCCGGGGACGGGGAAAACGACCGCAGCCATGTGTCTAGCCAGCGACCTGTACGGAAAGGACTACAAGAAGAATTACCTTGAGCTCAATGCAAGCGACGAGAGGGGTATTGACGTCATCAGGACAACCGTCAAGGACTTCGCTAGGACTGTGGGGATGGCCGAGGCACCCTTCAAGATACTAGTCCTTGACGAGGCCGACAATCTCACGGCTGACGCGCAGCAGGCGCTTAGGAGGACTATGGAGATGTACACCGCAACCTGCAGGTTCATACTCTGCTGCAACTACTTTAGCAGGATAATAGAACCGATACAGTCGAGGTGCGCCTTCTTCAGGTTTGTGCCGCTAAAGCCTGAGGACGTGAGGGCAAGGATAACATACATCTGCAAGCTCGAGAACGTAGAGATCACCCAGAAGGGGATCGACGCCCTCATCTATGTTGGCAACGGGGACCTCAGGAAGGTCATAAACACACTCCAGGCGGCTGCAGCCACCTCGGAGGTCGTGGATGAGGGAGTGATCTACAGGATCGCCGGCAGGGTCAGCCCCAAGGAGATTAAGGAGGTCTTGGCTGACGCGCTCGGCGGGGATTTCAGGTCTGCACGCGAGAGGGTGGTAGGACTGATGGTTGAATATGGCCTCTCCGGGCTCGACATTGTGAAGCAGATACACAGGGAGGTCCTTGGGCTCAACATAGATGAGAAGGCTAAGCTAAGGATAATCGAAGCGGTTGGAGAGGCAGAGTTCAGGCTGCTGCAGGGAGGCAGCGACGAGATCCAGATAAACTCGATGCTTGCAAAGGTTGCAGACCTAGGGCGTGAAGAGTGAGAGCAAGATCAGGCGGGTGGCGCGGATTGATAGAAGGAGGGCTGCCTTGGACGGAGCGGTTCAAGCCAGCCAGCCTCATGGAGATCGTGGGGAACTACGCTTCGGCTGAGCAGCTTCTCAACTGGGTCAAGAGGAGGCTGGAAGGGGGGGACGGGGTCAAGAAGGGAGCGATGGTTTACGGACCGCCGGGGACGGGGAAGACCCTCTCTGTCGAGCTCGTGGCGAAAGAGCTTGATCTCGAACTGATCGAAATGAATGCAAGCGACTTCAGGACGGAGGAGCTGGTTGAGAAGGTGGCAGGGGGGGCGGCATCCCAGGCATCCCTATTCGGCAAGAGGGGCAAGCTGATCTTCATGGATGAGATAGATGGGATCTCGGGGAGGGAAGACAGGGGAGGGCTCTCCTCGATAATCGCGACAATAAAGGCTGCCAAGCACCCGGTGGTCGTCGGCGCGAATGACCCGTGGGACCCGAGGTTCAGGGGCCTCCGAGAGATCTGCGAGATGATCCAGTTCAGGAGGATAAGGAGTCAGAGCGTAGTCGTCTTCCTGAGGAAGGTCGCCAAGAAGGCGGGAGTGTCGGCAACAGACGGGGCGCTCGAGCGTATAGCAGAGTTCTCGAACGGGGACTTGAGGGCGGCGATAAATGACTTCCAAATGCTTGCAACGGGCAGGCAGACGCTAAATGAGCTGGAGGTGAGGGGACTCCAGTTCAGAATACAGGAGCGGGGATCTTTTGAAGTGATGAAAGAGCTCTTCTCCTCCAAGAGCGCCCTCGAAGCCAAGCTCGCGCTCGAAGGGACGGCAATGGATCCCGAGATGTCCCTCCAGTGGATAAACGAGAACGTACCGAACCAGTACCAATTGTCTTCAGAGAGGACAGAGGCATACGACTGGCTCTCGAGGGGTGACATATTCCTGGGTCGTGTCAAGAGGTGGCAACTGTGGGACCTGATTGGCTATGCACTGGAACTCGCAGCGGGTGGGGCAGCGTTAGCGAAGAGGGGGGAGTACAGGTTTGTCAGGTACAGCTTCCCAAAGAGGATCAGCATAATGAGCCAGACCAAGGAGGAAAGGGGCGCAAAGCGGGAGGTGCTGGATTTGATCGCCAAGGCGAACCATGTCTCCCGCAAGAAAGCCACATTTGAGTACCTGCCTTACATCGAGATAATCTCGGGGGGGCACATCCGGCAGGCTGGCACAGCTCACCTGTAAAAAGGCTCTCTGGCAGACACGGCAGACATGAAGAGATCCTTGAGCTGTTCGTCTGTCCAGCCTGACCTGATCCCCCCGAGGAGGTCGAAGAGGAGATCATCCCTCATCAGGCATGGTTTTATCTTCCCGTCGCTGGTTATCCTCATCCTGGTGCACCCTGCGCAGAAGCCAGGGTTGTTCATAGGGCGGACAATCTCGATTGGCAGGCCCTTGACGATGTATACGCGCCTCCGGTTCATCTCGCCCCGCTCGATCACAGCCTCAGTGGCGCCTGAGAGTTTCTTTTCAGTTTGGGAGAGGTCGACATGGTATTTCTCAAAGAAGCCCTTGTCTAAGTGGAGGTTTTCGAGCTCTATTAGCTGGAGTTGGGAGGAGTGCCTGCGGGCAAAATCGACGATGGTATCTATGCTTGAATCGTTTATGCCCTTCATCACAACCGTGTTTATCTTGATGTGGATTCCTAGCCTGCAAGCAGCCTCGAGCCCCTCGATCACATTCGAGAGGTCCCCGCCCGTTATCGAGCGGTAGACATCTGATTCGACGCTAGGCAGCGAGAGGTTCAACCTGCGAAGGCCTGCCTCATAGAGTTCCAAGGCACGTTCTCGAAGGAGCTGCCCGTTAGTGGTCACGCTCACGTCCTCGAGCCCGAGCGCGCAGGAGTAGGCTATAATGCCCCCCAGATCCCTCCTGAGCAGGGGTTCCCCACCGGTGAACTTGACTCTCCGCATCCCGAGATCCCTGGCCACACGGAGTATCCTGAGGACCTCGTCGGTGTACATCTCGCCGGAGGACAATCCCTCCCCTTCATGGTGGCAGTACACGCAGTTCAGGTTGCACCGCTGCGTCAAGGACATCCTTATGCCGAGGATCCGCCTGCCGTACCTGTCGGTAAGGTTTACTTTCCGCCTCGGCGCCAGGAATCGGCTCTCGATGAAAGCGGCGACCACCGGGGGGTCGAACGGGAGGCATGTCACGCCGCTCACCGGCGCAATCGCGGCATTTAGGACGAGCGCAACTACGCCCTGCAGCTGCATGCCCAGCCTCAATTCCGATGATTCGACTATAGCTATCTTCGGCAGATCAGAATCCTTGAAACCCTCGCAGAGCACTATATCAGGTTTGAAGTGCGAGGCCAAATCGATCGCCGAATGGATGTTGGCACATTGGGTGCAGAGCTCGAGATAGCCACTGGGCTGTAAGAAAGCAGACGCTGTGGCTCCGGCCTCGCGGTACCTCCAAGTGTCCTTTCCTGAGTCGCGTATTTCGTCGTGTGCCGAATGCTTGACCGCGCACACCCTGTAACCCATCTTGGTCAGGAACTGAATGATGCCCTCCAGAAGCGTGGTTTTCCCTGCGCCGCTGTGGAAGGAGACTATTGCCAAGGCAGGGGGTTGCTGCATCCGTATCATCCGCGGATCATTTTTGTCAGGTGTGGTGCCTCGGGTAGTATTATCCGCTCCATTGCCATCTTTACTGCCTCAGGCGACCCTGGTAGCACGAACACAATCGTTCCGTTCACGACACCCGCAGTCGCGCGGGAAGCTATGGCAGATGTTCCGATGGACCCGTATGAGAGGTGCCTGAATATCTCGCCGAATCCCGGGATCTGCTTCTCGAACATTGGCGCGACTGCTTCTATCGAGACGTCGCGCCTGCTCAGACCGGTTCCCCCGATTATTATGATGACATCGTTCGATCCCGAGATCGTGCCTGCCTTCGTTTCCCTCAATATGGTTTCAATCCTGTTGGGCAGGTAGATCCGTTTTGAAACCTTGAAGCCGTGGCTGACGATCAGCGAGACGGCAACGTCCCCGCTTATGTCATGGTAAGGCTGGCCTTTATCCTTCGCAGCCACAATTGTGTCGCTGGTCACGATCACCATGAAACGCAGGCCCTTTGGGAGGTCCTCATGATGATCAGCGGAGTGCATTGGATTGTTCCCCCTTGTACTTGTTGAGGACGCGGATCTCACTGATAAATGTCTCTGGGTATTGCCCTTTATCGTCTTTTTCGTACTTTTTTGTCATGTCCCAGATTGTGAGCAGGGCAGCAGAAACGCCACATAGGGCCTCCATCTCCACCCCGGTCTTGGCAATTGCCCTAACCCGCACGGTGCACTCGATGCGATCGGAACCGATCGTGAATTCGACAGAGACGTGGTCGACCGGTATAGGGTGGCAGAGAGGTATGCTCTCAGAGGTCCTCTTGACTGCCTGGATCGCAGCTACCCTCGCCACGGCTAAGACGTCCCCCTTCTCTATAGCGTTGGATTTGATCAGACCGATAGTCTCTGCCTTGAGCCTTATCGAGCCCCCTGCAACCGCAATCCGCAGGATGGGGGTCTTTTCCCCCACATCAACCATTTTGACACTCATACCTTCTGACCCCGCTTTGAGAATGAGTCAAAGAGGGTCCTGATCGCCCAGCCACGGGGATCGTCCTTCTTGAACCTGAATATCCTGACCCTGCCGAACCGCTTTTCCTCGATCACGCCCATCTTGCATAGCTGCTCGAGGTGTGCGGAGGTCGTAGTATGGTTCAGCTTCGTCCTTCTGGTGATCTCTGATATGTTCATCTCCCCGCTCTCTGCAAGAGCCTTCAAGACCTTCACCCTCCCTTTTGAAGAGAATATTTCTTCGACAGCCATCATTTCAACACCGCCGAGAGGTTCTTCTCCACCGCCTCAACAGAAAGGTTCAGCATCCCTATGAGCGTTGTCTTCCCCCTGAAACCTGCACCGGAAATCTTCGTGTACAGTATCCCAAGGTTCTTCAGGTTCTGGAGGTACTCCCAGAACTGCGTGTGCTTCCTTGCCTCGACCTTCGTGTCCTCGCAGAGCATGCGGTAAGCGGACTCGACTTCCCCCATCGTGACATATGCAGACTTGGTCCTCTTCAGCGCCTTTGCAACCGAGAGGAGGAAGAGCCTCTCGTGGAGTGGAAGATCCAAGACTATCTGCATCGGGAACTGCGAAACGTCTAGCTGGGCTTTTCTCACGTGCTCCGGCAGCACCTTGTGAGCGGCCTCAGAATCGGCGTACTTGCCCGCCCGCCAGAGGAGCTCGAGCGCGTACCGCGCATCCCCCCGGGGTGATGCCATGTCGGAGATCATGAGGAGGACCTCGTCGTCAATTGTCCCTTCCTTGAATGACTCCAACCCCCTGAGCCGGATTATGTCGTACAGCTGGACAGCAGAATAGTTTTCGAACCTTATGACGTTGTGTAGGAGCGTGCTCTGGACGCTCTTATCCAGCCCGGTAATGAAGTCTAGGTTCCTGGTGATGAGCATGAGGCTCATCCGCTGCTTCCGGTTGAGGAACTCGTCAGTGGCCCTTGAGAGGAAGTAGAGCGGGGCCTCCTTCTCCCCCGCGACAGAGATCAGGAAGTCGATCTCGTCGAGCGCGAGCAGCAGGTAGATGCCCTCGTCCTCGAGCGTGTTCCAGAGGGTCTCGAAAAGTTCCTGCGCTGAGAAGCCCCTGTCCGGTATAGCCGGTATGATGTGCTGGGCCACTTTTTTCACGACGAGGAAGAGCGTCCTGTCCTTGTAGCAGTTTACATGTACGTACCTCAGGTCGGTGCCCCTATCCTTGGCAATGGACTCGAGGGTCGAGCCGAATCGCTTCGCCACTGCGGTCTTTCCGACGCCAACGTCCCCCACGAGGGTGACCTTCTGCGAGACAGTCCCCGGTGCCTCAAGGATTGCCCTGAATGCCCTGCTCAAGGACCTTAGCTGCTGCTCCCTATGGACTAGGTTCATTGGAACGTGGTCAGGGAAGAGCTTAGACTCGTCCTTGAAGACGCTGGGGCGCCCGATCTCGCCAGAGATTATGTCGTATGCCAACGGAGACTACCTGATCAGAGATAGGTTCAGGGTGATTTATGGTTTTTGTCCTTTAGAAAAGAAATTTTTCGGAGATATAACCGAAAGTATTAACCTTTAGTACGGGCTCGCCAGAGCTCATCACTCCCCGGAGGCAGTATGTCGAGGAGACGGCCGTTCAGATCCCTGAACTGCCTGCCTTCGTGCACCCCCCTGATCACCCCGATTCGCGAATACGGGATACCTGCCTCCGAGAGGGACTTCTCAACCAACGCCTCGCATCCAGCCCTAACTGTAAATAGAACCGATCCTGAGCCCATTAGCCTGAACGGATCCAAGCCAAGTTCCGCACACAGCAATCGGGTCTCCTCCAAGACCGTGACGGAGGAGAGGTCGATGAGGATGCCTGACGAGGAAGCCTCGGCGATCTCCCAGGCACAGCCTAGAATTCCGCCCTCGGTGACGTCATGCATTGAGGTCACCCCTTCTTGGTCGGCGAGCAGCATGCACTCGCTCACCACATTCACTTTCGGCAGGATCGACTTGCATCTCTTCAAAAAGCTCTCGCCCAAGGTCTTTACGATCCTCGGTTCTGAAGAAAGTATCACCGTGCCCTCTATCCCAGCTGCCTTGGTCATGTACACCGCATCCCCAGGCGACGACCCCCCTGTTGTTATGAATCTGCTGTTCTTCGTGACGCCAATCATTGAACCGATCACTATTGGGCGGGTTGTCCCGTCCGTGATCTCAGTATGCCCGCCTACGACGGCTATGCCAAGCTCCTTCGCCGCAGAGTCGATCTGCTTGCAGATCCTGTCCAGATCTGACTCGCTGCTCCCGGGGGGGAGTAGGATGCACCCCAAAAACCACCTGGGCACCGCTCCCCTCGATGCGATGTCGTTCGCATTGACGTAGACTGCAAGAATGCCCACTTCCTCGACTGATCCTGTTATCGGATCTGACTTGAACGCCAATTTCCCGCTGCCATGCCTTATTATTGCGGCATCTTCACCAATGCCCGGGCCCACCAGTACATCAGGGTCGCTCACCCCCAGCTGATTGAGTACGATTCTCCTCAGAACAGAGTTGGGGATCTTCCCGATGCCCATTTTGCTCATACGTCATTCACCTGCAAGGCCCTCGCTTTGAACACAGATCTGTCAGGGGGTCTGACGGATACAGCTGCTATCTCCCCTATTATCTCTATCCGGACGATCTGGTCAGGATTTTCGAGATCCACAACGCAGCCGATAGCCGCCAGTCTGCTGCCAACAATGCGCTCCACTTCCTTCGGGGATGGGAGAACATGTCCCCTTCTCCTGCACCTCAATGCGATCTTCGAACCAACTCTAACCCGAGACACCGCTATCTTTTCAATTTCGGAGAGGTCCGACCTTACAAGCTGATCGACAGGAATTGCGCTACTCACCAAGCGGCTCAGAGAACCAGCTATCGTCTCCGCCGCGCGGTCCGGATCAATCGAGGTATCTAGGATCAGGATCCCGCCGAACCCGCAGCCTCTGATTGACGCGTCGGGATCCAGAGGGAGTATGCAATCAAGGACCTCCACCGCCGCCCCGCCTTCCTTGCCGTATTTCACTGTGATCAGCACGGCTGCCATCCTTTTGCACCTATGGAGGACTATGAAGCTCACATCCAGCCGATCTTCTTGAAGTAAGCAAGCATCAACGCTGCTGGCAAGAAGGAAATTAAAAGCACGAATATGAAAGTCGTCCAAGGACCGAGGAAAGTCGGAAGACCTTCCGTGGGTTCCACGGCAGATCCGGGCATCGGGATGTTCATCCCATAGAACGTGCCCACTATTGTGGCTGGGATGGTGATCGTGAATATCACGGTCAGGATTACGAGGGCGCGGTTCATGCGCCTCTGGTATAGCGTGAAATCAGTATCTTTGAAGATCTCGACGAGCTCCTTGCAAGTCTCGGAGAGCTCCCATATCCGCTCCACTCTGTCCTTTACGTCGTCAAAGTAAACTTTGAGGTCATCTCCTGTGACCTCGCTCACTGCAATCGAGATGTCGGCGACAACCTTCCTGAACGGGGAGACAATCCTCCTCAGGTCAGAGACGCTCCGCCTCAGATTCGCGACCTCAAACAGGGCGTCGTGCTGCTCGCTGAATATCCTGTCCTCGAGATCCTCGATACGGTCCATCAGCCCTTCCATGACTGGGAAGAGTGAGTCAACTATCTTGCTGACGATCGTGTAGAAAAGGGAGCCGACACCGTCCCAAGTCACCTTCTGGTTCTGCTTAATCAGAGTATCGCAGGAGTTGAAGACCTCTTTTATCGCCGCGATGCTCCCGTCATGGATGGTGACAAGGTAGTCTTTTCCCAAGAAAAACGAGATCTGGGAAGGGGAACAGCTCAAGTCCCCGCACTTCACAGGGAAACGCACGACTAGGAAGATGTGGTCTTCATGTCGCTCGAGCTTGGTCAGCTGTGTCCTTGACAGACAGTCATCAAGGTTTAACGGGTGGAACGGGTAAAGTTTGCCAAGCTCAGCTACCTCCTCTCTCTTCGGCTTTTCAAGGTCTATCCAGACTACCCCACCACACTGTAAGCTGCGCAAGGAGATCCCGTCAGATCAAGTCAGGCTACATCGGATATTTAAAATGTTAAGGTTTTTTGAAGAGAAGGATTGCGAGGCGCATAACAGGGCAGGTATTTTTATGCTCTTCGGGCAATATTATCAGGAGGACGGATCGATGTCTGAGGTATATTTCTTCGATTTCTCGGAGAGCGGCGATGTGCTCAAAGGCATCGACAGGCTGCTTGAGAGATGCACGAAGGCCCATGAAGGCAAAGAAAGCGCAGGCTTGGAAGGCAAAAGGGTTGCGGTCAAGGCGCACTTCGGGGAGTTGGGCAACTACACCCACATAAGACCTGCCTTTGTAAGGCGGGTGGTCGAGTATGTGAAAATAAAGGGAGGTCACCCATTTGCAACTGAGACCACAGCGCTCTACCCCGAGGGGGCAAGGGTGACGGTCGAGGAAAGCCTGAGGACCGCGGCATATAATGGATTCACAGAGGTAGTGCTTGGGTGCCCAATACTGATTGCAGACGCCCCCGACGGTTATAGTGGTGTAGTGACCGAGGGCGGAAAAACCATCAACTTTGTCAAGGTAGCAAAGGCAATCGCCGATGCCGACGCTATCGTAGTTCTGAGCCACGTCAAGGGTCACGTCTTGTCGGGCATAGGCGGTGCTATCAAAAACCTTGCGATGGGGTGCACGACAAAGGACTGCAAGCGGGAGCAGCACAGGGCGCACGGGCTTGTATTTCACGAAGAAAAGTGCACCGGGTGCGGTTCATGTTCCGAGGTCTGCAGGTTCTCTGCCTTGCAGATGGTGGAAGGCAGGCCAGTCTGGGACTGGGACAGGTGCTTTTACTGCTCCACCTGCAGGTTCAGCTGTGAGTTCGGGGCAATCGGCATCCTGGAGGATGGCAAGGAGAGGTTCCAGAGGGGGATGGCTGAGGCGGCTGCGGGGGTCATGAAGGTCTTGGAAGGCAAGGCAGCGGTTTTTCTCAATTTCATATTCGACGTCACCCCGCTGTGTGATTGCGCAGCACCAGCTGGCAGGATCGTGGTTCAGAACGTCGGGATACTCGCCTCAAGGGATCCCGTGGCTATAGACGCGGCCTCAATCCAGCTGATCGACTCTTCTGAGGCGTTCCCCTCCTGGGGGGTCTCGCCTCCGGACATCTTGGGGAAAATAAACAGGACGGACAGCTGGATACACATCAAGGAGGCGGAATGCCTGGGTCTGGGATCTCGAATGTACAGGCTCGTTAGGGTCTAGAAAGATAGAGATTGAGGGCCCGGGGCGGGGATCGAACCCGCGAGCTGAGGCTCTCTGCGCTTGCGCACCACAGGCCTCCGGGATAACCGCTACCCTTCGGGGGCAGCCCGCATCGGCTGCCTAACCCGGGCCACCTCAGGCCCCCTTCAGACTTGCGCAGTACGAGCTTTTTAAAGTTTACCTGCTGCTAGGTAGCCTCCTGCAGTTTTACCTGCAAAAGATTTTTTACAGCTACTTTACAAATGTAAATATAGGCGGTCCCTTTGTTCCTTGAGATAAGACTCCACGGGAGGGGCGGCCAAGGGATAGTGACCGCCGCTGAGATGATCGCCGAGGCAGCAATACTCGAAGGATTTTACGCACAGTCCATACCGCTCTTCGGTGCAGAGAGGAGGGGCGCCCCCGTGAGCGCCTCCGCAAGGATCTCCGGATCTCCGATCAGGCGGCACTCGCAGGTCCGGCACCCGCAGATCGTTGCGGTATGCGATCCGCTCCTTCTTTACATGAAGGAGGTCTTTGATGGTGTTGCCGAGGGGGCAGTACTAGTAGTAAACCACAAACAAGAGCCGCAGCTGAAGGGATTCAGGGTCGCCCTTATAGACGCAACAGGAATTGCGGTTGAGAATAGTCTGGTGAGCGCAGGGTGGTCAATCCTGAGCACGGTGATCTTCGGGGCGGTGTCCAAGGTGACTGGCGTGATAAGAAAGGAGACTGTCCTTGGGGTGATCAACTCCAGGTGGAAGGGGGAGGTTGCGGAGAGGAACCTCAGGGCAGCGGTGTCGGGTTATGAGGGGGTGAAAACATGGTAGAAGCACCCATGTCGAAGGCAACGGAGGGCGCAGGCGGACTGACCGGGATGTGGAGGATCAAGAGACCGGAGGTGGACAATAGCAAGTGCACGAAGTGCCACCTCTGCTGGCTATTCTGCCCCGAAGGCGTAGTGCGGAGGGGGGGCAAGGGCGAG
>JASFYK010000099.1 GCA_030055545.1 Thermoproteota archaeon | reverse complement strand
CGTCGAGTTCGTCGAGAGAAAAGGATTAGGGCACCCGGACTACATCGCAGACAGTCTGTCTGAGGAGTTCAGCCTCGAGCTCTGCAAGGAGTACCAGAAAAGATTCGGCGCAATACTGCACCACAACGTCGACAAGGTGCTCCTCGTGGGGGGCCAGTCGAACCCCAAGTTCGGCGGAGGCGAGGTAATCACGCCGATTTTCATAATAATGTCGGGAAGGGCCACTAGCGAGGTCAATACAAACGGCGGGGTGGAGTACATCCCTGTGGGGAGGATAGCCCTCCAGGCAGCGAAGAACTGGATCAGGAACAACCTCCCTCACCTCGACGTGGATCATCACGTGATAATTGACCATAAGATAGGAAAGGGATCGGCCGACCTTGTATGCACCTTCAACACTAGGTACGGCAAGATATGCTCGAATGACACCTCCTTCGGCGTCGGGTATGCACCCTTCGACACGCTCGAGAGGCTCGTCTTCGACACTGAGAGGTTCATCAACAGCCCGGCGACCAAGAAGAGGTTCCCCGAAATCGGGGAGGACGTCAAGGTAATGGGCCTGAGGACTGGCAGCGAGATCAAGATAACCATAGCAGCGGCAACGATCTCCAAGAATGTGCCTGACCTCTCGCACTACCTCTCGGTGAAGGAGGAGCTCAAGTCGGCGATAGAGGATTTCATCGCCAAGAAATGCGACACGCCCGTGGAGGTTTTCCTTAACAATGCGGACATGCCCGATAAAGGGTCAGTCTACCTGACTGTAACCGGGACCAGTGCTGAGATGGGGGACGACGGCGAGACCGGGAGGGGGAACAGGGCCAACGGGCTGATCACGCCTCAGAGGCCGATGTCCCTAGAGGCTGCGGCCGGAAAGAACCCAGTGAGCCACGTGGGGAAGATATACAACGTGCTGGCGGGAAGGATAGCCGAGAAGATAGCAGAGATCAAGGGGGTGGACGAGGCATACGTCAAGATAGTCAGTCAGATCGGCAGGGCGATAGACGACCCCCACATGGCCAATGTGCAGCTTGTGATGGAGAGAGGATCCCCGGTGACGAGCAACATACAGGGCGAGATAAGGGGCATCGTTGAGAGCTCACTCGACTCAATAGGCGAGATCACAGAGGCAATTCTTGAGAAGAGAGTGACCCTCTTCTGAGAGTTTCCTTCTTTCTTTCTTTCTTGTATTCCTCGAAGAGGGCCCTGATCCTGTCAGGGCGCGCCTTCATCCCCTCTTCCATGGCGGAGCACGCACCACGGATCATATTCTCGAGCGATTCGCTCTCGATCACCAGTATGTCATCAAAAGCAATGCCGTCTTCTCTCCTTCTCACAACAAAGGGCACCCCAGCCTCCCAAAGCCTAGACTGCACGTCAGCGCTAGGCGGCTCGTCGAGGATCAGGGCCGTGTTCCCTAAGGCACTGAGGGCTGCTTCGGTTTCGCTGTTTAACGCAGACATGGATTCCAAGTAGATCAAGACCCTCCCGCCGACCTGTTCCGGCGGCGGCACTGCCTCGGCGAGCTTCTTTGCCCTCCTTATCGGGATCGAACGCCCTTCGGCTATCATGCAGATGGCGGATCTCAACCTCTGGCGTTCGGACTTGAGCGAGTCCACCTCTGCCCTAAGCCTGGTTGTCTCGTCGAGCAGCGACCTTATCCTCCGCTCGAGCTCGTAGCTATCCAAGGTCCGGGGCTGCCTATACTCTAGGCGCGTGAGCCTCACTTCCTCCTCGAGGTCTTCTATTCTAGAAGACAGCTTCCTGATCTTTTCGATCAGCGCATCCCGCTCGGTACGGAGGTCCTCGAATTTCGATTCAAGTACCCTGATCCTCTCGCGCTCGCCGCTCGCCCTCGCCTTCTTGGCGACTGGCTGCACAGGGGCAGGCGACCTGCTCCTGGAAATGGCGTCGCTTATGCTGATCCCCCTGATTACAAGTGCCTTTACCTCTTCAAGATCCACCTGATCGCCGCTGAGGCGTGCGTGCGAGGTGCACTGCTCAAGCTTGTTCCTGAAGGAAGAGAATGCCTTGAATGCAGCAGCGAGTGAGTCCCTCTGGTGGGCGTCTTCGACGATTACCCCCTGCTCGTCGGAGATCATCCCCGCAATCTCGGACTTCTCATAAGTACGCATCGGTCTGTCGGGCGAGAAGACCATCGCATTGTGCATCGCGGCGAGCTTCGTTACCATATCCGGAGGCGGGGATACATCACTCGCAAAGACGAGTGCCCTGCCCAGCGAAGCAAGGCTCCTCGCTACCTGCCCCCTCGTCATGCCCCTCCCGCTCATGAGGCGGAGTACCCGACCGTTCAGGTCCATCACAGCTACCCCGGTGACCATGCCAGGGTCTACGCCCACAATCAGGTATCTTTTGACCGCCTCTTTCCTGCTCTCCTGAAGCAAGGGCATATACTCAAATGACTTTGTGTAAAGCGGGGTTATTTTAACGTTGACGCTCGAAGTCCTGATCTGGCGGACTGTCCCGAATAGCTGGTTCCTCGGCGAATAGACTGTGAAGGAGGCGCCGACGATCCCGTGAGCGCCCTTTTTAATGGTCAGGTCAAACTCCATCCCCTTAGACTCTAAAGCAGATTTTACACCCTCCACTAGGCTCTGGACTGCCCCCTCGACGCTCCGCCGGTAACGCTCCGAACTCATCCCACCGGAACCGTATCGCCGCTTCCTTGAGATGGTTATCCGGGTCTCAGGGCCGTACAC
>JASFYK010000098.1 GCA_030055545.1 Thermoproteota archaeon | reverse complement strand
TGATCGTCCCAACCATCCCCAAGAGATAACCGTTGAGTAGGAGGATCGCCGCAGGTACGACGATCAGCGGAGAGAGGAGGAATGCAATACCTGCGGTCAGCAGATTCTTGAAGAAAAGGAAAACCACTGTGAAGGGTTGGTAAGGCTTGTAGAATTGGAAGAGTGGCTCCAATTGCTCGACTATTGAATTCGATCCATTCACCTCTCCTGAGAATCCAGCAATGATTCCTAAAAGCACCCCAACTAGGAAGAGCACGGTTGCAATGGCCAGGTATTTCACATTATCTTTTAGCGGACTCATCTAAATCACTGCGACAGGATGTCATTGTGCTCAGGATGTTTTTTAAAGTATTCCAATGCGAATGGGCAGACTGGGACCACCCTGAGCCCTTTCTCTTTTGCGTAGCTTATGGCTTCCTCGACCAGCTTTGCACCGAGCCCCCTTCCGCGGAACTCTTCTGGGGTATATGTGGAATCAAGGAACATCTGGTTACCTTCGATGTGGTATGCCAGCTCGGCAGAGCTATTAGGGGAGAGCCTTATGATGAAGGCTTCTCCTGTGTTCTCCACTTTCATTTCGCGCACCGTCGTTTTTATAGTAGGGCAACCGAATAAAAATAGATTGCCTATGAATGCGCGATTATCCATTAATGTGGTGTATTTATGATTATCAGATACTTGGGTCACGCAGGGTTTGGTATAATTTTGGACGGCGTAAGCATTGTAGTCGATCCATACGTCTCCAAAAACCCTTCTTCGAAACTCACACTGGCGGATGTTCCGAAGGCAGAAATACTCGCAGTCACGCACTCGCACTTCGACCATTTCGGGGACGCTGCAGAGATAGCAAAGAGGGATGGCGCATGCTTCGTTGCAGTATATGACACCATCGAGATTGCCGAGAGAGAAGGGGTGCAAAGAACCGAGGCAATGAACGTGGGCGGTTCCTGCATTGTGAAGGGGGTGAGGATCGACTGCGTTCCTGCTTTGCATACAGGGAATCCCTGTGGTTTTGTATTCTCCGGGAGGGAGGGAAGGGTATACCACGCAGGGGACACAGGCCTATTCGGGGACATGAAACTGATAGGTGAGATCTGCAGACCCGACGTGGCGTTGCTACCGATAGGCGGTAGATTCACAATGGGGCCCGAGGAGGCGGCAATCGCGACGGGTCTGATCAGACCCAAAGCGGTGATCCCGATGCACTACAACACATTCGAGGCTATAAGGCAGGACCCGCGCCGTTTCGCTGCACTCGTCAAGGAAAGGGTTGACACTAAGGTCATAATAATGAAGGAAGGGGAGAGTATAGAAATCTAGAGAGTGGAATTCATGGGTGAAATTAAGAAAGAGGAGAAAATGAGGGCTAGAGAAAGGTTGCTATCGAGGAGGGTGGAGGATCTTTCGCTCAGGGAGTGTGCCACCGTAGGTGAACTTGTGGAAGGGTTCGGCAAGATGGGCGGATTTATGGCACCCAGACTCAGCGAGGCAACGAAGATTATGGAAGAGATGAAATCCGAGGGGTGTGTAAAGTTCCTCTCATTCACAGGCAACATAATCTCAACTGGACTCAGGGGCGTGATAGCCGATCTGGTCAGGGGAGGCTGGGCGGACATCATAGTTACCACCTGCGGGGCGCTGGATCATGACATCGCAAGGAGTTTTGGCGCAAGATACTCCTCGGGCGAGTTCGAGCTGGATGACGTAATGCTTAACGAATTGGAGATACACCGGCTTGGAAACGTGCTCATTCCGCTTGAGGACTACGGTCCGCTGATCGAGAAGGTGATGAGGAGGGAACTCCCAAAGATCCTTGGAGGCAGAAGCTCGGTATCGCCCAGTGAGCTGGCGAGCGAGTTTGGAAAGAGGATTGATGATGAGCACTCTTTCCTGAGGGCGGCCTACGAGAAGGGAGTCCCGGTATATGTCCCAGGGGTCATCGACGGCTCCTTTGGGACAAACCTCTTCTTCTATGCGCAGACCAACAAGTTCAATCTCGACCTCTTCAGCGACATGAGCAGGATTTTGAATACGGTCTTCGACGCTAAGAAGACTGGCGCGCTGATAATTGGCGGCGGGATAAGCAAGCACCACGTGATATGGTGGAATCAGTTCAAGGAGGGGCTCGACTACTGCATATACCTAACTACCGCCCAGGAGTACGACGGGAGCCTCTCAGGTGCATTACCCAAGGAGGCCATCTCTTGGGGCAAGGTCAAGCCCAAAGCCAGGCACCTCGCAGTCTTCGGAGATGTCACTATTACTCTCCCACTGCTTACTGGAGCCGTCATGAAGTGATGGTTTTTGACCAAACTCAGGCACTGCTATCCAGTGAACCACAGGCCCGCAAAGGTGAGGGAGAGGGAAGAATACTACAGTAGGCTCGACTTCGGGAAGATTGAATCGTGGTTCAAGGAGAAGACTCTTAGGGTAGAACTACCGATATTCCAACTCGACCCTGGAAACGAATCGGGATATTTCCGGAAGAAGTATACTGAAAAGTTAGGCAAGCTCCTATTCTTTACTGCAGGCTCTTCGCAAGAGCTGAAAGAGATGGTCCTAGAGTACCTACCCGAGGACCTCTATTACGATAGGAACCTTTACAGGAACCAAAAGCACTGTGCAGAGTGTGATCAGAGGGGCGAGGGGTGTCTGAGTTGCGAAGAGCTTGTTGGGCAGGAGCTTATGTTCGACATTGATCCTGAGAACATCGACTGCCCGAAC
>JASFYK010000097.1 GCA_030055545.1 Thermoproteota archaeon | reverse complement strand
ACACATTATTTCTTCCTGTCATTCCGACACCTTTGTCTATGACCCTCCAGTATTCGACCAAGATCTCACCAAAGGCACTGATGAAGTACCTACACGCCTTATCGAGTTCTTCCCGGCCGCGTTCGGAGAGTGAGTACCTGGTCTCTCTTCCGGCCCTGTCCATGTTTACCAAATCCCTCTTACGTAGCTCCTTGAGCGCAGGGTATATTGTGCCTGGCGTCGGGGCTCTCCCTTTTCTCCGCGCGATCTCTCTGCATATCTCCTGACCGTTCATCGTACGCTTTGACAGCAGCCACAGTATCTGAAACGAGAGCATCCCCCTCATATCGCAGCAGCATGGTATCTCCGGACAGCACCTGTTCATAAAATAATATCGTGCGCCCAATAATATTTAAGTAGTTTCCCGAAGTATAGGATGACCAATACTGGTGGAAGAAATGCGCAGTAATGTAAAGGATTTTGTCAGAAAGAAGTACGCGGAGATTGCCGACTCTGGCAGTACCTGCTGCCCTTCATGCAGATGCGGGGGTACTGATGTAAGTGTGCGAATCGATGGATATTCAGAAGAAGACTTGAATGCAGCCCCCCACGAATCCATGATGGGTTTAGGGTGCGGAAACCCTGTAGCTTATGCTAGTATCAAGCCAGGCGAGGTGGTGCTGGACCTAGGATCCGGCGGTGGCATGGACGTTTTCCTTGCGGCGCAAAGAGCAGGCCCAAATGGGAGGGCCATAGGAGTGGATATGACCGACGAGATGCTGAGGCGGGCTAGGGAGGCGGCAGCAAGGCACGGGTTCAGGAACGTCGAATTCACGAAGGGTGAGATTGAAGCCCTACCTCTTGATGACTCGTCGGTCGATGTCGTCATCAGCAACTGTGTGATTAACCTCTCGGCGGACAAAGGGCGCGTCTTTAGGGAGATCAACCGGGTCCTAAAGCCGGGAGGAAGGATGGTGATTTCTGACATCGTTACAAATGGGGATCTGCCCGAGCATGTAAAGACGAGTCCCGAGGCTTGGGCTGCATGCGTTGCTGGCGCGCTCGAGAAAAGAGAATACCTCGATCTAATAAGTAAATCCGGTCTGAGCAACACAAGGATTCTTGCGGAATCAGAATACTCGGAAGGTATGCCCGAAGATATCGCTGGGAAGCTCAAAAGCATAACTGTTTATGCTGAAAAGCCGAAAGCATGATCGAGTCAATTCCGCCTTTATCCCCTTTTTTATCCCTCTTTCATAACATGTCCTTCAAAAGGAACGATGCAAGTCTTTCATCGAGAAACATTTAAACGCAGGATGATTCAAGCGAATAACAACGGAGGAGGGTCTACCGTGGGGGGCGAAGCTTCCAATGGAGAAGAGAGCGAATCCGGAAGAATTAGTGTGCATGCCGCCCTCCATAAAGACTGAGGAGCTCGCGTCTCTACCTCTCGAAGAAATCTTCTTAAGACTGCGTACAACCATGTCCGGGCTCACTTCTGAAGATGCAGAGTCTAGGCTACAGACGTGCGGAAGGAACGAGATCGCCAGAAGGAAGAAGCGTTCCGCAGTCGTGGATTTTCTTCTCCATTTCAAGAGCCCACTGATGATGATACTGATCTTTGCCGCATTGCTATCAGGGGTCCTTGGGGAACTCCCTAATACGGGTATCATACTCTCGATAGTTTTCCTGAGCGTAATGCTGGACTACTACCAGGAAACAAAAGCCGAGAAGGCCGCCCAGCTTTTGAAGGAGAAGGTGACCACGACGTCCACTGTGTTAAGAGACTCAAAGAAACAGGAAGTAAGTCTTGCCGAGATAGTCCCTGGGGACGTGGTCTTTCTTTCGGCTGGTGATATTGTACCCGCAGACGCGAGGGTAATCGCCGCCAAAGACCTCTTCGTCAACCAGTCCGCGCTCACCGGCGAGTCGATCCCAGTCGAGAAAATGCTTGGGGAAATCCCATCAAGCAGCGCCCCGATGGGGGAGTGGAGGAACCTGCTATTCATGGGGACCTCCGTTGTGAGCGGCACTGGTAAGGCTGTCGTGGTCAGGACAGGCGCCAACACCGAGTTCGGGAAGATAGCAAAGAGGCTCGTCGCACGCGCACCCGAGACCGATTTCGAGAAGGGGTTGAAGGGCTTCGGTTACATGATCATGCAGGTCACGTTCGTTCTCGTTATCTTCGTGTTCTTCATCAACGCGCTCTTCAAAAGAGACGTTCTCGAGTCCCTCTTATTCTCAGTTGCGTTGGCCGTGGGGCTCACGCCCGAACTCCTCCCCATGATACTTTCGGTCAACCTCTCAAACGGCGCCCTCGCGATGTCAAAGAAAGGGGTCATCGTCAAGCGTCTTTCGTCGATCCAGAACTTCGGGACGATGGACGTGCTCTGCACAGACAAAACGGGCACGCTCACTGAGAACAGGATCAAGCTGGTCCTCCACGTCAACCTCGAGGACAGGGAGGACGAGAATGTCCTACTATTCTCGTACCTGAATAGCTACTTCCAGACCGGCCTCAAGAGCCCGCTCGACGAGGCTATCCTTGCTTACAGGGACCTGGACATAAGCCGCTACAGCAAAGTGGATGAAGTCCCATTTGACTTCGTGAGGCGCAGGGTCTCTGTGGTTGTGGACTACGAGGATCAGCGTCTGCTGGTAACAAAGGGTGCCCCTGAGTCGATCCTCGAAATCTGCCCCTACTGCGAGTACGAGGATCGGACCGTAGACATGACCCCCGATCTCGCAGCGAGTGTGGAGAGCCAGTACAGGCGACTGAGCGCCGAGGGCTTCAGGGTCTTGGCAGTTGCG
>JASFYK010000096.1 GCA_030055545.1 Thermoproteota archaeon | reverse complement strand
GCTAGAAAGCGGATATTACTCAAACGCAGTATCGGAATTGAAAAAAGAGGGTTTTAATCTCCCGTCTATATACTCTAGGTGAGGTGCTGAGCAAATATGCCGCTTTCGACAACGATATACTACTTCGTCAATGATCTCTTCCGCCTCAGAGGGCAGCGCATAACCATAAAGGATCTCGAGGAAATAGCCAGCAAATGGGGCTGCAAGGTATCCGCAATACCTGATAAGATTGGTGCCCCGGGGGCTATGTCAAGAATTCTCTTGAAAGCATACCAAATCGACATTATGCGGATAACTGTGGAGGCCGAGAGCGAAGAGGCAATCCGAGAGACGCTGAGGGGAATTAAGGCGCTTTACGGGCCTTATGAGACTTTTCGAGGCAAGGAGAGCGCAATAGCGAAAAAATTCAAAGACATAATTTAGCTGGAAACCTTTCGTATCTACGAAATGTTTATATATTTTTTAGGCGAACCGAAAAATTGTGTTTGAATATGGGCTACCGCGAGCACAAGAATCCAGAGGACTACCTCGAATTCATATACCTCCTCTCTGAGGAATCTTCCAAAGGTCTGGTCAAGATAAAAGAGATCTCGGGCGCCCTCGGCGTCTTCCCTTCTACGGTCACCGAGATGATGCAGCGACTTTCTGAAAAGGGATTGGTTATTAGGGTTGATTACGAGGGGGTTCGCCTGACCGAAACAGGTCGAGCGACCGCAAAAGCGGTGCTTTCAAGGCACAGGATCCTCGAATGCTTCTTTTGCCAGTACCTTGGGTTAGCTCCCGAGGAGGTCGCAGATGATATCTGTGGAATCGAACACCACATTAGCGATAGGGTGCTGGTGAGGCTTTACGAAAAGTTGGGTAAGCCAAAATGCTGCCCGCACGGCAAGCCCATACCTTCTCCCCCGCAGGAGGGATGAGCTTGTTTGCCATTTTCGGCATGGCATCAGCATTCCTGTTTGGCAGAAAACCTGAGGTTCTGGGTGCAGAGAAAGATAAAAACAATGCGTGTGACGCCCCTGCCTCCGAGCCTTCTGCCAAAGAATCTATTGGCAATAAGGAAAAACAGGATCGCAATCCGATCAACGAATACTACATGCTTTCTAAGAAAAAAAGGTACGCTCTGGAGGAGCTTCTTCCTCTGTCGGCTCTTCAGGAGGGACAGAAGGGCAAAATAATCATCGCAGTCGGCGATCGCAAACTGATAAGCAGGCTCTGCGATCTCGGTCTGATCCCTGAAACCCAATTCAGGGTGCTAAAGAAGGGCTTGATGGAAGGGCCAATAATCCTCGAGGTCAGGTCATGCGAGTTAGCAATCGGCAGAGAAGTAGCCTCCAAGGTTCTCGTTAAACCCTTCTGAATGAATCCGAGGTGAGGGCAGTGAAGAATGGTGATGAAAAGAGGATCGAGATAGCCCTCGTCGGGAACCCCAATGTAGGCAAAAGTGCGCTATTCAATCAACTCACCGGGCTTGATCAATACGTAGGTAACTATCCTGGCAAGACCGTTGAAATCGCTATAGGTCCTCTGGTGTTCAAAGGTTTCAGAATAGATGTGGTTGATCTACCTGGGATCTACTCCCTCTCAGCATTCTCAGAAGAGGAGGTGGTGGCCAGGGACTATGTCCTCTCCCGGCGCCCGGACTTGATAGTGAATATTATTGACGCTATGGCGCTCGAGCGTAACCTCTACCTAACGCTGCAGTTGTTAGAGATGGGGGTAAGGCTTGTTCTTGCACTCAACTTTGTCGAGGATGCCAAGGCGAAGGGCATACAGATAGACACCAATTCGCTGTCAAGGGAATTGGGCATTCCTGTAATTGCAGTCAATGCTATTTCCGGATCGGGGATTGCCGAGCTCGTAGAGGTTGCAATAAGCCATATCCGAACCCAGCCGCCGAAAAGGCCGAGGTACGGGAAGGAAGTGGAAACGCGCATCTCAGAGCTCTCTGAAGCAATAAGGACAACTGACTTCGGAATACCTTCCAGCCTCAGCCCAGATTGGGTGGCTGTAAAGCTCTTGGAAGGCGATCCGTTGATGCTGGAACGCTTCCCAAAGCTTGCACATTTGGAGAATAAAATAAGGATAATGAAGAACGACTTGGAGAGAATTCATGGCGAAGAGCCAAGCGTGGTGATCGCATCTGAGAGATATTCTGCAATACACCGTATTGTAAAATCTTCCTCGGTTATGTGCTCTTCTCCGATAACTACCCGCTCAGAAAGGATAGAGGCTCTGCTCACTCACCGCTACTTTGGTTACGTCATACTTTCGCTCGTTTTGAGCGGGATGTTCTTCTCAATTTTCGCCCTGGGCGGAAAGATCTCGGAAATTTTTGAGGAAGGCTCTAATCTCCTGATTGATCAGATAGGGGATATCTTGCTAACACAAGGGATCGCCCAACCAGTAATGGAACTACTAGTTAATGGCGTACTCTTCGGGGTGACTGCGGCTCTCTCAATAGTGATCTCCTACATCTTCCTCTTCTACCTTGCTCTGTCAATTCTCGAGGACACCGGCTACCTGCCGAGGGCAGCCTTCCTCCTCGATTCTTTGATGCACAAGTTGGGTCTCCACGGAAAGGCTTTCATACCGATGCTGCTCGGGTACGGATGCAGCGTCCCTGCGTGCATCTCTTGCAGAATAATGGAGACTTGGAAAGAGCGGGTGATTCTTGGGGCTCTGGTAGTCATGATCCCTTGCTCTGCCAGGTCGGTCATAATTTTGGGTGTGACTGCGCAGTACCTTGGATTCGCGGCTGCGATGGGGATATACTTCCTCGACATCCTGGTGGTTGT
>JASFYK010000095.1 GCA_030055545.1 Thermoproteota archaeon | reverse complement strand
AGGGCGGGACAGGCAATGTGCCTGCTGCATACCTCGCCGGTTTTCTCATCGGGAAGAAGGCGATTGCAAAGGGCATCACGAAGGCCATCGTGGACATAAACGGTTACGCGGTAACGAAGTCAAACCGGATACTGAACGCGATGAAGGGTGCGATCGACTCCGGGATGGAGATCCCCCACGGAGAAGAGATACTTCCCGACGAAGAGAGGACAAAGGGCACTGCCATTGCTGAATTTGCCTCAGCCCTCCAGGGCGAGGATCCAGCAAAATACCAGCGCATGTTCTCAAGCTACCTTGAGAGCCAACTGCCCCCTGAAAGCATTGTCGATCACTTCGAAAGTGTCAAGGCGACTATAGAGAAAGAGGTGAAATGAGTTGTCATACCAAACAACGCAGTGGATCCCGAGGACTTCTCTCGGGAAGGCTGTACTAGAAGGCAAGATCACGAGCATCAAAGAGGTCTTCGAGCAGAACCAACCGATCAAGGAGCCAGAGATAGTCGACGCGCTACTGCCCGACATAAAACACGAAGTCCTTGACGTGAGCGTCGTCCAGAAGCAGACTGATGCAGGCGAGATAACCAAATTCAAGATCGGTGTCGTAGTTGGAAACGGGGACGGATATATCGGGGTTGGTATAGGGAAATCAAAACAGATGCGGTTCGCAATCGACAAGGCAGTGGCCGACGCGAAGCTCAACCTAACTCCGGTGAGGAGGGGCTGCGGTAACTGGGAGTGCCCATGCGGAAAGCCGCACAGCCTTCCTTTCAAGGTCACGGGGAAGAATGGCAGCGTATCCGTGGTGCTTTTGCCCGCCCCCAAGGGGATCGGACTCGTTGGTGGTGAAGTCGCAAAGACGATCCTCCGTTTCGCCGGTATCAAGGATGCATGGGTGGTCTCCTTTGGCGAGACGAGGACTACCATCAACTTCGCCGGTGCGGTCTACGATGCGCTGAAGAACACCTACAGGTTCAAGCGGTGAGGTTTTGAAAATGAAGACATACCTTGTAATACGCCTAAGAGGAGAGATGGGGGTCGCCCCGGAGATATTGGACACGCTCTCGAGGATGAATCTCCCATCAAAGTTCTCTGCGACACTCATCTCCGACACCCCTTCAAATATCGGCATGCTTAACAAGGTTGCAGACTACGTCACCTGGGGGGAAATCGATCAGCCAACGCTCGTCGAGCTTCTGAAGAAGAGGGGCCGCCTCCCCGGTGACAGGCGCCTCAACGAGGATACCCTGAAAGATCTCTCGCTGGGGACGTTCGAGGAACTGGCGGAGATGATGCTGAAAGAGGGTTCTGTGGTTCCGCCGATAAAGAAGACGTTCCGCCTTACCCCCCCAAGCGGCGGTTTCAAGGGGCACATCACAAGGCACCTGAAATCGGGTGGCGAGCTCGGTTACCGCGGGGCAGCGATAACAGAACTTCTTCGCAAGATGATTTGAAGCCTCCGCCCTCTTTTTCCCCTTTTTGCTTTTCCATCAGTAGCCCTTGAGCTTTTTTCCTGCTTTGCCGCCATATGAGTGACGCAACTTTAGTGCGTCTCCAAAAGGTAAAAATATTTAAGATAGGCGTCTTTCTTCTAAACGCTAATCCTAGTGGTGTTTACAGATGGTCGTCAGAAGAGATCGAAAAGTCCGCAGACAGCGCGGCTCCAGGCTCTATGGTTGGGGCACGATCGGTCAGCACAGGAAGTCGGGGATGCGTGGCGGTTTCGGCAACGCAGGCCTGCACAAGCACAAGTGGAGCTGGGCAGTGAAGTACGGTAAGGATCATTACGGCAAGGACGGCTTCGTCAGGCCGGCCGCGGTCCTTGAGGAAGTCTCTGCGATAAACGTCGGTTCCCTCCAGTCGTTGGTGGAAGGAAAGGTGGTAGAGAAGGACGAAAAGGGGAGGGCAATGATCGACCTATCTTCCCTTGGCTATGACAAGCTCTTGGGAGGAGGCAAGATCGACTTCCCTGTCGTGGTCAAAGCAGGCAAATTCACAGAGCTCGCAAAGAAGAAGATTGCCGATGCCGGCGGCGAAGTTATAGCAGCCGAGTGATAGGCGTCCACGAGTGAGCGGCCCATGCCCAGATTTTTGGAGCTGATGGATCCGTTAGTCAGGCGGCTTCCAGAGATACCGAAGCCGCAGCGCAAGGTCAGCCTTAAGGAGAAGGCACTCTGGACTGTACTCGCCCTCTCAATTTACCTCATAATGGCCGAGATCCCGCTCTACGGCGTCCCCTTCACGGGTGGCGAGTTCGAGCAGTTCCTAATTTACAGGATAATCTTCGCTTCGAAGAAAGGAACCCTCATGGATCTCGGGATAGGTCCGATTGTGACCGCTGGGCTGATCATGCAGATACTCGCAGGCTCCAAGATACTGAACGTCAACATGTCCAACCCGAAGGACAGGGGCCTCTTCACCGGGACCCAGAAGATTTTTGCCATAGTTATGACCGTTGTGGAGGCAGTTGCCTTCCTCTTGGGCGGATCCTATGGCTCCACGACAAATGTTGCATCCGCCCTGATTATAGGTCAGCTTTTCGCAGTAGGCATACTTGTACTCCTCCTAGACGAGATGATACAGAAGGGCTGGGGGCTAGGCAGCGGCATAAGCCTCTTCATCCTCGCGGGTGTTGCGCAGCAGGTCGTCTGGCTCTGCTTCTCGCCTGTCGGTCCAGTCGCGGACGGCAAGGCTCTGGGTGCCATAATTGCCTTCTTCCAGACCGCATTCAGCGGCGAGAGCATCTTGCTCGCCTTCTCAAGATATCCCTATCCTGACATGGTGGGATTCCTGGCGATGCTCCTGGTCTTCTTCGTTGCTGTTTACCTTGAAGGGATGAAGATCGAGATACC
>JASFYK010000094.1 GCA_030055545.1 Thermoproteota archaeon | reverse complement strand
CACCTTTGACGGGATCTTCCTGACAGGGCTCCTGGCGGTGATCCTGGCATTCTGAGGTTTTCAAGATGAGGGTGGGTGTGCTCTACTCGGGGGGCAAGGATAGCAACCTTGCAGCCTGGAGGGCAAAGTCGGAGGGGCATGAGTTGGCGTGCCTCATCTCCGCCTACCCGATCCGGGCGGACTCTTACATGTTCCACGTCCCTAACGTCAGGATGGCGCGTTACCAGGCAGAGTGCATCGGCGTGCCTTGGGTCGATGTCCTGGTCTCGGGCATGAAGGAGCTGGAGGTTTCTGAGCTCGCAGATGCGATGCCTGGGATAGCCAAAGCCCACCGGATCGACGCGGTTGTGACGGGCGCTATAGCCAGCAGGTACCAGAAGGAGAGGGTCGATCAGGTCTGCAAGAAGGCTGGGCTGCGGCACCTCCACCCTCTTTGGCAGCAGGACGGGGAGGTCCTGATCAGGGAGATGATCGGGCTCGGCTTCGAGACCTACTTCACCTCGGTCTCAGCAGAGGGTTTCGGCCCGGAGTGGCTTGGGAGGCGGCTTGATCATGATGCGCTGGGGGATCTCCTCCGGCTGCGTTCAAGGCATGGAATCAACGTGTCGGGGGAGGGTGGGGAGTACGAGACATTCGTCTGCGACATGCCCCTCTTCAGGAACCGGATAAAGATAACCTCTTCCAAAAAGTCGTGGCAAAGGACCTCTGGGTATGTGGAGATAACGGGCCTCGAGCTGGTCAAGAAAGGGTAGCCCCGTGCTGAGAAATACCTTTTTAAACAGACTTGTCGGAGATAGTTGGTGTTTGTTGAGGCGCTCGATATGGTCAAGTTCGTGTTCATCACAGGCGGCGTCCTGAGCAGCGTCGGAAAGGGCATCACGACCTCGTCAATAGGCAAGATGCTCCAGGCAAGGGGGTATTCGGTCTCGGCAATGAAGATAGACCCGTATGTAAACGTCGACGCTGGGACAATGAACCCCTTCATGCATGGGGAGGTGTTCGTGACCGAGGATGGCGGGGAGACCGACCTCGACCTCGGCCACTACGAGAGGTTCCTCGACATAAACCTCTCCAAGCTGAGCAACATCACCACGGGTAAGGTCTACGCTTCAGTGATAGAGAGGGAGCGGAAGGGAGAGTACCTCGGGCAGTGCGTCCAGATAATCCCGCACGTGACCGATGAGATCAAGAGCGCCATCAGGTCCGCAGCAAAATCCTCTGGGGCAGACGTCTTCCTGGTCGAGATAGGTGGGACGATAGGGGACATCGAGGGGCTGCCTTTCCTAGAGGCTGTCAGGCAGATGAGGCTCGAGGAGGACTCCCACGACACCCTCTTCGTACATGTCGCGCTCGTGCCAATCCTCAACTCCACTAACGAGCAGAAGAGCAAGCCCTGCCAGCATAGCGTCCAGGAGATGAGGAGAATAGGCATCCAGCCGGACATCATCGTTGCCAGGTGCAGGGTCCCATTGGACAGGGATGTCAGGCGAAAGATAGCGCTCTTCGGCAGCGTCCCCGTGGAGGCAGTCTTCACGTCATACGACGCGGAATGCCTTTACCAGATCCCGATGAACCTAGACGAGCAGGGAATGGGCGAGTACATCGTCAAGAAACTGGCGCTCAACGGCAGGGCACCTGAATGGGCGCAATGGATGTCCGTTGTGGAAGAGTTCATGAAAGCCTCCAAGCCTCTGAGAATCGCGATGTGCGGGAAGTACACCAAGCTCTCGGACTCTTACGTGAGCATAACCGAGGCCCTGAAGCACGCAGGAGCCAAAGTCGGCTGCCGTGTATCAACGGATTGGATCGAGACGACCCAATTCGAGAAGGATCCTTCGAAGGTTGAGCAGCTTGGCAGTTACGACGGTGTCATGATACTGCCCGGATTCGGGTCGAGGGGGACTGAGGGTAAGATAAGCGCCGTGCACTACGCCCGCGTCAACAAGAAGCCCCTCCTCGGCATCTGCTACGGCTTCCAGCTTGCAGTCGTCGAGTATGCTAGGAATGTGCTCGGGCTCGAGGGCGCGAACACCACCGAGGTCGACCCGAAGACGCCCTACCCCGTCATTGACCTCCTCCCCGAGCAGAAGCAGCTCGAGTCGCTGGGGGGGACGATGCGTCTGGGGTCCTACAGGATAATCGTAGAGCCCGGGACCATGGTGCACCGCCTTTACAACTCAGACATGGTCGTTGAGAGGCACCGCCACAGATACGAAGTCAACCCGAAGTACTGGGCACTCCTCAGGGAGAGCGGTATGGTCTTCAGCGGGTGGTCCGAGGACAGGAAGAGGGTAGAGTTCCTCGAGCTGCCGGGTCACCCGTTCTTCTTGGGCACGCAGTCCCACCCTGAGTTCAGGTCAAGGCCAGGGCGACCTTCCATGCCATACCTGGGGTTCGTTAGCGCCGCAGCAGGGAATCCCATCGCCAGAACTACGTAAGCTCCCGGAGCCGCTGAAGCAATTACGAATGAAACTATATGAGAAAATTGCCCTGCCTATTGAAGTAAGCAGGTAAGGGAAATGAGAATTAGGGAAATCGGTTCCAAGTTTAGAACTTAAACCTAATTTCCTTTACATCGGTGCTGCAGACCTTCTTGACCCCTCTTATTCCGGGCTTGTATGAGGTCTTCACAAGGCCAACTTCCTCGAGTATCCTCATCTGCGCGCTCGCGTTCGCCTTGCTCTGCTTTATCAGCTCTGCGATTTCCTGCATGTCTACCTCCCTGGACTTTATGAAGTTGAGTATCTGTATCCTTGTTGGCGACGAGAGGGCCATTGCCACCTTGGCGATGTTTTCCCCTTCTACTGTCAGTATATTCTCTTCATTTTCTGTTTTTTCAATTACTCCGCTCATACTAAACACCT
>JASFYK010000093.1 GCA_030055545.1 Thermoproteota archaeon | reverse complement strand
AGGAGAAAAACGAGCTAATGAATTCCAAAAACTGACTCCCTAGAGAGATCCATGAAAATTTTCCGGTCGCCGCCAAGCCTTACGCATATCTTTTTTGTGTCATCGAACTTACCCACAACGCGGGCGGAAAAACCAGCCTCGCATAGCCTTGATGCCAACAAGTCGTCATCGGACGCAAATATGAAGCCCATTGCGGGGTAGGATATGAACCACTCCGAGATAGCAGTACCCTCGGGTTTGGGTATCTTCCCAGCATCAATTTCAGCCCCGACCGAGCTTGCCTCGCATAGCATGGCAAGGCTGCCGAGAATGCCGGGGGCACTTATGTCCCTTGAGGCCTTGACCTGCCCCAATTCGATAGCTGTGATAATCGAGTCGATCATCCTTCCGAGCTCTGAGCTGTCCTTTTTGAGTGTGCTGTCAAAGCACTTCACCCATCCCTTTACGCCAAAGGACCCTTCGAGATCGATCGCCATGACGATGTTGTCCCCTGGTCGGGCAGTGTTTCCTTTTGCCACGCGCCTTGCGATGCCAACAACGGCTGCGTCGATTGCCTCGTAGGAGGAGTCCGGGTGGGTATGCCCCTTCAAAAGCTTTAGGCCGTACTTGTCCAGCCCTGCCTTTATGCCCTGGGCCATCTTCCGCCTGCTCTCCTTGCTCCCGGACATCACATTCACATAGCCCATCGGCCTAGCCCCTTTCACAACCACGTCGTTGACGTTGACAAGCACTGAGTAGTATCCGGCAAACCACGGATCCGACTTCACCAAGTCTTCAGTAATCCCGTCAGTGGACACGACTATGCTGACGTCCCCCAGATCTATGAATCCGGCGTCGTCGTATTCGTGCTCGCCCAGAATCGCTGTGATCTCGCCTATCTCGATTTTTCTCTTTAGTCCCTTGAAATTCTTAGCGACATCAATGATGTTCGAGAGGCTCTCCAATCAGATCCCTCAGGTTAATAGGAAAGAGGAGAGATCAATATATAATAAAGTTTTGTGGGGGAAGGATGTTGAGGTTCAAGGAAGGGGACGCTGTAGTCTACGAGAAAACAGGTACCAGAGGGCAGGTCACCAGAATTGTCGAGATGGACGGCAAGACGTGGGCAGAATTGGACTCGACAGGCCTTCTATACGACGAAAATGTTCTAGAACCAACTGATGAAAAGGCGGCGTCAGAGCAACCAGGATCTGGGGTTAGAAAGGAAATGGTGAAGAAAGAGGAAGTAAAGATCAGCGAGGAACAACTGAAAGGCGGAGACATGACAATAGACACCAGCGGAAGCTGCAGCGGCGCAGGGTGATAACCGCAGTTGAGGAAGGCAGTTGTTCTGGACAAGTCAGGCACCATAATAGATCCATGCAGGGTAGTTTACAATATCCAAGAAAGGAATTGGCTCTTCCATATAAGCACACTGAAGTATGTGGTCGAGAAAGGAGGGGTTCTTGTAAATCTGAGGGGCAGGATCCAAGACATAATAGCCGGTAACGTCGATAAAGCCAAGCTGAAAGTAAGCTGCTGTGCACTGAAGAATTATCCCCCCATGGACAAGTCCAAGCTGCTCGATCCCGTGGTTTTGGAAGGAATACGCGAGACGTACGAGAAGGCTCTCGCCCACTGCTCCTCAGAACTCGGGGCATGTGTGGCAGTTGTCTTCAATCGGGAGGGAGAGATAACGGACGTGGTAGGGCTCGGAGGGAAACTCTACCCTGACGTCAAGGAGTCCGTCAGGATCATGCAGGAGCGTGGCGTCGACGTCTACCTTGCTACCGGGAACTGCAAGGAGATGACTGTTAAGTGCGCAGATCTCCTGGACATACCGAGGCACGCAGCGATTTTCGATGCATCCCCGGAGGAGAAGAGGGGACTCGTGAGGAGGCTCCGCGGTTTTTACGGCTCTGTTGTGATGGTAGGCAATGACATAAACGACCTGATCGCGATGCGCGAGGCAGACATCTCGGTACTCGTCAGGCGCAGGGGCGAATTCCAGAGGGCGAGCCTGTGCTCAGAGGTCGATTACTTTGTGGATTCCTTGGCTGAGGTCGTAAGGATAGTCTGTGAGATCAGACCAATAGATCAGAGCGACCTGACCTCGAAGTAGTGTTCGCGGTACTCAGGGTGGAAGTGAGGTAGCTGCAACGCTGTTTCCTTCTCCATGGCACGCAAATTCTCTATCTCATCTGGCTTGATAAATGAAACGAGTGCTCTGCTTTGGGCTTCTTTGCAGAATATGCTGCAAGGTATGAAGCCAGCGGTAGTCACAAAGGCCTTCATTCCAGATCCCTTTAGCTCCCGGATGTGCTCCTCGTCTATCCCGTACCTAATATTTTCTGCAAAGGATCTCATGCAGCATTCAGGATATCCGAGAAACTCGCCTATCTCGTAGTCATTGAAGCGCTTGGAGAAAATTCCGATTTGGGTTGAAGTGTAGGGATCGAGTGCGGGCCTTACGGGGGGAGAAAAGTGGCGCACTATCTGGAGCTGAATCTCCAGCCTCGGCAGAATGTCAAAAAGTCTGTCCTCAAGGAAGAGCTGTGCAACGTGCCTTGCAAATTTTGGGGATCTGGGGAACCGCGATTCAGCCTCCTCTGGAGACATCACGGAGAGGGCGCTTATCTTGCGCACCAGTTCAGAGAAGGAAAGTGCACCCGTTGATGAGGACATTTTGGTCCATTAAAAACAAAGAAAAAAAAAGAAAAAAGGTTTTTGGTTGCTTATCGGCTCGGTATGATGAGGGATCTCTCGCCCGCAGGCATGAACTCCCTCAGAGCGCCCTTGCCGAAGCAGAGCCTCGGGTGTGTGAAGTCGAACTTCAGGTCCTTGTCGGCGAATGCGATCTTTATCAGCGGATTGGTCGTCCACGCGTCGCCCCTTCCGCTGTGCGCCGCCTGCACAATGCCCGTGTGCGCCGACTGGTGCCCTACGTTCAGGGCGTAGTTCGGGTAGTTCACACCCCTCAGGTTGAAGGGTAGACCCTCGTCGCTCCTGTACGAGAAGCTG
>JASFYK010000092.1 GCA_030055545.1 Thermoproteota archaeon | reverse complement strand
AGCCGAGAGGTTTCTAGAGCGCTTGCAAGGATGGAAAAGAAGGGCATCGTCAAGCGTGAGCCATTTACTGGGGAAAGCCACAAGACCTACCGAGTCATGCTAATAAAAAAAGAGCAGAAGGTCCAGATATCTGACATAGTCTGGTGCTCATGTTTCACGTGCCACGACCTTTCCAGATGTGGCATGGGACAGCCCATATCCCCTGAGAACTGTGTCAAGCTCACGATGTCGCTAAGGAACGAATTCATAAAGTACCAAAAGTCAGAGGAGATCAAAAAGGCAGCCTCCTCGGAGAAAGAGTGAGATGCCTGGCAAGGATTCCGTTTTAGGCGATTATTATTACAGGGAAGCCAAGAGGCAGGGATACCGATCTAGGTCGGCCCTCAAGCTTTTAGAGATCTGCCAGCGGTTCAGAATAATGAAGCAGGGCGATACCGTTCTGGATCTGGGCGCCGCTCCAGGTGGGTGGCTCCAGGTGGCCTGCCGCCTCGTTGGCGAGGAGGGGCTGATCATCGGGGTCGACATCAGCGAGATTGAGCCTCTCCCTTGCAAGAATGTGGTGCTCCTGCGCGGCGATGCCAGGTCGCCCGAATTGCTAGAGTCCATTGTTAGGGCATCCGGCGGCATGGTAGATGTGATAACCTCTGACATGGCGCCAAAGTTCACCGGCATTCATGATGTAGACCATGGCAGGCAGATATTGCTAGCAGGCATTGCCCTCGAATTGGCCGATAAAGTGCTAAGACCTGGCGGAAAAATGGTCATTAAAGTACTGATGGGATCCGATTTCGATGCTTTCAGGAGGGGAGTGAGAGGTCGTTTTTCGGACGTGAGGATCTTCAAGCCCAGCGCTTCCAGAGATTCGAGCTCAGAGGTCTACCTAGTCTGCCGCGGGTTCAGGGGAAGTCTACAGTGATTTTTGCCGTTCCCCTTTAGGTTTTGCGCACCAACAGTTGAGCTTTATAAATGTGCTTTGATAAAGATGAGTCTGGTGTAATTGCTTTGAAATGTTATGTTGTCGACAGCTTCGGCGGCTTCTTTGCTTATGACGAATCACTGAAGCTGATCACCTCGAGGATCTTCGAAAGTTCGAACGATGCCTCATCACAGATACTCGACCTGGAAAAAAAGGGTCTCTCGAAGGACCTCGAGGTTCTTGTACATGACCTAGTCGAGATGGGCTATGACGAACTGGTCTTGGAAGACGAGCTGGAGGCGAAGGCAATTAGAGCTCGCTTTGGTGTCAAGTCGCGCTCTGAATCCCCCAGTCCTGCTGGCGCCTCTTTCAGGGCGTCCCCTTTGAGCGCATTCCTTTCAGCAGGGAAGAAGCAAGCCTTCGTTGAGCGCCTCCTCACAGAAACGTCGGAGTCGATCGTAAGGACGAAGATTAAAACCGCCTCAGAAAAGCGAGACAGGTTAGTGGCACAGGCGGTCTCCGCGCTCGACGAGATCGACAAGAACGTGAACATAACGGTATCAAGGGTCAGGGAGTGGTATGGGCTGCACTTCCCCGAATTGGATAGCTTGGTTCCAGATCACAGACAGTACATGCTAATAGTGAGGAACTTTGGCAGGCGGAGCAATATTGACCCTGAAGCCGTGTCAGAAGTGATCCAAGCCGATAACAAGGGATGGGTGATCTACGAGGCAGCTATGAAGTCCATGGGCGCAGAAGTAAACGATTATGATCTCAAGCAGATTGTGAACCTGGCAGAAATAAACCTCAAGACATATGAGTCAAGGGACTCCATGGAAAAATACATTGACGAGGTAATGAAGGAAATAGCGCCGAACGTACGCGAACTGGCTGGAGCGACTCTCGGAGCCAGGCTGATCGCACTAGCAGGCAGCCTCGAAAACCTTGCCAAGAAGCCAGCGAGCACGATACAAGTACTTGGGGCTGAAAAGGCACTCTTCCGGTCACTGAAGACAGGTGCACGGCCGCCGAAGCACGGCATAATCTTCCAGCACCAGTATCTGCACAGCGCAGAGAGGTGGCAGAGGGGGAAGATCGCAAGGGCACTGGCCGGGAAGCTTTCAATCGCCGCGCGAGTCGATGCCTTCGGTGGCGAATTTGTTGCCGACAAACTCAAGTCATCGGTGGAAAAGCGGATAGCTGAGATAAAGAAGAAGTACGCCAAGCCACCTGCAAAGCCGGCGAGGCAAGAAAGGCCATTTAAGAAATTCAGGAGGGAAAAAAGGAGGAATAGGCGATGGTAAATGTGGTTGAACACCCGAAATTCAAGGGTGTCTTCTATGTAGAAACCGACGCAGGCAGGCAACTTGCCACAGAGAATCTAGCCCCTGGCTCAAGGGTTTACGGCGAGGATCTCTACAGAATCGGGGAGAATGAATATAGGGCTTGGAGCCCATACAGGAGTAAACTCGGAGCAGCGATAGAAAAGGGGATCAAGTCAGTACCGATAAGTGCGGGATCCAAGGTTCTGTATCTGGGTGCTGCTAGCGGTACCACCCCAAGCCACGTATCTGACATCGTCGGCAACAAGGGCAAAGTATACTGTGTAGAATTTGCCCCTAGGGTGATACGTGAGCTCTTAGAGGTTACAGCCAAGAGAAGCAACATGGTGCCCATTCTAGGAGACGCAAGGAACCCGTCTTCCTACAGGTTCTTTCTCGAGCTCGTCGATGTGATATACTGCGATGTTGCCCAACCGGAGCAGGCGAAACTCCTGGCTGACAATTCGGACTACTATCTCAAAAGAGGGGGCAAAATAATGATTGCTATCAAAGCAAGGAGCGTCGATGTGACAATGGACCCATTCCAGGTCTTCAAACAGGAAGTGAAGGTCCTAGAAGACAGATCATTCAAGATACTGGATCTGAAACACCTGGAGCCATACGAAAAGGATCATGCGATGGTGCTCGGAGAGCGACTGTAGCGATGCACGAAGAGGAGGAAAGAGTAGATAAGATCCTTTGGGAAGTTGAACTCAAGAAGCTGAACGAGTCGTTGCCTAAGGAGAGGAGGCGTGTCTCTGATCT
>JASFYK010000091.1 GCA_030055545.1 Thermoproteota archaeon | reverse complement strand
AGGGCCGAAGAACTCGGCAACAAGTTCCCTCTGATCATCTTCGACGAAGTCCACCACCTCGCGTCGCCAGGATACTCCCAGATAGCCGAGCTTTACGCTTCTCCCTACAGGATGGGGCTGACGGCGACCTACGAGAGGGAGGACGGTCTGCACAGCAGGCTTCCAGACCTGGTCGGGCAAAAGGTCTACGAGAGGCGAGTCTCGGACATGGCCGGGGTCCACCTTGCGAAATTCAAGATCGAGCGGGTTCAAGTGGATCTACCCCCGGCTGAGGCTGAGGAGTACGTGCGGGCGATGGGCATATATAGGAATTTCCTGAGGATGCGGCGGCTGAAGATGCGTTCACCCGATGACTTCAGGCGCCTCGTTATGATGAGCGGAAGGGATCCGGAGGCCAGGGAAGCGCTTCTCTCGAGGATTAGGGCAATGGAAATAGCCCTCAACTCCAGGTCGAAGGTCGAGGCATTGAGGCGAATCCTCGAAGAGAACCGGGGCGAGAGGACCCTTATCTTCACCCACCACAACTCGCTTGTATACGCCATCAGCACCACCTTCCTCATCCCTGCGATAACCCACGAGACACCCAAGGACGAGAGAGCGAGGATACTTAAGAAGTTCAGGGAGGGCGTATACAGCGCAGTCGTCACCTCCCGGGTCCTGGACGAGGGTATCGACGTGCCGGAGGCATCTCTGGGGATAATACTCAGCGGGACAGGATCAAAGAGGGAATTCGTCCAGAGGCTTGGCAGGCTCCTGAGGAAGAGCGGGAATAAGGAGGCAAGGCTTATCGAGGTCGTTTCGAGGCTCACCGGCGAGTCCAGGATAAGCAGCAGGCGGAGGCGCGGCGTCTGATGCTGCCGTCCGAATTGTTGGTTGCGCAAGTCAAGGGAGGAAAGATTCACCTAAGATACCTCAGTCCAGACGGACCAGAACGTGCTCTCGCAGCACGCCTCATCTCGCTCTACTCGAAGAGCTTGGGAAAGAAGAAATCCGAGATCTCAGGCGCAGCCAAGGAGATCGAGTCCGATGGTAACGACTTCAGAGTGGTGAGGGGGCTCTGTGCCCTTCTCGACAGGCTTTCAGTGTTCGAGGTCAGGAGCCCAGTCGAACCTCAGGCACTCAGAGAAATCGTATTCGAGCAGGGGGTACCAGTTCCAGACGAAGGCAAGCGCCAAGAGGTGCTCGGCAAGGTCGCAGCTAGGTTCGGGGTGAATCGAGAGGAGATCCTTCAGTACATGTGGGCCGACCTCCCCGATGAGAGGATATTGGTGTCCTTCTCTGAGCCATCGCCCGATACACTGCTCGCCTCGTACAACCTCTCTCTGACGCAGACTCTACTGTTCCGGGCCACTTTCCTCGAGGTCTCGGTGAAAGGAAATCCACGCAAAATAATCAGTGCAGTCAAGCGCCTTGGTCTGATGTACTCGATCAGGGCGGTGAAGGGCGACTCGACATCGATCGCCATAGAGGGCCCAGCCTCGATGATAAAGCTGACCGAGAGGTACGGCACTTCCCTTGCCAAGTTACTTCCGCGCATTCTTGAATCGAAACATTGGGAGATCCGCTCCCAGATCTCCAGGGGGACATTCGGAAGGAAGCGCTTCCTCGACTTCTGCCTGACCTCCTCCGACGGGGTCGCATTCCCGGAGGTCCGATGCCAGGACGTGGGATACGACAGCTCTGTGGAGGAGTCCTTTGCTAGGCGTTTCAGGGTCTTGGAGACCAGATGGAAACTCCTGCGGGAGCCCGGACTGATCGAGACACCCGCCGGGATTCTGATACCGGACTTTGCATTCGAGATGGGCGGGGTGAGGGTCTACCTAGAGGTTGTTGGATTCTGGACTCCAGAGTATCTCGAGAAGAAAATCTCCAAGCTGACTTCCCTGCCTCCAAGTCTCAGGCTCATTGTCGCGGTTAACAGGTCACTGGCATCCTCCGACCGTTTCCGGAGAGTAGGGGCGAATGTGGTTGAGTTCGATCACGAAGTCCCGCTCAGGCCGATACTTGAGTTCCTCGAGGCTGCCGAGAAGTCAGTCCTTCAGGAGGAGGCAAAGAAGCTTCAAAGCATCAAAATTGAACCAACCTCCGACGTGGTCGACCTGGCTGAAACCGCTGCAGGGCTGGGGGTCTCATGCGAGATCCTTGCAGAGAGGCTTGCGGAATCAACTCCAAAAGGGTACTTGCAGGCAGGGAAGTACTTGATCTCAGAACGGGTGGTAAGCGAGTTGCGCGGAATACTATCGACAGAACGCGACCTCAACACGGTCGAAGGAAAGTTCAGAGCACTAGGGATCGCCGATGTCTTTCCGGTTCTGGCTAGGCTCGGCTATTCCGTCAGGTGGACTGGCTTGCTCCCCAGATCAGCAGAGGTCGTCAAAAGGTGATCTGGTTTCAAAAGACTGGTGCTCTGGCCGGGATTTGAACCCGGGTCACTGGCTATCTTCGCCAAAGGGCACGAAAGGCCAGTATACTTGACCGGACTATACGACCAGAGCATCATCGCACTAAATTCTCTGTAGCCTTTAATAATTTTTCCTTCTCTGCCTCCAAGTGGCGAATCTCATCAACCCAGAAAAAAGTTAATAGTGTAGTCAGGAATGAAATCAATAAATGCGGGGGTCGCCAAGTCAGGTTAAAGGCGCAGGGCTTAGGACCCTGTGGCGAAGGCCTTCGTGGGTTCGAATCCCACTCCCCGCACCAAAACATGGCTTTATGCGGGCGCATTTCGGCTAAGGGGTCATTTTTAGTGTTTAGCTAGTAAAAATATCAACAAGGGCTTGTCGATTAATCTTTCTCACGTCGAGGCTTTGTTCAAACATGGGTAAAAAATAATGGACTAAGACACAGCTTTTTCCTTTCTAGTAAAGCCAGAGGTTTATTTTAAATATAAAGCGTGACTTTATTTTGCATCTAGAATAATGACTTTCATCAGTTATTTGACTATTGAGCAATAAATGTTGTCTTTGAGACATGCAATACCGATAAATATCTGCTATTGGATATTTTATGTGAGTTTTATGC
>JASFYK010000090.1 GCA_030055545.1 Thermoproteota archaeon | reverse complement strand
GTCGCAAGTGCCTTCTCCATTGCCTTCTTGTAACCCTCGATTATAACAGTCGGATGAACTTCCTGGTCGAGGAGCTCCTGTGCCTTCTTCAGGAGAGCCCCAGCGAGGATCACCGCAGACGTGGTCCCGTCGCCGACCTCCACATCTTGGGTCTTTGCAACCTCAACCAGCATCTTCGCCGCGGGGTGCTGAACGTCCATTTCCTTCACAATTGTAGCTCCGTCGTTGCTGATCGTGACATCGCCGAAGCTGCTCACGAGCATCTTGTCCATGCCTTTTGGACCAAGGGAGGATCTTATTGCCTCCGCCAGCGCCACAGCTGCCATTATGTTGGCCCTCTGGGCGTCCCTTCCAGTTGTCCTAGAAGTCCCCTCTTTCAAAACTAATACCGGTAAACTCTGAGTTGCTGCCATGGTTCATTCACCTAGCCCACAAAATATTACGTCTGAAAAAACAGAAAGCACTTCTATATATAAATTTCGTTTGCTGCCACCGCTGGTATGCCACTCAACTTTTTATATCACGGATGATCTCACGTGCATATGGAAATCGACGAGTTCAGGGGCACAATTATCGCGTCCATTGCTATGTTATTTGTCTCTTCGTGCCTTGCATACATGCGCCTGAATGGCACGCCTATTTTTGAAACATTCTTTGAATCCTGCCTTTTCTACTTGCCGACTGCAATCCTGATTGGCTATGCTGCCTATCAAAAATTGCGCAAATCTTCCTTTGCTTCATGATCCGTTCTCAAAATGGTTCTTCTCTTCCAAGCTGGCTACCATCAAATAGGCATTCTCGCCGTCCCTGTAGTACCCTTCTAAGACCCGGACAGCCCTGAATCCGAGTTTCCTGTATAGCTGGATCGCCGGGAGGTTGCTCTGCCTAACTTCGAGGTAAATCTCTGACGCACCCGACTCTCTCACGTTTTTCATTCCTTCCTCCATCAGTTTCCGACCTATCCCCATCCCCCTGTAGCCCTCTAGGACTGCTATTGAAATTACGTGCCCTTTCTTTGCAAAGTCCCTCTTTATGTTCGAGATCCCAAATTCGATCCTGCACATGTTGTACCCGACGACCTTATCTCCCACCTGCGCCACTAGGAATATCCTTGGGTTTTCCCAGTGATGCTCCATGAAAAAGTCCGGGGAATAGTTTTCGGGCAGACAGACCTTGTTAATCGTAATCACCGATTCAAGATCTCCGGGCCTAAACTCCCTTACAGCGAATTTCTCCATTCAGCAGTCCTTCTTTTTTTCTTAAAAGCACGATCAGGGTCTTTTTTTATTTTTCTATTTTCATTACAGGTTTAGCTAGGAGAACATCTTTTTTCCGACCAGCTTTGCCCCATCCCAGTAGCGGATCCATTTGAGAACGAAACCTCTCGCTTCGTCCTCTTGAGACGTGAACATCAGTCCCTCCTCTACATTTTGTACATTGCCGTAGGATATGCCGACGAATTTTTCTTCGGCTCTCCAGACAAGCGCACCAACCGATCTCCCCGATACTATCCTGAGCCCGAAACTTCCACCCTTGATCGCCTCGAGCAACTCTGAGACTTTCTTTTCAGCGAAGCCTATCTTAGACTCCAGCCTCTTGATCCCTGCGTCGATCTTTGATCTCTTAGACAAGTCTGTTTCTTCAGCAGCCAGCGATCTGAGCCCGTCTATCGCTTCCCTCACCGCAAAATCCGCCTCCAAATCTATGAAGACCAACGGCGTCCTGAACTCCTTGTCGCCAATAGTCGGCGGTTTCCTTATCACCGAGAAGTTGAGGCAACCTCCATGATCCGCGGTCCACCCCTCTGACCTCCTGTAGACAATCTCGACATCTTTGTGGCAGAGTGGGCAGAGGAACGCGATTTTGGGCTCGAAGCCAGTCTGCATTGGCAATCCCCAAAATCCTATTTTGCTTGTCGCTATAAAAAAGAGTGCTCTAGAATTCGGCCTTCGAAAGTATCGAGGGGATCTCCTCCACCCTCCTTATCCCTTCTCTGACTAGGATCTCCCCCAGCTCCTCCCTTAGCCTCCTTTCCACCCTGACTCCCCTCCCCTCAAGTTCAACGGTAATCCTCTTGGCTGCAACCGTCCCCTCTCTGTCGTAGTCAAAGAGGATTACCACGCTCTTTCCGGCATAGTCTCTCGAGATCCTCTCAACGAACTCAAATCTGGGCATTTTGGAGTCGCAGAATGTGGTTATCGGTGTTTTCAACCTCGCCATCCTGAGGGCGCGTTCGTCGTTCTCCCCCTCTACAAGCACAAGTGAGGATTTATCGTTGATCTTCTCAATTAATTCGCTTATGCTCTGGCTTACCTCGTAAAAGTATTTCGGTCCCTTTCTGTGCCTCAATAAATGCACCTTGTGAAAAATTAAATTGCAAATCCCAAAATAAAGACCGCAGTTGAGAACGATTTCGGGGAGATGCCCGGAATTTGAATCACCGCCATGGACAGCGTTCTCCTCCCGGGTTTCCCATGCAACGACTTTCCGCGGTCGTGGCGTCCGATTCTATCCAGACGCCCTGGATTCGTCCCATCGTGCATCCTATCCGCTGCACCCTTCAGGTCCTTCCGTTCTTGCTCCCCCTTTCGGGTTAGCCTTTCCCTTCTGTTCCTGTCGGGTGCCGCTACAGGCCCTTTCCGTTCTCAACTGCGGCAGAAATACATTAGATGCTACAAGACTTATGGCATGCTTACAACGTTCAAGGCAAATTGCCATGCATTCTATGGTATAGGAAATTGACACATCTGTTTAAAAAAGGGTTTAGCGCCCAACTAAACCAGACCCGTTCATCAAACCATCATTTTTAAATGAACGAGTCAATTTTTATGATCGGTATAGAAAGTTCAAACCGCCACATGAGAAATGTTTTATTACAGTATGCACTCGACTATTTTTGAGGCAACTCGATCGTAACGGCAGTTTCCAGTGCTGACAGTGCGCACCTCTCGATCACCCTCCTGATCTCATCCCCTTCAAGGACCCTCTCCTTGCCGCGGACGGTTCCGGTTACTGCCAATATGGCTCCTGCCTCGTAGCCCCTGGTCGCCCCAATTGTGAAAATTACCGAGCACTCCATCTCGAACCCCCGCACC
>JASFYK010000008.1 GCA_030055545.1 Thermoproteota archaeon | reverse complement strand
TCTGCGAGACGCCTACGCCCCTTGGGTCAATAACCGAGGAGATGATCAGGGCAGGGCTCGAGGAGTTCGAGAAGCTCGTGATGAGGTGAGCGGACTTGAGGCGGGCATCCCTTCCATACCCACCGTTGAGTGCTTTCACCTATTCTGTCCATGCAAAGGGATTTATTGGGTGCGGTAGAAGATAGAGAGGAGCGCGTCGTTATGCAATTGGAGAGCTGCTCTGGTATTGGGAAAAAAGTAAGGCTCAGCAGGATACTGAAGGGCGGAAAAGGAGTGGTGTTTGCCTTCGACCACGGCTTCGAGCACGGACCCTCTGATTTCATGCCCGAGAGGTCTAACCCGAGGAAGGTGGTCGATCTCGCCGTCGAGTCCGGGGTCGATGCCCTCATGCTCACCAGGGGGGTTGCACAGGCGACTGCAGACCTTTGGGCGGGCAGGGTTCCGGTCATCATAAAGCTGACTGGGAAGACGTCGCTAAGGCCGCCGGACATGCAGATGCAGCAGTACAGGATAGGGTTCGTGGAGGACGCCGTTGCGATGGGAGCGGACGGGGTGGCTGCGACGGTCTACTGGGGTGCGCCCGGCGAGGATGCCATGGCCGAGGAGTTCGCCGCGATAGTCTCGGAGAGCGAAAGGCTCGGCGTGCCGGTGATGATCCTGGCATACCCGCGCGGCCCTTCGATAATAGAAAGGCACGACGAGTACATCGTGAAGTACGCCTCGAGGGCGAGCGTTGAGATAGGCGCTGACATTATAAAGACCCACTACACGGGGAGCGCCGAGAGCTTCAGGCGCGTGGTCGAGTCGGTGCCGGTCCCTGTCCTGATGAGCGGGGGCGCGAAGACCGAGGACCCGAAGGAGTTCTTGAGGACTGTCAAGAGCGTCATGGACGCCGGGGGAGCGGGAGTCGTGGTCGGGAGGAACGTCTTCCAGAGCCAGGACTTCGCGGGAACGGCGAGGGCGATCCTAGAGATCGTGCACAAGGGGACGGATCCCGAGAGGCTCTGATCGGGGGTGTCGGAAACGGGGATGATCTTGGCTGCAGGGCACATTCTCGCGGACATCAGGGTTAGGGTCGACGAGATCAGCAGCAGCGACCAGTTCAACGAGGTGAAGGAGCTCAGTTACGGGGTCGGCGGATCCGCAGCCAACGTCTCGATAGGCGTGAGGAGGCTCGGGGGGTGCTGCATGCTCCTCGGTAAGATCGGGATGGACGAGTTCGGGAGGATGGCTGTGGACGAGCTCCTCAGGGAAAGGGTCCCGCTGGACGAGGTCAAGGTCGACCTGGTCAACCGCACGGGCTACACGATAATAATCATCAACAGGCACGGGGAGGTCTTCATGTTCGGTCGCAAGGAGGCCGCGGAGACCCTAGAGCCGGAGGACATCGCCGACACCGCCCTTAAGGGCTACCAGGCCGTCCACATCGCGAGCCTGAGGGTGGACACCGCAACAAAGATAGCCTCACGGGCGAAGGAGGCGGGGATAACGGTGACTTTCGATCCAGGTAGGCTCCTGATCAACAGGGGGATCGGGCACATCAGGCCAGTCCTCGAACACGTGGATCTCTTGCTGCTGAACGGGAAGGAGGCCAAGGCGCTCACGGGGCACGATGACCCGGAGATGGCAGCAGCTTCGCTCATGAAGCAGGGGGCCAAGAGCGTTGTCGTCAAGCTCGGGGCGAGGGGAGTCTACCTATCGGACGGCAGCTCTGGGAAGCTGATACCCGCCTTCAGGGTGGATGCTATAGACACTACAGGTGCAGGCGATGCGTTCGCCGCGGGGATGATCATGGCGCTAAGCGAAGGTGAGGGGCTCCATGACGCGATAAGGTTCGCGAACGCGGTGGCTGCGCTGAAAGTGACGAGGCTCGGCTCGCATGAGACGCCCAGCAGGAAGGAAGTCGAAGATTTCCTGTCGAGGAACTGACCCTGTTAAGGTGGGCTTCAGGAAAAGGATTTTCCATTTGTTGTTCAAAAAATAAACTATTTTTCACATGGCTCCCCATATTTACAGGGGGAGGAAATTGGTCGAGTACAGGGTGGCAGGAATAGAGGATCTGCCGAGGCTCAGCTCCAGGATTCTGAACTCCCTCGACCGCTCGAGCAACTTCTACCAGGAAAATGTGACAAAATTCGGGATACCGGAGGACTATGTGAGAAAGGCCTTCTCTGAGGAGGCGCTGAAGGAGGCTGCGTCCAGAGGCTCAAAGTTCTACCTTGCGTTGGAGGGGGACGAGATAGTCGGCTTTTGCCAGATGGTGCCGCAGGGAAGCGAAAAGGCAGAGCTGGACAGGATAGTCATGTTCCCAGGGCACACGGGGAGGGGGTTCGGCAGCCAGCTCCTCGCGTTCGCCGTCGAGGACCAAGCCAGGGAGGGGAGGAAGGAACTAATAGTCTACGCGGGGAAGGATGAACGCAGGGCCAGGGCATTCTACGAGAAGAATGGGTTTGAGCTAGTGAGCGAGTTGAGTGTCGATGCCCCCTGGGGGAAGCGGGTAGACCTTGCAGCGTACAGGCTCGAGATCGGACGGGATGTCGGATAGCCATCGCCAGCTCGCGCTGAGCGGCGACATGGCTTCAGGTTAGAGGTACCGTTGAAACGAGGGAAGTCCTCCGGCGAACACAGGGTTACTTCTCATCTTTGAAAGGTACTGAATAGTGCCTTTAACTAACTGCCGCCATGAGGCGGGATCGTAAAAAGAATAAAAAAGTTCGTTTTGAAAAGAACTGGCGGGTCCGGAGGGATTCGAACCCTCGACCATCGGCTCTCCCCACGAGTTCCGGAGGCCGACACCCTGATCCGGACTAGGCCACGGACCCACGCCATCAGGCGAAGAGTACGACCAGCACCAGGATCGCGAAGACCGCGATAATGTAGAAGAGGAGGTAGCGCTGGAACTTCTTCGACCGTTTTACCTTCGACTGCTCCTTCACGTACTCGGGCTTGCACTTGAGGCAGTAGTCTCTTCCCTTGACCTCGATTATCCTCCCGCAGTAGAGGCAGTGCCTGTGCGGGTATATGTAGGGCTTCTTTGCGCTTTTATCGCTCTCTGTCAACCAAAGTCCTCCAATCACTGCAGCGTGCCGACGCTCATCGCCATAGCCTTCAGCCGCTCTATCCTCTTCCACGTCGACGGGTGCGTCGAGAACATTTCCATCACCGCGTCCCCCCTGAACGGGTTGACTATCCAGAGCGGGCTCGTTGACGGGTTGATGTTCAGTCGGGCGCCTCCCTTGACTGTGCGCTCGATCTTCTCCAGGGCGCTCGCGAGCGAGAGCGGCTTGCGGCTCAGCTGCGCGCCCTCCCTGTCAGCCTCGTACTCCCTGCCCCTGGAGATCGCGGTTTGGACCAAGAACGCTGCAAGGGGCGCAAGGAAGCTCAGGATGAGCGCTATCATGTTCGCGTCCCTGTTCCTCGAGCCGCCGAAGAAAGCGCCGAACCTACCCATGAGCGCGAGGTAGCTGATCGCTCCGGCGATTGTGGCTGCTACGGATGCCACCAGCACGTCCCTGTGTTTCACGTGGCTTATCTCGTGGCTCAGGACGCCCTCGAGCTCATTCTCGTTCAGCAGCTGGAGCAGCCCCGTTGTCACTGCGACGACCGACTTGCTGGGTCCCCTCCCGGTCGCGAATGCATTTGGCACGTTTGAGTTCACTATAGCCACTTTAGGCTTCGGCATGCCTGCGCTCGCCGCCAGGGAGGACACGATCCTGTGCAGCGCAGGGTACTCGTTCTCGCTCACCACCTTCGCCCTGGTCATCGAGAGGACTATCCTGTCGCTGTAGAGGTACGAGATCGCGTTCATGGCTATCGCGAGCACCAGTGCGCCCAGCGTCACGATCTCCGGGCTGCCGAAGAGCCAGCCAACGACGTACCCGAGTCCGACCAAGATTCCTGTTAGCAGGAACATCATTGCTGCGAGCCTGAGCATTCAGATCACCCGAATTTCAATCAGATATATCGCTTATAAAAATATGGCTTATACAGTTTACTGCCTGTCCTCGCCGGTCACTTCAGTGTAGTAGTACTCCCCAATCTCCTTCTGGTACCTGTCAAGCCAGGAGTCCCTCTTGTTGACGCGGGGACGCCCGGTCTCAGGGTCCCTCCTGAAGGTGATCCCGACATTCTTAAGGAAGTAGTTCATGCCCTTCCTGAGGCCCACCGGTGCGGAGGCGACCCCGCTCCTACCAGGGGATCCGCCAAAAACCATTACGGTGTCGGATAGGAGGTCATTAGCCACTATGTCGTGCTCGACGACGAACGAGGCGGCTCCCTTCTTCTCTGTGACACGCCTTATCGCCCTGGCAACAACGAGCCTGTGCTCGACGTCCAAGTGGGCAGTAGGCTCATCCAGGAGGTAGAGCTCAGCTTCCCTGGAGAGGCAGACCGCCACGGCAGTGCGCTGGAGCTCGCCGCCGCTCATCGACTCCATGCTCCTGTCGAGCAGGGGCTCGATCTCCAGGGGCGTGTAGATCTCGTCGATGAACCACTGCGAGCTCAGCAGTCCGGGGTCTATCGAGTTGAGGACTTCCCTGAGCGTCTTTGTGGTGCTGGGTACCACGTACTGGGGCTTGTAGCTGATCCGGAGGCCGAAGTTTACAGGGGATCCCTCCTCGGGCAGGAGCTCCCCAGCGATGACCCTGACAAAGGTCGTCTTGCCAGTCCCGTTCGGCCCCACGATCCCGACGACCTCTCCCCGGTGTATCTCACCGCCGTTCGCATCCAGCACAAAGTCCCCACGGCTGATCCGGAAGGATCCCCACCTCAGCATCACATCCTCCGACCTCCACTCAGTCGGGGTCGGGGAGAGGTGGAACCTTATGGCCGAGGTCCTGAACCGGATGTTCTCGTCCGGGATGTACCCTTTGAGGTAGATGTTGATCCCAACGCGGACCCCGTGCGGCTTGGATACTATGCCATAGACCCCTGGCTTGCCGTAAAAGAGGCACACCTGCTCTGAGATGTAGTCCAGCACAGCGAGGTCGTGCTCCGCGACCATGACGTACTTCCTCTCGTCAGCCAGGGACTGGACTAGCTTTGCCATCGCCATCCTCTGGTAGACGTCCAAGTAGCTCGACGGCTCGTCGAATATGTAGACATCAGCCTTCCTTATCGAGACAGCGGCGATCGCAACGCGCTGGAGCTCGCCGCCGCTCAGGGCATGGATGTCCTTGTCCATTATAGGTTCGAGTGACAGATAAGACGATGCTTCATCGAGCGCGTGCCGCTCGTCAATCCGCTCAAGCAGCTGCCTGACGGTCCCAGTCAGGCGCTTTGGGGCCTGGTCGATGTACTGCGGCTTGGTGACCACCTTGAGCCTCTTTTCCGAGAGCTTTTTGAAGTACTCCTGGAGTTCTGAGCCCCTGAAGAAGCGCAGTATGGACTTCCAGTCAGGCGGGCAGTCGTAAAGCCCGAGGTTCGGCATCATCTCGCCGCTCAGGATCTTCAGTGATGTAGACTTCCCGGCTCCGTTCGGGCCGAGGAGGCCGACCACGACCCCTTCCTTCGGGACCGGGAGGCGGTAGAGCTTGAATGTGTTCGGGCCGTACCTGTGCACACAAACCTCCTCTAGCTCGTCCGGCAGGTTCACTATGTTCAGGGCCCCAAACGGGCACTTCTTCACGCAGATGCCGCAGCCCGTGCAGAGGTTCTCAGCGACGAGTGGCCGGTCCATCCCTGGCTCGTACTTTATTGCCTCGGCTCCAGTCCTGACGATAGGGCAGAATCTTATGCACTCCTTACTGCACTCCCCCGGCTTGCAGAAGTCAGCGTCAAGTACAACGATCCGCGCCACCTGCAACTGCCCCCGGGAAGGACCCTATTCGAAGTCGCTCTCTTCAGATTCGCTCTCCTCTTCTTCCTCGAGCATGGATTCTGAATACAAGTCATAGTTGTCAGCTATCAGCTCGTGCTCCTCTTCTCTCCGGCGTTTCCCCTTTACCTGGGAAGCCTCCACGATCAGCGTAGTCCTCCTCTTGCTCTCGTCGACAGGCTGGACTATCTTGTACCCTTTCGTCTCGGCGGTTGACTTCTGAAAGCCGCATGACTTGCAGACCAAGAATATCTTCTCGTCCTTCTTCTCGGGCATCAAGAGTTTCCCGCACTTTGGACAGAATTCCACTTAGTTACCCCCAACAAAATAGGCAGGGAAGAAGATCACCACTCTTCTTCCTCGAAGTCCTCTTCTTCGTCCTCAGGCCATTCGTCCTCTTCTTCGTCCTCAGGCCATTCGTCCTCTTCTTCGTCCTCGATCCAGTCGTCATCGAAGTCCTCTTCCATATGCAACAATCCAAATACCTCCAGAGAGCAAAGTGTTTTCGTGAGCTTGAAATATTTAAGTCTGTCTATGATCATCATCTTGCTATGCCTTGCAAAATATGCGCCGCCGACAGGTTCGACCCGAGGGAAGTGGGAGAAGTGGTCAGGGGCGGGGGCATAATAGTCTACCCCACCGACACAGTATACGGCATCGGGTGTGATCCCCGGAACGAAGCGGCGGTGAGGAGGGTCTTCGCAGCCAAGCGAAGGGAGAAGAAGCCGATGCCAGTGCTGGTCGACTCCCTGCAGTCCGCCGAGAAGCTGGTCGAGCTGGGCGAGGCTGGGAGAGCTCTGGCGGAGAGGTTCTGGCCAGGTCCTCTCACCATAGTCGCCCCGCTCAGGGAGGAGCTGCCGGAGGAGCTGACCGGCGGCAGGCAGAAGGTTGGCGTCAGGATCCCAAGGCATCCCGTCGCGATTTCATTAATAGCGGCATCTGGCGGCGCGCTGGTCGGGACGAGCGCAAACGTCTCGGGCAGGAGGGCAGCGAGCTCTGTGGGTGAGCTCGATCCGGAGCTCCTCAATACGGTGGAGGTCGTGGTTGACGCGGGGGAGACGCCGGTCGGGATTTCCTCCACAGTGGTCGAGGTTGGTCAGCCGATCCCAGAAGTTGGGGCGAAGATAGCGGAGGGGGTCTGGCTTATTAGAGAGGGACCGATAGACGTAGAGACGATAAGGTCAGCTTTGGGCAGGAGGTTGCCGCGGATGGGAACGTCGGGCGGGGCAGAGAAGTTCAACATCATCGTGACGACTCAGAGGGGCAACGAGAGGAACTGCATGAGGGAGCTTGTTACTCTTTCCGGAGAGACTTCGATCAGGTTCTCAAGGACAGGTTTCCCGGGGCTCCTCAAAGGCGAAGTGCCATCCGATCCGGTGGAGTTCTGCAGGCAACTCGCAGCCAAATTGGCTGAAGACCCCTGGAGGGCAAGGTTCATCCTGAAGGTCACGCCGATACAAGAAGTCACCAGGGCAGAAGGCCAGGAGATAAGGGCAGCAGTGAGACGGCTTTCTGGGGCGATACCAGAGGGGGCTTCGTTCAGGATAACCGTGAACAAGAGGGGGTCGGAGATCAGGTCCTCCGAGCTGATCAGGGAGGTGGCCCGGGAAGTCGAGAGGAAGGTGAACCTAGAGAGACCGGACTGGATTGTCGACATCGAGTTGATCAGGGATTCGGCTGGAGTTTCGGTCTTAAGGCCGGGCGACATAGTCTCGGTCACAAAGATGCAGGAGACGGCCCTCGGGAAAGACTAGCCGATCACCGGTAGAGGTCCGAGATAGAGACCCTCTCCACGACAAGGGTCGAAATTGCCATTTCTCTCGAGCCTACGAGAGGGAGGGCGCACGATATTTCGTCCTCCGAGATCCCAAACTTGCTTTCCACCCCAGGGCACTTTGACTCGTCTAGGTCTATTAGCGAGTCGTCCTCGGTGCCCATTGCGAGCAGATCCTGCACTAGGCACCCCATCTGGGTCTCGCTCTCGCAGACAGCGACTGCAACCCATCCGCTGGAGCTCTCCCGGACCCCCATGAATTCTATAGCTTCCCTGATCTGCCGCTTCGAGGACGCGTAGAGCAAGACCTCGTTTGCAGGGATCCTGGAGACGTTTTCCCCCGCCTCCCAGGATTTTTTTGCCAGGACCGCCGCGGTCATCAGGTGCGCCTCCCCCGCTACAAAGCATGCATCCAGTATCTGCAGGCTCGGCGACTGGGAGTACTTCCCCAGCAACGGCCTTGGGTCCGCCCCGGTCTTCGGCCTCAGACCAGCCATCAGCAGCAGTGCGAACAGGCCTTTTCCCAGATTTGCAACGCGCATCTTACTGGGTCTCCTTGGGTATACTAGGAGAGAACCTCTTAACGATCTCCAAGGGTATGCCTGCGCTTACAAGCCTCTCCCTTGCTCCAGCAGGATCGATCCCCTCCTTGCCCCATTCCCTGATGAGGTTCGATATTGTTTCCCGGTACTCCCACGGATAGAGTATCCAGTTGGCCGTGCTCTCGACAAAGTAGTCGGGCTTTATCTTCGACCAAGGCTTGACATGGAGCGTGGCCACCCTTATCTCTGAGGCCCCCATCGAAGAGAGGTGCTCTACTACCAGGAGGAGGCTCTCGCCCGTGTCGGCAACATCATCAGCAACCAGTATCCGCTTTCCTTTTATCTCGCCTGCGATGGGCGACTCGATCCTCGGCTTGGCTTCCCTCTGGTTCACCCCCCTGTAGAAGGAGACCCTGATTGAGAGCAGTTCATCCACACCGAGCAGATCAGACAGCAGCCTGGCCACAACCCAGCCTCCCCTGGCGACGCCCACGATCGAGTCGGGTTGGAATCCGCTCTCCTCGATTTTCCGGGAAAGCTCAAGAACAGAAGAGTGAACCCTGCCCCAGTCCAAAACAAGCATTTCCATTTTTGACACCTATCCGCCGTGAACCGATGGGAGAAAGACCACTTCGTCCCCCTCCTTCAGGGGGGATGCCAGCCCACCGGTTAGCATCGAATCGGAATCGTTGATGAACACGACGATATCAGCACGCATCCTTTTGCCCTCTTCGAACATCCTAGACCTGAGCGGTTCAGGCTCTGCCCCACGCAGGAAGTCGACGAGTTCTGCCAAGGTGCTACCGTTGAAGTCGATGACCTTCTCTGGAATCTCAGAGAGGCCCCTGAGCACTGCCATGTACTTCACCCTTACTTTCAAGGGAGAACCCCCCCCTCATGGGTTGGAGGGCTCACCGATATAAACCTCTTCCTCGTACCTCCGGCCGTTTACTATCGCGCCAGCCTCAACCCTCCTGAATGACAGCCGCGACAGCAGGTCCTGGACTTTGGAAGCCGCGATCTCAGGGTCGTCCATGAGCCATTCGATCGGGACGCTGAGTTTGATGGGCCGGGACGGGATTATGTGCCTTGTGGACTTTATTGGGAAGAGGCGCCCGCTAATTGCAGCCTCCAGGGCCTCCTCTTTCCTTATCGGTGGGGGGACCATTATCCAAGAGGCTTTTCCGCTCTTGAGCCGCATTAATGAGTCGTCCTCGGTCGCATAAGATACGCCGCACCCTTTGGCCCTGAGCTCGGTCTCGAGCTCGCTGAGCAGTGAATAGGCACGGTGTATCTCAAACCCATCCTCGAAGAGCAGCTGCGATCCCGAAAGGCCTATGAGCGCAAGGCTTGCCCTGCGTTCCGTTACAGCAGCCAGGGCTTCCCCAGCATTTGAGTACTCGACCCTGACCTTCCTGTTCGGAAGGAAGATCGCAGGCGAGTCTATGCAGCGGTTCCACCGGGCTATCCCAACGGAATTGGACGCGTAGTCGTACATTGCGACTGGGACCGAGAGGCAACCCATACGGCGGAGCGCCCAGTAACGGTGGGTCCCGTCGAGTATCATAAGGCTCGAAGCGTCCACGATGATCGGGTCTCTGACCGCCCTCTCGGTCTGGAGCGACAGGGCGACATCATAAAGGATCTTTCTGTCATATTCCTCGTGGGGGCGTAGTTCATCAATTGCGACCGCGGTTATCGGCGGGAAGCGGGAGCTCAATCTTCCTTACCCCGGAAGCGATCAAAGGTCAGTGGAGGTGCTACTCTTCATCGACTGACTCAGTGCAGGTCAACCACTTCATTCCGATCTTATCTATTGCTGGATTTACTAATATAACATCTGGATCCCTTGCTTTTTTGGGAGTGGGATCCGAGAAAAGAAGGATCGGGCAATTCATCTGCCCGCAATCACATCGTTCGAAGGGAAGGCGAGGGAAACAAGATTTATGGAGCGGCACCCTTCGCATCGGTGCCTGTCTCTGCCTTTTCTTCCTCTGCAGGAGCGGCCTCGGCTGTGGTCTCGTCCGTAGGCTCGCCGGCCTCATCCCCGGTCTCAGCCTCTTCGGTTTCAGGCTCCTCAGCCGCTTCCTCGATCTCCTTTGGTTCCCCCTCAACATCCAAGGTCTGCTTCTGCTCAGACTCCTCTACCTTCTCAGCCTCTGCAGCCTCGGCTTCTTCCCGTTTCTTCTCGTTTACCTTGAGGCGGGTAATGTAGCCCGCCACCCTGTTCTTCAGCCTCTTGCTGGTGATATCAGTGTATTGCTGGACCAGCTTTTTGTTCTCTTCAAAATCAGTTGTGAAAACGTTACTGTACTTGAGGACAAGCTCATTTGAGATGCTCTTTACCTTCCCTATACGAACCTTTCCCAAACCAGTCACCACAGGCTATCAACCCGATATTAAAACCATAATTTATAATTTGTGATATCCGGAAACGCATCTTGAAGCCTATGGGGGGGAAATATTTTAAACGCCCCAGACATAATCTATCAGGATCACTATGACAGACTTGGCTTTATCCGCGATGGATCGGATAATGAGGAAGGCAGGTGCAGAGAGGGTCAGCGACGAAGCCTCGGAAGCGCTGAGGGAAGTACTGGAGACGCTCGCACTCGAGATCTCCAGAGACGCCATAGCCTTGGCCAAGCACGCAGGCAGGAAGACGGTAAACTCGGAGGACATAAAGATGGCCAGCAGGAAGCTTCTGGCAATGACGAAGCTCGGGATCTGAATTTTTGGGCTCAATCATTTTTCAAGCGGTCTTTAGACCGGGAACCCCGCTCCTCGAGCAGACAGAAATCTATATATAGAAGTGTAAAAGTCTTTCTTAATGCAATTTGTTTGAGGTGGATTCTATGTCAACCGCTCAACTCGGTGGAGTTCCAGTCTTAATTTTGAAGGAAGGAACCCAGAGAACGCAAGGAAGAGAGGCACAGAAGATAAACATGATGGCAGCCAGGGCCATAGCCGAGGCTGTTAGGACGACTTTGGGTCCCAAGGGGATGGACAAGATGCTTGTTGATACCCTTGGGGACGTAACCGTCACCAACGACGGTGCAACGATCCTAGGAGAGATCGAGGTCCAGCACCCTGCTGCCAAAATGATGGTGGAGATCTCCAAGACCCAGGACGACGAGGTCGGAGATGGTACAACCTCCTCGGTAGTGATCACCGGAGAGCTGCTGAAGAAGGCAGAGGACCTGATAGACAAGAACATACATCCTACGCTCATAGTCCAAGGTTACAAGAAGGCGGCAGAGAAGGCAGTGGAGGTGCTCTCTAAGATATCGATCCCGGTGGGCTTTGAGGACGAGAGGAACCTTAAGATGATCGCCTTTACTGCAATGAACAGCAAGGCCTCTGTTGGGAACCAGGACTACTTCGCAGATATGGCTGTGAAGGCTGTGAAGGCAATCGCGGAGAAGCGCGGCGACAAGTATGTCGCAGACCTAGACTACATCCAGATAGTCAAGAAACAGGGCGGCAGCATCGCGGACAGCCAGCTCGTATACGGTGTGATCGTGGACAAAGAAGTGGTCCACCCAGGCATGCCAAAGGTAGTTGAGAATGCGAAGATAGCCCTTCTAGACACGCCGCTCGAGATCGAGAAGACCGAGTTCGATGCTGAGATCAGGATCACTGACCCGACACAGATGAAGAGCTTCATCGAGGAGGAGGAGAAGCTCCTGAAGAACATGGTCGCCAAGATCAAGTCCACGGGAGCGAACGTAGTCCTCTGCCAGAAGGGTGTAGACGACATAGCCCAGCACTACCTCGCAAAGGAAGGGATACTCGGTCTGAGGCGCGTCAAGAAGTCCGATGTGGAGAAGGTTGCCAAGGCGACCGGCGCCAGAATAATCACGAACCTGGACGACCTCACCCCGGCGGACCTGGGCGAGGCGAGGATCGTGCAGGAGAAGAAGTTCGGCGAGGACAAGCTGACCTTCATCGAAGGGTGCAAGAACCCCAAGGCAGTCAGCGTACTCCTAAGGGGAGGTTTGATGAGGGTCGTCGACGAAGCTGAGAGGACATTCCATGATGCGCTCTGTGTCGTTGCCGACGTGATAGAGGATGGGAGGATCGTGGCAGGCGGAGGCGCACCTGAGCTCGAGGCAGCGAAGCAGCTGAGGGACTTTGCTGCAAGCATTGGAGGCAGGGAGCAGCTCGCTATCGAAGCCTTTGCGGACAGCCTTGAGGCGATCCCAAGAACCTTGGCGGAGAACGGCGGCATGGATCCGATCGACATACTCGTAGAGCTGAGGGCGCTCCACGACAAGGGCGAGATCTGGGCAGGAGTGAATGTAAGGGAAGGCAAGACGGGCGACATGCTCAAGCTCGGGGTAGTTGAGCCCCTCGCCGTGAAGATCCAAGCAATCAAGTCCGCTGCGGAGGCAGCCGCTATGATACTGAGGATCGACGACGTCATAGCGTCCTCAAAGGGCGGCGGTCCGAAGGCACCTGAGAAGCCAAGCGAAGGCGGAGCCGGAGAGGACTGAAAGGGCTAAAAACGCCCAACTTTTTTGTTTTCTGTTTTTTATTTTATTCTTCCTTTCGCCATTCGGGCTTTTTCCACGGACATTGACCGGCTCTCGGCAATGTTTTAATTTATCCACCATTTAGACCAACAGGGCAACCAGCAATGAAAAACTCGATAGTTATAACAGGCACTCCTGGAGTGGGCAAGACTACTGTGGCTAGGGAGCTGGCAAAAACAGAAGGGTACAGGCTAATCGAGCTGAACACGATTGCAAAGGAGGTCGGGGCTCTCGCAGGTCAAGACCCGGATAGAGGGGCGTCGATAATTGACGAAACCAAGCTGAAGAGGGAGCTCGCCAGAGTGCTGAAGTCAGAGGGGGCAAAGTTCATCGTAGAGGGGCACTACGGAGAGATCGTCCCCCCCAGGTTTGTGGAGAGGGCGGTCGTGATAAGGCTCGATCCCAGGATCTTGAGGATGAGGCTGATCGAGAGGGGATACGCCCAGTCAAAGGTCGATGAGAATGTCCAGGCCGAAATCCTCGACTCTTGCCTAGTCAACGCTGTAGAGGTATTCGGGGAGGGCATAGTCCTAGAGGTTGACGCCACCGGGCTCGACTTCCCGCAGCTTCTAATGAGCGTCAGGGAAGCCATCTCAGGGCGGGGACTGCCCCCCGGTAGCGTCAACTGGTTGACCCGGCTCCAGAAGGAAGGGGTTCTCCACGAGTTCCTGCGCTGATCGACCGGCACGCAGAGACCAGCGGATCGGCAGAGACCTTGACGAAGAAGTTGCCGGACCTGCTCGGAAGGCTTACTATTGCCTCGCCAACAGAGAGCAGGGGTATCGCGCCCACTTGTTTCTCGTCCATCGATGTGGAGGCAGCTATCTGCTCCAAGTCTTCACCCGATCTTACGGCGTGTATGACCCGGACTGCAGTGTTCTTGACTACATCCTGGGACACGGAGGATGGGAATTGGGATATGACAACGACTCCCTCCCCAAATTTTCTTAGCTCGGCGAGTATTCTCTCGCCTATTGTCATCGGGTCTTCGGGGCGCCTAGGGGGGAAGACATTCTGGGCCTCCTCGATGAAGAGGACGTGGCTAAGGTCTTGACGCTCTCCCCTCTGGACGCAGTAATCGTAGACCATCTTCATCAGGATATTCGCGTAGATCGTCCTGTTGTTGACATCCTTTAGGTTTGTCAGGTCAATTGAGACCAGGCCCTGGAAGATCTCATCCCGCGGGATGGAGTCGACGCCGGAGAGGGCAAATCCGCACGCGCCCTCTGTGAATGACTTGAGTCTCCTCATCAGCGCCATCCTTGTCTCGTGGTCCCAGCTGGAGCGCATGGGCAGCAGGCTCAGTTCCGCTATCAGGTCAGAGACGGTCGGGGTGATTTTGGACCGGTATGCTGCCTTGAGCGCCTCCCTGAACATATAGGACTGCGGCGGAGTAAAACGGAAGACCTGGGCAAAGATGTCAGTGATGAACTCCACCTGGAAACCCAGGTCCTTACCACTGAACCCTGAAAGCGGGTTTATGGTGAGCCCGCCCTGGATGCCTGGCTTGAGCACCCTGCCGCCTGCGTCCTCGACTGTCAGAGAATGCTCACCGTGCCAGTCCAAGATCAGGACCGAGGCGCCCAAAGAGTAGAGCCGGAGGGCCAGGCTCATTGCAGTCGTGGACTTGCCGCTGCCAGTAGCCCCAAATATTGAGACGTGGCGCCTGATGTCTGTGATCGGGATGCAGAGGGGGGCCACCTCCTTCCCCCTTGAATAGACATAGCCGATTAAAGGGCCCCCACCGGTTACAGGCGGTTGCACGGCAGGCACCAAGGAAGACGGGTCCTGGCGATCCGGCGGAGGCGGAACAACTGAAATGGCAGCCCCAGAGGATGCTTTGACAATGCCACCGATCTTCCCCAGGGAGTAGGGCAAAGGGGAGGAAATGATCAATGATAAATCTTTTTCGTCCAGTCTCCTTGTCTGTGCCCCCGGAAACACCAAGCTGACCAAGCTCTCCAGCTGCCTTAACGCCATCTCTACTTTTTCGGAGAGGTCACGCCTGTCGTCAGAGCAGAACCATGCGATGAGCAGGGCCTGGTTCCCGCTCGGCGATTCATGGAGGGGGGTGGACCCCGGAACAGAGTACATTATGTAGGCGGTCGGCATGCCGAATGAGCCCATGGCATCAGTGAACCTGCATAAGCGCTCGTAGGCCAACTCTTTTTCAAAACGGCCGAAAGACTCCTCGTAAGAGGCGCTTATCGAGAGAGCTGCTGCAGAATACCTCTTGCCTCCAAACTCAAGAACGGGCGGCGGTTGCCCAAGCCTGAGCGCTGCCCCCCTGTACGGGTTGCGCTCCACCAATGCCGGAATGATAGCGGACAGAATAGGGATTGAGATCGAAACTGCAGCAGCCAGAGGCATACCCAAATATTCTCTCAGGAATAGGAAGCAGAGGAGTGCAAGAAAAAATGAGGGTATTACGGGCATGTCTCAGCCTATCCTGAAAAAGGAAAGTACTTGGTTCAAGGAATTCCGCAGGTTCTCGATGAATTCGTTCCCATTGAATACAGAGAGGTTGAATGTGTCCTGCACCCCCGAAAGGAGCCCGACAACAATTGACATAACAACTGTCAGCGTCACAATGGATAGCCCAAGCAGAAGCCCCTCTTCGACTAGTGGTGAACCCCTTCTCGAAAAACTCTTTCGCGTAATCTTTTTCCCCCTAGATCTGGGGGGTTTAAAAAGCAATGCCCACGACCACTACCAGAGAAAGGTAAGTCATGAAGTAGGCAATCGAGGCACGCAGAGCAGAACCTAATCCGCCAACAAAGGGCAGTGCCTTGGTGGGGAGGTACGAAGAGAGGAGCGCGAGCGAATAGAAGACAGAAAATGCCGGAAAATCAAACCGGATCAGGGACTCAACCATGCCCCCGCCAAGTCGCTGATCGGAAAAGAAGGATCCCAGCACTGGAGAGGCGAAAGCGGTGACTGCGAGGGAGGCAGAGGATATTATCGAGAGTATCTTAAACCGCATGGAAATCGCCCGCAGTCGCACTTCAAGGTCTTGCCTCACCTTCCTTCGGTCTTCCCTTAACTTTACTAAGGACCTGATCTTCTCAGCCGACGAGGCTCTATCGAATCTAAGCAGCGCCGCAACTGCCTCGAAGGTCTGGCTTTCAGCGGGAATGTGCTTGGAGAACCTGCGCATCACAGATGCGGCGGCGACACCATTTCTGAGCGACAGCAGAGACTTCGAAAGGCTCTCGCCTGGCACAGAGGTGCTGCATGCGCTTACTAGGGCTTCTCCTGGGGATGCCGAGTTAAGGAGCCTTGAGAACGCCAGCAAGAAAGGAGCCGTACCATCGGATTCCCTGTACCTGGAGACGCCGCGAATGCGCATCAGCCTATCGAGCAGGAAGATGAGCGGCGGCAGAATCAGCATCCACAAAATGCCGCAGGAGTATGCCAAAGGAGCGGCAACAAGGATTGATGCAAATACCGCCAGAGGATTAGGAAACATATGCCTCATGAAAGGATCGCCTCAAGCCCCTTGAACCAGCAGAATATTACCGTTATTGCAGCCGAGAAAGCTAGGATCAGGATGGGGGACAAAAGCGTTGACATTAGCCCCCAGACTGCCATGACCATTGACAGCCCAATGGGGAGGATGGTCGAGATGGCGACCAGCAAGGATAGCATGTCCTCTGCCTTGAGTATCCTGCTGTTCAATTCAGCATACCAATTTGAAACAACAGGGGAGATCCCGCCCTCCCTGCCATTGACCGCAGACTTGACCCATTCTGAACAGATGCCTTTGCCGCTGAAGGACCTGATTATAGCCTTCTCAGCGGCCTCGCCGTCCCTCATCGACATTAGTGCTTTTTTGAATAGCTTAGAAGCCCTACCTGGCACTTCTGAAGCCTTACCAGCCGCAAGAGCTAAATTCCCGGTAGCGAGAAGGATTGTCGCAAAGATCTCGAATGAGTGTGCGGCATCAAAGAGATCCCTTATCTCAGACCCCGCATCGATGGTCCTCGGCAGGATGGCAAGGAGAGCCAACGCTCCAAAAGGCATTGCTAGAGCCGAGTAAAAAGGAATGCCCAAAAAAAGGACGGAGGGAAGGACGGCCACAGCAGAAATCACGAGGAGGTTGATCCCCCCGGCAAGAAATTCCCTGCCGACAACACCACACACTACCACCGCATCGTAGCCCAGCGCACTGGAGAGCCACTCCAATGCACTTGACGGCAGTACGGAACGTCGGGAGTATACGACGAGCATGGCATATAGGGCACGGGTGCGGCCATTTTTCAAGGTCTCCAATCCTGATCGCCCTCCCTATGCGGGTATCGACATATCACGGTATGCAGGCGTAGGTTCGAGCTGTCCGGAAATGGCGTCCCAGACGAATAGGTCCCTGAGGGGCGGTATCTCAACCGGCAGCTCGTCTCGTACGATCTCAGATATCCTTACGACCCTTCTTGCGAAATTCCCACCGATGTCGAACCTTCGCATCTGCACGAGGACACCCAAGTCAGAGAGGGAGAGCAACGGGATATGGTGCTGGTAGGCGAACCTCCTCAACAACCCTTCCCCGGATGGGGCATGCACAGTGTGAATGCAGCGTATACCAGACGCCAGAATTTGGAATAGGGCTCGACTGTCAGACTCTGAGAGTACCTCGCCGAAGAAAACGTAATCCGGGGATTTGTGGAGTAGGCTGTCCAAAATTTCTTTCCTCCTCTCGGCGGCCTCTGCAGACCCTGTTGCGGCGAGCAGCCTGACCTGGTGCTTCCCTAGATGGTGCTGGGTTACGTTTTCCGCGATATCGGATTCCACAGAGTATTTCCTCCAGTGCGGCGGGGTTTCGAGGTCGAGCGCTATTGCGAGCGTCGTCTTTCCAGAGCCGCTTTCCCCGTAGATGCTGAAGCTGCTCCCAGCCCTCAGTTTCATGAGCAGGTATGAGACTGCCTCAGGGGGGATTGTTTTGTTTCTGATCAACATCCCGAAATCAGTCGGGTTTCTGAAGAACTTTCGGACATCAATCGAGGTGCCCTCAAAGGAGAGGGGAGGGGCGTCGATAGAGACCCTGGCATGGAACTCGTTTGTCTTTATCGAGGCCTTTATTTGAGGGTTCAGGTAATCAGATGCCCTTCCTGAACTCGACGCAGAAAATGCCAGTAGACGCTCGATCACTCCAGGACTGACCCAAACCGAGGATTCGCACCTGCCAAGCTCCCTGTGGTCGATGTAGGCGAATGTCCTGGGGGAGTCGGCATAGAATTCTCCAACATTATCGTCAATCAGGAGCGGGAGGAGGTCCACAAGCCCGACCGACGAATACAGGGCAAAGTTCTCGGCGGGCGCGCTCAGCTTCGAGAATTCCCTGAGGATTGCCCGCCTCTCCTCAATCACCTTCCCAAGCTCTATCGAAAAAGGGGGCTTGAGGCGTCTCTCCTCATACTTCCTGACCTTCCTTATAAGCCTGAATGACCTGATCCTTTCTTCAACCGCGAGCCCGCTAAGCACAGGGATGTAGACAATCCTTCCAGATCGCCTCAGTATGTAAACGGAGTATGGCGGGATCGAGTACTCTGGTGACCCCAAAGATGCCAGACCGGATGGGACAACCTGCGGGCGGAGAGCAAAAGAGATCTCCCCGATTGAAAAGACGAGGGACTTTAATCCGGCGAGATCCCTACACACTCCACAAAGTCTGCATTTGATTCCCTTTTTGTGGTTGTGCACTCCCAACCGGACTTTCGAAAATAGCGCGGGCCATTCGCTGTTCCGCGAAGAGCAGACCTCCTTTGCGAAGGCACAGTCCTTTGACTTCTTCGAGAGGAGGTCGAGGCTGAGTTTGAGATCATGGCACACCTGCCTAATCATCTGAAACTGCTCCCGAGTGAGGAGGAAGCTCTTACTCCCAGAAAAAAGGCAGAGCGTGCATGAACTAGGAAGATCTTCTGAGATCTGCTCGAACTCGGGTAGGGGCATCCTGGGATCGAGGTTTCGGTAGATCTTAAGGGAACCGTCTCTCAATCTCGTCTACCTTCTTGGAAACTAGGCATATCGAGTACTCCAGAATAGCTATCCGCTCTTCAAGTACTGAGATAGGATCGCCGCCCCTCCCTTTTTGAAGCCGCTCCGTCTCCTGACAGCCCATCAGCAGATCGACCTCCGACATATGCCAGAACTTATATGGCAAACTTCCCTTGGGGAGTTCAGCACGCGGGCTTTTATGACGGGCTTAATGACGGGGGAAGTCATGCCATCTCGGATGGTAGTCTTCGGTGCAGTCTTGCTATTCTGGATCCTGATCTCTACAGCAATCGGTAACTTGAGCCTCGGGCTCTTCTCCAGGCTTCTCGAGTCGGCGACGGGAGGGCACAGGGGGATTTTCTTAGGGATCGTAGAGAAGTTGAATAGCACAGGCAGGTTCGAAGCAGATTTAAATAGAATAATGGGGTTCGTGGAAGATGGATGACGAGGTGCTAGAGTTCCTTCTGATACTCCCTGTCGTACTTGTCGTTGTAGCAATTAATGCAACGATAGTGGAGATCATTAGCAGCCAGATAGAAACGCTTGAGAATTTTAATGAAACACTTGGGATGGCTC
>JASFYK010000089.1 GCA_030055545.1 Thermoproteota archaeon | reverse complement strand
AGTTCCGTTCTTGCTCCAAGATCCGTTTGCCTGAGCAGTTGAAAAGTTCACGGATCCGTTGCTGGAAAATAAAGCAAATTGCCATCCCGGAAAGGTCTCGGCGGGGCGCAGTAGTGATGATCCATTTCCAGCGCGCGTCGTATTTGCTGCATTTGCCATAGTTTTATTCGCCGTTACCGCTTTACCACCATTCCTCCTTGCGGCGAGAGAGAGTGCTCCAGAACAGTATTAATCGATTTTTCAGGATCTCACCACATTTCTTTCATAATCAGATACAATTCGTTCGGCGTGGGTTTTAGTGCGGAAGGATTCTTTAAGTAATAGTTTTATCTTCGATTCTGGATGGTATTAACTCACGCAATCCGCTCGGGGCGCTTCTATTGTCGGAAGGTGCAGGTTCGTTCAAGTACATCCTTGGCTGGCTAATCGCAGGCACGAGGGGAGGGGAGACCAGGGCAAAGATAATAGAAGCGCTGAGGGAACAGCCTAGGAACGCGAACCAGCTGGCTAACCTGCTTGGGACCGACTACAGGAACGTGAGGCACCACCTAGAAGTCCTCCAGAAGAACAACATAATAACATCGGCCGGGGACGGTTATGGCGTCACATACTTCCTGACGCCAGCCATGGAGAGGAACTATGGTGCGTTTGAGGAGATCCTGAAGAAAGTTTGGAAAAAGTAGAAAAGGGTGTTGCTTGATGGGAAAAAGTATGAGAGGGTACTCGAGTGGCATCGTCCTGATGGGGCTAGTGGTATCGGCCGCAACCCTAGCCGCAAGTTGGGCATCGCTGACCTTCATGCCCCTGTTCTTCCCCCGGGACCTTCACGTGCCCGTACCATGGGACCTAGAGCTCTTCTACATGATGAAGGCAGTTGTCTCGACTGTCAACCTTGTGCTGCTCCTCTTCCTTCTCGGAACCTACATAGGCATCTACACGAAGACCAAAAGTAGCTTCACAGTAGGGTTGATCCTGCTCTCGATGGTGCTGTTGATGAATGCGGTCTCGTCAAACCCCCTCGTGATATGGGCATTCGGGTTCCGGCTGATCGGGCTCGGTCCCTTTGCGGTATTGCCTGACCTCTTCACGCTCGGTGCCCTGTTGGTGCTCATCTACTATGTCCTGAAGTATTGAGCATCAGCCACCCTTCCAGCATTATCCTACCTTTCTCTCAGATTGGGTGACTGACATGCGCAAAAAGCCGCCACACCGCAAGCTCCTAGGGCGTGTCAATAACCCAGACATGGCTGATCCATTGAGCACAGGTCCTTTCTTTCGGAGTGTGAGGTAGCTAAGTAGCTTCTCCCTCGGTTTTTTTCAGGTTCTTCAGCTTCTGCTCGAGCTGGAAAAGCGAAGTCTTGAGTTCGTGTAGTTGCTTCGGAAGGTGGCTTACCTCGCCGATCGGCTCGCTCCTCTGAAGCAGCTCCGCTGCCGAGAGGTCAGAGATCGGGGTGTCCACATCTTTAAATCCACCGCCACTCTCACCAGCTTCAGCAGCCCCTTCCTTAGATTGATCCACATCCCTCGACGGATTGATTGTAGGGGCAGGGGCTTCGATCTCGGGTGTCGAGCTTTTTGGGGGATCTGGGGCGTCTTGTTTCGGCTTTGATCCTTCTGAGGAGATACCGAGAAGCGCAGCCACGTCATCGGTCTCTGTTGGTGCTTGTCCAGCCTCTGACGAGCCCTTGGCGACCCCACTGCCCGCCTCTGATGCGCCTGGGTCGACGGCGGGAGGTGGCGCAGGCTTGGACTTGGCTTTTGCCTCTATTATCGACCTTGCCTCCGCGAGGCTCGAGATAGGTTTCACTTTCACCTTCTGGTCTTGGGCGCTCTCCTCAACAGCCTTTTCTCCTTCCTTCTCCTTTACGTCATCTTTCTTAACCGTCCCAGCTCGCTCTGCAGACGCCCCGCCTTCTCCTAATTTTTCTTTCTTGGATTCTGCCTTCTCTTCATTTTCAGATTCCGCCCCCCCTTCTTTTTGACCCTCGTTGGCGTTTGGCGCAACCAATGAGGGTGCTTGGGTTTCCTGTTGCTCTCCTCCAGATCCTACGGATGATATTGCTTCGGAGGTTGGTTCCGAGCCGGCTGTGCCGACGAGCGCTTCTTTTCTATCGGGTCCATTCAGGAGATCCTTTGGAATCGCTGCCTGGGGGGGAACGAGCGGGTCTTGGTTCATTTTGTGTTTAAAAAGCCTTATAGAAGGGATTCTGAGCTTGATGCCGAATCCGAGTGCCCTAGAAAACCGCCCCATACCCCCAACATTTGTCATGCGCTTCTGCTTCAGGGACTCCTCCGGGAGCGTTAACGCATCAGGCGCGCCGACCGCTTCTCCCGTACTCTCGAGTGAGGCTTCTTGGGGCTGCCCATCCGGATCTCCAGATTCGGCGAGCCGGGGCGAGCTACCGACCCCGCCCTCGCGCACCTCCCCCTTCTTGGCTCCTCTCCTTCCACCCCAGTACATTCTCACCACATCGAGGAAGAGGGTGAGCACCATCCCCATGGCGAGGATCATTCCCGCCAGCAAGACCATCGGCAGTAGAACCGTGTTTATAGAGGCGAGATCCATATAGACACCACCACTCAGCTCAGAAACCAGTGATGCTGACCATCCTCCCTAGACCAATGCTCTCCAAGTAAGATGCCACTGCAGTGAAGCACACGAAGTAGGTTATCCACCCAGTGACAATGAATAGCCCCAAGTAGAAGGTCAGGTCGAACTCCTGCCCCCCGGCGACCTCGTGCAGAACAATGGCGTTTACGAATGTTAGGGTTGCGATGAGGACATAGATGTATGCCTCGATCGCCGCGAGTGAGGGTACAGACGCAAACACCATAGGGAGCCCCTGTTGCTCGAACTGTGTGAAGATCTCGATGAACTGCGTCAGGATCGCCATTATGAGACCGACTATGGCGCAGAGTATTGGGTGCATGGGAACAATTATCCCCTTCATCAGCGCGGCAGCCTCCTCTACCTTCCTCCGGAGCGTTAGTACGAAGAGGGACGAATTTGCAACCAGCGGACCATAGAGCTTGGCCTGGGAGCCCAAACGGTTAGCCTCTGAGAGGGCGTCGCAGTGGACCCCGACGAGCTCGCTCGACGTCTCCTTCTTGAATGCATCCCAAGCCACCTCCTTCTCGATTCCGATGCCCAGCCGGGA
>JASFYK010000088.1 GCA_030055545.1 Thermoproteota archaeon | reverse complement strand
ACCTCTCTGTCCAATATTCCTTTGTACCACCGATCTTCCTGGCCATCTCCTCCGGGAGCCCCTTCAAGAGCCCTTGGATTTCGGTCTCTAGCTCGTTCATTGCAAAGCATCTTTCTATCATTCTTTTGGTGGCGTCAGAAAACTGCAACCTTTGGTTGCGCCTCCGCTTGGGAAGACTTCCTGTTTTTGATATATAAAACTATACGATCTATAATTATAAATTACAATTTTGTAAATGAGAAATTACCCATTTGGCATATTACATGCCCAGTCGCGGAAAAGCTCAATTCAAAAAAGTCAAAAACAAAAAATCCAAACTAATCTTTACACGGTTCAGAAGGTCTGTTTACCGCCTTCTTGGGCCTCTGCGCTTAGAGTAGCAGTCCCTACAATACACAGGCCTCGTCCCGTCCGGCTTGAATGGAACTTCGCATTCCTGGCCGCATTCGGAACAGACTGCCTTGTGCATCTCTCTACTTGCCATTTCTTTCACTCCTATTCTATTTGATGCAAATTTCTTTGCACAAGCCATCCAACAAGTTATCTGCTATTAAGCCTTTCTATTCGACATTCGGCAAGTCTGCCATGCGATGCACTGTCGATTCAAGCTATCAAGACCCAGTCGGGTAAGTTCTCGTCATCCCGAAGTCCGAGACTCTCCTTCATCAATGACCGAGTTGATACCTCGGTCTCAATAAATGGTTTGCCAGATCCGTTAATAAAGCTTGAGATGCGAAGTAAGCGTTACTAGGACCCGCTCCGACGGGTCTGCCTTGTACCCTTTCATTATATCAGTAAGCACCTTCTTGTCCCAGTTGATGTGCATCGCGAGAAGTCTAGAGACGCTCTCCTTGAAGAAGAGGTAGCTGACCACCGAAGTAAGGTTCCTGCGCTTCCTCGACCTGCTCGCGCTCTCGAAGTCGATTATGCATGCCTTCCCATCCTCATTTATTATTATATGCTTCTTGGCCTCAGAGAGCTCTCCGTGGTCCAGGCCGTTCATATCCAGGGAGAGGCACTGCCCCAGGATGTCCACTACCGCGCGCCTGACCGCCTCTGTGTGCGGCTTACCCTCGAGCCACCTGACAAAATTCTGCCCCCTGATGTGCTCCATGGCTATCGCATTCTTCCTTGCGCCGAAAAGCCTGGGACCCACCCCGCATGAGTTCGCAAACTCCAGGTTCGAAGCCTCCGCCTCCAGGCTTTCCCTGGACGAGTCGCTCCTCCTTATCTTCAACGCGACCTGCCGATCCCCGATCATCCCTATGCAGACGACGGAAGTGCAGCCCTTCCCTATCAGCCTAGCATCGCCGACTTCTAGCCCTCCGGCGAGGACGACCCATTGCACACCGAGCGCCCTCAGGTCCCCGAGCACAGCTTCGTAGTGAGCGTCGGAGAAGTGTGGGTAGGAGAGGACTGCCTTGAGCCTCCTGTCCTCGAGGGGCACGACTACAGCCATAGCGGCCTCTTCCTCATGAACATGAAGATCTCGCTCATGATCTCCGGTCTACCCTGGGAATGTCTGATCAGCTCACTTGCCGAAAATAGGTCGAAGCCGCGCCTCATCTCAATGGCAATGTCTGGGCTCAGCTTCATCCTGGGGAGGCTCTCCTCGAGCACCTTCCTAGCGTCCGTGGTCTCCCTCCTCCTGATGACGCACCACCTATCGCCTGAGATGAAGGGGCCTGCGACCGTCCTTGGGCTCTTGAGGTGTTTCTCTAGGAACCTCTCCTCATCATCCGGGAAGATTGCGGAAGGGCCGACGTGGGTCTCCGTTTCAGGCAACCTCCCCTCTTGAAGCTCGAGCAGGAAGATCACCTTCTCCTTCTCGTCAGACCAGGCAGAAGCGTCAAGTAGCCTGAATCCCTTCTCCTTGAGCAGACCAGAAATCCTCGAGAGACTGTGGTTGATCTCTCCCCAGAGCACATCAGAAGGGAGGCTTGGGCAGGCTATTTCTATCGCAATCAACTCCGTCCCCCTGCCCTCTAACATCCCCATCAGCCCTCCCGCTTCGATCCGACAGGTCGGGGGAAAGAAGTAAGTGATTGAGGGCCTCCTCAGGAAATGGCGCGACGCCGAGATGAACGTTGCGAGTGAGCGGGGGGTCACCGCCGCCGAAGCATTCCTGCCCCTGTCAACCGGGTCCACCACTACCAAGGGGGAATCGAACGCATCGAGGGCAGATCCTTGGCTGTAATGCCCCTCTATGTCTATGACCTCCCTCAGCCGCCAGCCCGCTGCCGCTCTCAGGGTCTCCTCCAAGCTACTATACCTGATTATGAGGAGCTCGCAAAGGTACCCTGAAAAGCCGCCTACCTTCAGCTCTGCCCCGTAGACCCCGACCCCTTTCATGAACTGCTTCAGGATCCTCACTTCGTCCTTCCCTGCCTCGCTGAGCCTCTCTCTCACATATCTCGTATGCAATGGGGTCCTGTCTACCGCCGTCATCGCCTTTTTGCCAGGCACGAGCTCCCCGCTCGGTACTATGTCCATCTTGCATCCGAGAACCTCCGCCTCGAGGTAGGGGTGCTCCGCATAACCAGCCTTCCACCTCTCTCCTGCCCCTGCCTTTGCGAGTTCCAGTCCAACGCCGGTTATGGTCTCCCTATCAGCACTAGACGGGAATATGATGAAGAGATCAACGTCTCTGTCCGAGGAGATCCATGTGTCCTTGGCGATGGATCCCTCCACTTCGACCCTGACTTCGATCCCTCTTCCCCTTGCAGCCTCAAGGATCCTGCCCCTGACGAGCTCCACAGCCTTGAGGACCCCCTCCCGATCCTCCTTTGTCGGTCTGATCCTCCTCAGGACCTCGGACTTGATAGCTGCGATCTCCTGCCCATCACTCAAACGGGAACACCTTCAGGTCTGTGTAAAGGGGGCCTGACCCTGTGAGCGTACTCTTCTTCAGGACCAGCCGGTCGACCAGAGCCGTACCGAAGGCTGTCTGTGAGTGTCTGTCAAGGATATTTAGCAGGCCCTCCCTGTTCCTCGGGGACCTGACCCTGCCGATCGTTATGTGGGGCACGAACCTCTTCTCCTTAGGGAAGCCGAACCTTCCAAGCGCATTGTCCAGTTTCCTGGCAATCTCCATCACCTCATTTCCCCCCCTCCCGACCCCAACCCATATCACCCGGATTGTACGCCTGTCGGGGAACGCC
>JASFYK010000087.1 GCA_030055545.1 Thermoproteota archaeon | reverse complement strand
TTGGAATGTCTATTTCTTCCTTTACAACAAAGACCTTCGCCGCCAAGACCATAATGACATCACTATCCAGTCAATTCAGTCGAATTAATCTCTTTTTCCACCCAGGCAAACCTCCTATGGAGGGATTTTGAGTAGTAGAGCTTCCAGTCAAAGTCTATCCTCCTCCCCCAGTCAGCATAAACCCTCGGATCGATATAGTTCTTGAGGGATGTGTTGAGGTTATAATCCCTGGTCGCCTTTATTGCCTTAATCCTAAGCTGGAGCTCCTTTATCCTGTCGGGCTTGGCACCCTTCTCTTTCAGTGCCTTGAGCCTGTCCTCCTTCTTCCTCAGCGACTCTTCCCAAGTCTTCGGCAGTTTCCTTTTGTGGTTGCAGACCTTTGCAGCTTCAAGGTTGGCCATCGTCGCGTGATACTTCTTCACAAAGACAGGGTCGCCCTTCTCAACATCAGCCTTCTCTAAATAGCCCTTTGTCGTCGTCGATGCATGGTAGGTCCTGAAGACCTTGGCGGTGAGCCCAGGCATTATCTCCGCTAGGTAGGCGTTCACCTTCTGCGACCTCACGCCGTTGAATATTGTTTCCTTGCCTTCTTCGATGAATTCCTTCAGGTTTTTGATGACTATTGCGGGCGGCTTGATCGTGCTGATCCACCTCACCGAGTCCTTCCCGAGGAAATCGAACGTTACTTCCCCCCTTTCCTCGTTTATGCTGATGTGTTCGGGTCTTAGAGTCGTGGCCCCTACGGTATCCGCCTCGTCCTCGTCCTTCTCGTCCCCGACCCTCATCTTTAGTGTATCGATCAGGTAGCAGACCGTCGCTACCTTCCTTTGCAGGGGATCCTGCGACTCCAGACCGGTCAGTATGTGATCCCTTACCTCTTTAATCTTGCCTTCGAGCTCCCAAGCCTTGTTGAACTTCTCGATGTCCCTGACCTGCTTGATATAAGCAGTGTCAGAGAGCCAGACGTACTTCATCTTGTCCCTAAGCCTGTCCCTCCACCTTGCCACCCAGAGGGAGCCCGGATCAAATATCACGCCACCCCACCTGCCACCGTCCGGAGGCTCCGGAACAGGGGCATCAGGTGAGAGATTAAGCGTGATGTCCTCCGATTTGACTCCGGGCTTCCATCGCCCGCGCATCGGGTGCTCCCCCCTGCCCATGAAGATGGAAGCGGGCTCGACCATGTAATTGCTTATCTCCATGGGCATTCCATTGACATACGCGTAACCATACTTCAGCCTATTCTCTTCCCTTATCCTTTTTCGCTCCGCAGCCAAAGCTTTCCTCTCTTCCTTGGTCATCGCCTCCTTCTTTGCCCTCTCTTCCGCGAGCCACTTCAATATTTCAGAAAAATCGAAATCCTCTGGTTTTACCCTGCCTTTTATTCCAAGGGCCTTCCCGAAGTCGTTGAAGAAATTCTTGATGAATACCTTGTCCGTTGCGTACTCCGTCCCTAGCTTCTTAGCCCAGGCGACTGCCATCTCCTCCTGATCCCTGTTGAGCGCGATCTCCTGACCCTTAAAGCGGATCCTGAACCCGACGGGTTTGTACGCCGGGATGAGGACTCCATTGTGGGCTAGCGTCTTAACCTCGATCTTCTCCAATGGTCATCGCCTGTGCTTTTAAATGATTATTGAAAATATTCATAAGCTTTTTTCTTAACACTACGTTTTTTCGTAAAAAAGGATTCCGGCGCCAGAGTACGACCCACCGCTCCAACGAAGTCAATATAAATGACTGCCCGTTATCGACTCTTGAAGATGTAGGACAGGTTTATTAGGCATAAAATGGAAGGGGAAGCTCCTCGGTGAATTCAATGGCCAGGCTGACTCTGTCTGAGGTGATCCTCGAAAACTTCATGTCGTATGAGTACGCTAGGGTGCAGCTTAACCGGGGGCTCAACCTCATATCTGGTCCGAACGGCGCTGGCAAATCCTCGATACTGCTCGCAATATCTGTTGCAACTGGTCAGAGCTATACCGAGCGGTCAAGGAAGCTCTCTGACCTGATAAGACGGGGCAAGGAAACAGCCCGGGTTACGCTTGTCCTCAACAACGCTGCCGTGGACGGGAAGCGCCCAGTGCCCCTCATCAACAGCGACCTGATTACCGTCTCAAGGTACCTCAAAAAGGACGGGACTTATTGGTTTGAAATAAACTCCAAAGAGGCAAGCAAGTTCGACGTGAACCGCCTTTTCAAGAGCGTTGGGATGAATCCGGACAACATGCTGATAATAATGCACCAGAACATGATAGAGGAGTTCGCTATAACCTCTCCGGAAGAGAAACTGAGGATGGTTGAAGAGGCTGTGGGCTTCCTTCCATACAGGAAGGCTATTTTCGATGCTGAGGAGAAGCTGAGCCGCATCTTGGGAGAGGAAGAGGCCACAACACAGCTCCTGAGCAGCGCAGAGCAGACGCTCGAATACTGGAGGGATCTGAACAACCGTTACGAGGAGAAGAAACGCCTCTTGGAGAAGAAATCCTACCTCGAGAGGGAGATGGTCTGGGCCCAAGTCATAAAGAACGAGAAAGCTGTAGCCTCAATCGAAGAGCGGATCCGGCTCAAGTCGGCCCAGCTTGAGGATCTGAGGAAGGGGGTCGCACAGAAGAAGGCGGCTGCGGAGCAGCTCTGGTCCGATTACTTGGCTGAAAAGGAGAGGCTGAGGGCTCTGCTGTCTGCACCTGAACGGCTTCATGAGAGGGGTCTATCCGACGAAAGGCTCGACACGATAGTCAAATCTTATGTGGATGCTAAGGTCGAAGAGGCCGTGATGCGGTACCGGGCAAAAGAGTTGGACCGGGAGATCGCTGATCTGAAATCGGATCTGGAGGAGGCTAAGAAGTCGCTTGCGGAGGCACAGCACGGAGTAAAGGATGCAGGGGATCGCATCCAGACTGCAAGGACGCTCATGGAAATCTCGGACGAGATAAGGTACGTGAACGCCCACCTTCTTTCGCTTGGAGATGTACCTGAGGATGCCCCATCGATGTACGAAACATACAAGAAGACCTACCAGGAGCTGAAGCAAAAGGCGGCTGTCGTCGGAGAGAACAGGAAGCACCTGATCGAGGAAATTGCGGAGAGAAAGAGGATCTGGAGGGAAGTCCTAGAAAGGCTAGTCGCGGAGATAACCCCGATATACCGGAGCGTCCTGAGCAGGGTGG
>JASFYK010000086.1 GCA_030055545.1 Thermoproteota archaeon | reverse complement strand
CGGCAGCCTGATGGCACCAGATCCGAACACAGTAGTTGTAGGTGCAATATTGATGAGGCGGAGCAGCAGCAACATGGAGAACATGAAAAAATCCAGAGAGCTTGCATCCCTCCTCGTCACGAAGGAGATGACCTCGTACGAGATCAGGGCAGAGGTTAAGGATTACCTGACCTCCGGCGAGATAGTTGACAGGATGAACGTGGAGCTGAAGAAGCTCGGTCTCTCTGCCAGGGGCGTATGGTTGCTGGAGCCCAAAGAGATTTGGAACCAAAGCGCAAGCTACGAGGCCGGCAAGAAGATAGCATAGCCTCATCGACCTTTCTTCTACTTTTTTATTTTGGTTACGCAAGAAGTTGTCTGCCGACCAAAATAATTTATCGTAAAATACGCAGTGTATTAACGGCGCATTTAAAAAATTCAGCTGTAGCCGGTTATGCTGCTAACTCGCTGGACAGCGAAGGGGCTTGAGACAATCTATTCGTCATAAGCGGTCGGGCGGGTTGGCCACTAAGCTTTACACCCTCTCCTAGGTTAAATAAGAAATATTTATATAAAAAGCCCCGTTACTTATGGAACTAAGTGATAGTGATGAGGAGTACTGCTGGTGCCTGCCTTCTATTCATTCCCATTTGAAAGTCTGCCATTTGCCGATGACATTCTGCCGCGCAGCATTCCTCTTATGAACACCGACGGAATTCCATTTGTCATCAGGAGGGGCTTTAATGAGAGTTTCAGGGGCTAAAGCCGTAGTGGAGGCGCTGAAGGACGAGAAGGTCGAAGTGATCTTCGGCATCCCGGGGGGCTCCACCATACCTTTCTATGACGCTCTTTACGAATGCGCTGAGAGAGGGGATCTGAGGCACATACTCGCCCGCCACGAGCAGTGCGCAGCGCACATGGCCGACGGGTACGCAAGGGCGAAAGGCATCCCTGGCGTGTGCACTGCCACGAGCGGTCCTGGCGCAACAAACCTAGTGACGGGGATAGCCGTCGCGCATATGGACAGCTCGCCTGTTGTAGCGATAACAGGGCAAGTCCCCCGTTCCATGATAGGGAAGGACGCCTTCCAGGAGGCTGACATCGTTGGGATAGTCACCCCGATCACAAAGTACGCCTTCCAGATTACCAAGGCCTCGGAAATTCCTGATACCATGAGGGCGGCTTTCATGTTAGCAAACACGAACCGGAAGGGTCCGGTCTTGGTGGACATCCCGAAGGATGTCTTCTACGAGGAGGTCGACTACATGGAAGCAGAGAAGGTCAGGATTGGCGGATACGTCGTCAAGGGCGGCGAGCCCCATCCCTATTCGATAAAGAGGGCGGTAGGCCTCATACTCGAATCTGAGTGCCCGCTCATAATCGCCGGAGGAGGGGTCATTGCCTCAAACGCGAGCGCCGAACTTGTAAGGCTCGCCGAGATGATGCCCGCTCCGGTCGCGACCACCCTGATGGGCAAAGGGGCAATCCCTGAAGTCCACCCTCTCTCGCTGGGAATGATCGGGATGCACGGGAAGGGGGAGGCAAATATGGCCGCGGAAGAAGCCGATCTTTTGATAGCCGTGGGCATGCGCTTCAATGACCGGACTGTGGGCAGGATGGAAAAATTCGGTGAGAACGCCAGGATAATCCACATCGACATAGACCCTGCGGAGATAGGTAAGAACTTGGGCGTCGACGTGCCCATAGTGGCGGACGCGCGCAAGGCCCTCGCAGCCCTTGCAGACCGTCTGCTCGAGGTGGGGATAAGGAAGAAAGAGAACGAGTGGTCGAAGAGGATCGCCGAGCTGAAGGAGAAGTACAGGGAATTCTACAACAGCGAGGAAGGCAAGGGATCCCTGAGCCCCAAACGCATAATGAAGATCCTACGCTCGTGCATACCTGAAAGGTCGATAGTCACAACCGGGGTGGGACAGAACCAGATGTGGGCAGCACTCCATTTTCAGGTGCTCGAACCGCGTACGTTCATCACCTCCGGAGGGTTAGGGGCAATGGGTTTCGGGTTCCCAGCTTCGCTTGGCGTGAAGGTTGCCTGCCCCGACAGGCCCGTCTTCAACATAGACGGCGACGGGAGCTTTCTGATGACGGAACAGGACCTTGCAACCGCCGTGGTCGAGAGGATACCGACCGTGACTCTCGTTATGGACAACCGTGTGCTCGGAATGGTCAGGCAGTGGCAGTGCATGTTCTGCGACAAGCGGTACTCAGAGACGGACCTGGGAGCCGTTCCTGACTTTGCCAAGCTTGCAGAGGCTTACGGGGCAGAAGGGATCAGGGTTGAGAGCTACAGCGAACTCGAGTCAGCGATAAGGAGGAGCGCCGGTGCTGAAGTGCCTGTAGTGATAGACGTCCCCGTCTCGAGGGACGAAAAGGTGCTACCGATGGTTCCGCCTGGCAAGACGCTTAGGGAGGTGGTCTGGTTTGGCTGAAGACGAAATGCGCATAATCTCTGCACTCGTCGAGGACAGGCCGGGGGTTCTCTTCAAGGTGGCCTCGCTGATCAGGAGGCGCGGCTTCAACATCGCCACAATAACGGTCGGCGGCACTGAAAAAGACAAGATCTCGAGGATAACGATCACTATGAGGGGCAACCCGGCGATCGTCGAGCAGCTGATCAAGCAGCTAAGCAAGATCCCTGATGTCATAAAGATCAGCGAGCTCGAGCCCGACGACTCTGCATTCAGGGAGCTGGCGCTTGTGAAGGTTTCCGCAACTGATCCGGCGAAGCGTTCGGACATCCTTAACTACATAAACATATTCAGGGCACGGGTAATCGACGCCTCGAAGGACTCGCTCGTAATAGAGGTCGTCGGGCAGCCTAGGAAAATCCAGGCGTTCCTTGACCTCATGAAGGGCTTTGGGATAATTGAGATGGCGAAGACTGGGATTGTCGCACTCTCGAGAGGGGTAAAGTCCACTTCCATAGCTGATTAAGTGCCTAGGGGTCAACGCCTTTTTCCGCCTGCTCTAGCTTTATAGATAGAAAGGCAAATGTTTTATTTTCTCAGCACAAATATGATTCAGAGGAGATCTCAATGGGCTACATGTGCGGATGCATAAACGGGCACACCTGGTGGTATTTCACCGATGCTACCCCATGTCCATACTGTGGCACCACTGAGAAGACTTGCACCGAGTACGATCGCAAGGATCTAGTCAAATACGAGTGCGAGAAGAGCCACAAGTTCTGGGCTGACTACAAGGTTACCATGTGCCCGCTGTGCGGTACAAAGAACGTAAACAAGAAGACCGCCTAAACAAAACCCTTCTTTTTTTGCGGTTTGAGTTTTATTTTAAGTTTGGGTCATAATGAAAAAGGAGCGTGCTTTTCACAAAAAACGACCATCACAAAATTATTGAGTA
>JASFYK010000085.1 GCA_030055545.1 Thermoproteota archaeon | reverse complement strand
CATCCCCTTCAAGGACCCTCTCCTTGCCGCGGACGGTTCCGGTTACTGCCAATATAGCTCCTGCCTCGTAGCCCCTGATCGCCCCAATTGTGAAAATTACCGAGCACTCCATCTCGAACCCCAGCACCCCATTTTCCTTCAAATTGGGGCCCTTCCCTTCCAAGTAAAATGCGTCGCTCGTGCAGATAGCGCCAGTGTGGACCTTGACCCCTTTCGAGCGTGCTGTAGATCCTAGCATCTCTGTTATGCGGCGCGATGCGCATGGAAGGTTGTGCAATTTGAACTCATCCATATATGCCATGGTCGTCCCATCCATCGGTATTACCTTGGTCGGTATGACGGCGTCGCCAGCGGCAACTTTGTCTGAACTACTCCCCATGGTCCCTGCCCTGATTATGCACTTTGCGCCCAAAGCCGCAAGCTCTTCGCAGACAATTGCTGCGGACGGGGTGCCCATCCCTGTCGTCGAAAGGGTCACTTTAGTGCCCATATAATCCCCTGTGTATGTCAGGAGGCACCTGTTCTTGTTCACCAGCCTCGGACGGTCCAGAAAAGATGATAAGGCTTTTGTCCTGCAGGGATCCCCAAATACGACTGCCCTTTCAGCAATGTCGCCCTTGGCACACTTCAGGTGGTACATGTGAACCACTATGTGGTCACTTTCTCGATCTTGCCGAGCTCCGAGGCTTCCTTTATCTCCCTTGCGATCCTCCTCCCCATGCTCATCGGCTCGTCGAAGAGGAGGTCGCTGTACGGTGACCCGCTGAGGAAGAGATTCGTGCCCGCTACTATCCTTCCGGAGAACTCGAATGTGTAGAGATTTCCTTCCTCGTCACAGATCATCTCGAGGCAGAACGGCCCTATCATCCCGGGCGGAACTAGCCTCTCTGCGGCTGCGACGAACTTCTCCCCGTCCTCGAAAATATCCATGAGAAGGGATTCCCTGAGCACTAGGGGAATGTTGCCAATTACCCTGAATGTTGGGGTTATCCCGAGCTCAAGCTGATCCTTAGCGCTTATCCTCCCTATCGCGTCTATGCTAGTTTCGTACCTCCTGTCGCACCCCATCAATTCGAGCCCCCCCTCGACCGCCGACCAGAAGTAGTGGGGATAAACAGGCACTCCTATTATGTATTCCTGGATGAAGACCTTCTCCTCCTCTCCCTTCCTAAGCAGCCCCTTCTCCGTGACCTGCCTTATCTTCGCCTCAAAGTCCCTTGGGCTTTTAGCAATGAAGTATCCCCTCCCCCCCTCGGCTCCTGGGAGCTTGACTATCGCTGGACCATCTATTTCCGAATAGGAGCAGAGCTTCTTCGGAGTCCTGATCCCCGCCTCCCTCAAGAGCCTGTCCTTGAGGTCCCTGTCGTACTCCCATTTGAATATGAACCTGTTCCCAAAGATCCTTGGTCTGAAACCCTTTTCTAGGTCTTCGAGGCGCCCGCCGGATATCAACGTGCCATGGGGCACAAAAATCGCCCCTTCCTCTTCGAGCAGGTTCTGGATATCGTCCCCCAGGATCGCCTCTACGTTGTCTACAGTGACGGTCCTGTCCGCAAGGCCGTACCGCCCGTAGAGTCTCTCCCTGCCCTTCAGGCATATCAGCAGCGTCCTCAGCCCCTCTTGCTTGGCGCCTTTGAGTATCTGGAGGGCCGAATGGGATCCAATTACTGCGATTGTCGGAGGCATCTCACGTCACGATCTCCTTGAGCCTGCCTGTCCCCAATGCCTCTTTTATCTCGAGGGCGATCCTCTGGCCCACGCTCATCTGTCTGCCGTAGAGGTACTTGGTATAGGGGCTTGTCGTACCAATGACAGGGCTTCCTGGCACCCTAGGTGATACATCAAATATGACTATCTCTTGTTCCTTGTTCACTGCACCCTGCAGCGCGAAGGGCCCGATTATTCCTGGCGGGTATTCCTCTTTCGTGGCCTTTACGAACTTGATCCCGTTCTCGAGCACCTTCTCAAGCATAGACTCCCTTATTGTAGCTCCCATGTGCCCTATCTCGATGTTCTGCAACGCCAAATTTATCTCGAGCTGCTGCTTGGCGGGGAGTGAGACGAAGTCGTGCAGGTTCGTCTGCAGCCTCCTGTCGATGCCCATGAACTCGACCTCCCCGCTCAGCGGAGAATAGAAGTAATTGAAGTTGAAGTAGGTCCCGACAACGTATTCCTCGATTACTGCCCTCTCAGCGTCTTCCCTTGTGATTATCCCCTTCGAGACCCTCTCCTCGACCTTCTTCCAGAAGTCCCTCTCGTCCGTGACTGTGAAGAATGCCCTTTCTATCTTCCTCTTTGCCTCTTGGACCTTAACGATCGCCAGCGTGTCTATTTCAGATGGTGACTTGAACTTCCTGGGCTGCCTCACTCCAGCCTTCTCAAGGAGATAGTACTGGTTCTTAGGAGCCCACCTCTCTTCCGACCTCAGCATCATTCTGTTTCCAAAGAGCGGCAGCAGGAACTGATTCTCAATGATGTCGTAGGGCACGTATGTGGAGAATGCCCTGTGGGGGACGAATATTGTGTTCCTCCGCCTGAGGCCCTCCTGAATGCCCTCTGAGGCAATCTCCGAAAACCTCTCGAGCACGAGCGCCTCATCAACTATTCGCCGGTACGTCTTGTACGGGAGCTCCCTACCCCGCTGGCAGACCACTACAGTCCGGAAGCCCTGCTCCTTGGCTCCATCAGCGATGTCGAGGGCCGAGTGGCTCCCAAGCGTCCCGACCGCGAGGTTTTCAGTGCCCGCTTCGTATCGTTCGATCAGTTCCCAGATTCTTTCCCTTGTTATCAAGGGTCACACCGATATTCCTAACCTGTCAGGCTCTTAAAATAAGTATTCATTTCACTGGGCAGTCCACCTGAGCCGTGAATTACTTATGCCTGACCCCAAATCAAGCGCCCTTTAGAGTGCTTTTCCATGCTGAGCGATCGTGAGATCCAAGACGAAAAGTATTTGCCCTGATGATACAAATTAGTGTTATATGAGAATCCTGATTCGAGTTGTCATTGATAGGGATTCTCGCCGCAGCTCTTTTTAGAGGCTTTCCTATGAACTTCCATCGTAGGGTACCGATGGATGTATGAACCCACCCATGCCTTCATTAGGACATAATGATAAGTTTTCCGCCATCGATATGTCATAGCTGGAGGCTTCGTCGCCCTCACCCGCAAATCGGCAAAAAAAGAATAGCAATCATGTTTGCCTTGGTTCCCTTTTTCCTCCTCTTCATTGAAGGTTATGCAATTATCACGAATTGATCGAGCACCATTCGACTCCCAACACGCCATCAGGCGAATTATGATTCAGTCATCTATAACATAATGATTTATTTGCCGTCCAGAGAGTGATCTTTAATGTTTCCTGTAAAAGACGTCGTTGAG
>JASFYK010000084.1 GCA_030055545.1 Thermoproteota archaeon | reverse complement strand
TAGGCGGATCCCCCTCTCCTCCAAGTCACGCTTGACATTGCTCCCCCAGTACTTCTTTATGGCAGCCTCCCTGCTCAGGAACCTGCCTGCACCGTGTGCGGTGGAGCCCCAGCTGAGGTCAAGAGAGTTGGGTCCTCCCAGTAGGAGGTACGATGCGGTCCCCATGCTGCCAGGGATGATCACGGGCTGTCCTATGCTCCAGTACTCGGACGGGATCTCGGGTCTCCCGGCCGGGAATGCCCTGGTAGCGCCCTTCCTGTGGACGTAGAGGAGCCGCTTCTTCCCGTCGACTATGTGCTCCTCTCGCTTTGCCAGGTTGTGTGCCACATCGTAGACTAGACGCATCCCGAGGCGTTCCGCGTCCGACCCGAATGTCTTACTGAAGGCCTCCCTTGTCCAGTGCATGATGCATTGCCTGTTCACCCACGCATAGTTGCAGGCGGCGCTCATCGCCGCGAAGTAGTCGGATGCCTCGCGGCTGTTGGCTGGGGCGCATGCAAGCTCCCTGTCGGGTATCTTTATCTTGTACTTGGATACAGCATTCTCCATCACGTGCAGGTAATCGCTGCAGACCTGGTGCCCCAAGCCGCGGCTGCCCGAATGTATCATGACCACAACCTGCCCCTCCCGGTCGATGCCGAATGCCTTCGCCGCGCGCTGGTCGTATATCTTGTCCACCGCCTGGACTTCGAGGAAGTGGTTCCCGCTGCCGAGCGTCCCCAGCTGGTTAGAGCCCCTGCCCTTTGCAGACTGGGAGACGAGGCTGCTGTCGGCGGTCTTCATCGATCCGCCCTCCTCACACCTCGTCGCGTCCTCTGGGAGAGCGTACCCCTTCTCAATGGCCCACTCCACGCCGCGGTCAAGCACGTCGTTGAGCTCGGAGGTGGTGAGTCTTATCCCCCCCTTGCTCCCGAGACCAGACGGGACCATGTCGAATAGTGTGTCGATCAGCTTGCCCAGCAGGGGCTTCACGTCCTTCAGGTCCAGGTTCGTGAGCATCAGGCGGACTCCGCAGTTGATGTCGTATCCCACGCCCCCGGGGGAGATCACACCCTCCTCGGCATCGAACGCAGCCACGCCCCCAATCGGGAAGCCGTAGCCCTGGTGCCCGTCTGGCATCACTATCGAGTACCGGAGGATCCCTGGCAGGTGCGCCACGTTGGCGCACTGCTGCAGCGTAAGGTCTTCCGCCATCTTGTCCAAGAGGGATGAGTCCGCGTAAACCCTTCCAGGGACGTTCATCCCAGGTTTAAAATCCTTGGGGATCTCCCAGGAGTAGTCGCTCAGCTTCTTGAGCGGGATTGAAGATCCATCAATCATGAAAAGCCACCTGTCCCATGTTTTCGGTTTATAATTTCATACCAGGCGATTCCATATAAACATAGGGCTATCAGTACCAGAGAGGGGCCTGCTATATGTCGAGGACGAAGTAGGCATGCCACTTTCCGCCCTCCCAGACGATTCTCATCAGGGAGTAGGTCATTGCCTTGACCCCGGTCCGCTGGTCGTGCTTGGCGGGGTCATAGTCTTCCCCCCAGAGGACCGCGGATAGCCTAGCCCCTTCGCCGACCTCGACCTTGGTAACCTCCGCGTGGCTCAAGGCAAAGGAGTCGGCGTCGAAGTGGTATATCAGACGGTCCACCCACAAGTAGAGGAGCTGCTCCAAGTCGTTGGCCGCGATCTCGACGGGCATCGACTTGCGCCCATCGACCGCCTTCGTGTTAAGCATGACCTCGAAAGCGGCCTCGGCTGAATCAGAGAAGAGACCCTCGAGCGATTCGGAAACTACGTGGATGTACACATCCGAGATATGGTCGAGGTACTCGTACAGATTGGACGCCCCCTCAGCGCAGCATCGCTATATTATTGATACACGGGAAAACAAAAGGCTTTCATTTTGGCGCATGGTTTATAAGAAGTGCGGTGGAAAATGGAAGACTGCACGAGCCGGGGTGGCTGAGCGGTTAAGGCGCCGGCCTTGAGATCACCCATGGGACAGGCAAGCCGGTTCCCTCTCGGGGGAGCAAGGGTTCGAATCCCTTCCCCGGCGCCAGTTTCGGCACCGCTGACCACTACAGCGTCATGGTGATGATTCAAATCAAAAAATGTCAAGCCTGAACCAAAGATCAGAATATGGCTATGATCAATAAAAAATAATGTTTAAATAGGAAACTCATTGATTATATTTTGCCAAATAGGTGAGAATTTTTGAGTTATACTAAAAATGTAGGGAGAGAGATGGTGGAGAAGGCAGGCGTCGACGTGGATCTCTTGATCCAGAAGCTCAAGAGGGCGGCAGCGGCGGAGTTCACAACCTACTATTATTACACATTGCTGAGGATGCATTGTACTGGGCTGGAAGGGGAGGCGATAAAGGAGGTCGTAGAGGATGCAAGACTTGAGGACAGGCTGCATTTTGAAACCCTTGTGCCCAGGATCTACGAGCTCGGCGGTGAACTATACAAGGACCTCAGGGATCTGCACGAGGATGCGGCATGTTCTGCGGCATATCTTCCTGAGAATCCGAACGACATCAAGGCTATTCTCAAGGTTCTGTTGGAGGCGGAGAGGTGTGCGGTGAGGGTTTACACAGAGATCTGCGAGATGACACACGGCAAGGATCCCCGAACTTACGACATCTCTCTGGCGATACTCCACGAGGAAGTGGAACATGAAGCGTGGTTCCAAGAACTCCTTGAGGGAAGACCCTCAGGCCATTTCAGGCGGAGGACGCCCGGAGAAGGACCATACACGCAGAAATTCAGGCATATAGAATAAGCCCTACCCATTTTATTTATTTTTTTAAGTGTTTTTTATGGAAAATGCAACCCTTATCTTGGGTTGGGGTGCCAGTTTAATTGCAGGGCTTGCAACTGGGCTTGGGGCTTTGGCTGTACTTGTGCCGATGGAGCTCAGAGATAGAAACCAAGACGTAATGCTGGGATTCTCAGGAGGGGTTATGCTCTCCGCGGCAGGGTTCAGTCTCATCATGCCCGCTGTAGAAATAGGAGGACATATTGTTGCAATGATAGGAATTGCTCTCGGGGCTCTCGCTCTGCATCTTGTGGACAGGAGCGTTCCGCATCTCCACCCTCGATCTGGTCCTGAGGGGAAAGTCTCGCAGCTTCCTAAGGTCTGGCTCATGTTCATCGCAATGAGTATCCATAACATTCCGGAGGGGTTGGCGGTAGGGCTCAGCTTCGGAGATGGGTTGTCCAAAGGACTGATAACGGCAACAGCAATAGGCATACAGAATATTCCTGAGGGGCTCGTTGTTGCTTTGCTGTTTTCCATCTGCGGGTCTTCCAAGTTGAGGGCAATTGGCCTCGCAACTTTGACTGGACTTGTAGAGCCGCTGGCAGGCGTGCCTGGGACCATTCTGGCCACCTCGTTCTCGTCCCTGTTGCCGGTCGGTTTGACTTTTG
>JASFYK010000083.1 GCA_030055545.1 Thermoproteota archaeon | reverse complement strand
GCTGGTCTCTCGATACCTATGCTCTCATATTACCTGAGCGCCAAATTCGGGGTCGAGTCTGGGCCCATAGGGACGGTCAATTCGATCGTCAGCTTCGTTGCGATACCATTCTTCTTCCTTGCCCCCTCGCTGGCACACAGTTTCGGCTCCCTCAAGGTGATTGTAGTGCCCCAGGTCCTCTCAATACCGCTTATGGCACTCTTGCCCCTCAGCCCGAACTTCGGGGTGGCAGCCCTCCTGTTCATCTCACGCCAGATACTGATGAACATGTCCTCACCGTTACTCACGGCGTTCGTAATGAGGCACGCCAGCCCTAGTGAGAGGGCCACTACGTCAGCCCTCACTGCGATCGCCTGGAGGATACCGAACTCGGTAGCCGCACAGATCGGCGGTTCTCTCTTCGATTTCAGCCTTGACCTCCCGCTGTATGCAACATCGGCGATCTACTCCATTTACATTACGGTATTCTTCATCATGTTCAGGGACATTGAGAAGAAATCGCCTTGACCCTAGGTGCAGGTGCCCTTCGTATGGCAGGCCGCCTCCCCAGCATTGGAGGCGCCTAAAATCCGTTGTAGTTCATTTAAAGAATTTGGAATTGAGCATTCGCGTCAAGGAAATAAAAACAAATAAAAAATAGAATTGAAAGAAACGGCTCAGGTTGCTTTCTTGGCTTTGAAACTTATCCTCGCAGTCATTATTCTCTCGGAGCTGAAGATCTTCGCTGCTATGTAGAGCATCGCTAGGGTGAAGAACGCCATGTAGACCAGCCCGATTAAGCTCATTCCGTAATTGCCTGTTATTAGCGCCTGAGATGCGAGGGCTGGGTAAGTGAACGGGATCAGGTAGAGCAATATCTGCATCGCCTGAGGCAGGGCACTGAGGTCGCCCATCATCATGAATATGGCTGGAATGAAGACTGGGACAATCACGATGCCAATAATTGACTGCGCCCCCCTCACGTCCTGCGCCAGCGTCCCAAGGGTCAGTGCGATGGCCAGGGCTGAAATGAGCGCACCAAATATCGAAAGGCCGAGGATCAGGTATCCCTCTGGGCTGGGTGCCAGCTTCAGCCCCGCCTGTCCGAGATCCCCAGCCCCCGTCCCTGTGCTACCCAGAACAGCACCGATGTAATACGTGAATGCAAACACGTTCGCCACCGTTGCCATCAGCGCCACCGTGACGGATCCTGCGAGTTTTCCGAACAGTATGCTCATCCTGCTCACAGGGACGGTCAGCAGCGTCTCGAGCGTCTTCGCCTCCTTCTCGATTGCTATCGACGTCGCGGCGATCTGCATCGCGAGAATCAGCACAATCATAATCACGAGTGGCCCCATGAGCGTCTGCATCTGGACCGTGCCTTGTAGAAGTGCGGGGCTGAGGCCGAACGCCTCGCCCTTGATTATGGACTGGTACTCTTGCCGGATCGGGTTCAGCAGGGCATTCGGATCCCTGCCAGGTGCTTCCTCCGATACGAGCTGCTTCACCAGCTCATTCTTGAAGCTGTTTATTATTTGGTCGACGCGGCCTGATTTTATGAATTCTACCATCGAGAAATCCTTGAAGTTGATGAACATAACAACCCCAGACCAGTTGCCCCCGGTGATGTTGCTGGAGAATCCCTTCGGTATGTAGAGCAGAACATCCCCGCCCGATAGAAGCCCAAGGTTCGATTCAGGAGATCCAGCGAGTTTCTTGACCTCCACGTAGTTGGCATTGAAGTATCCTAGCAGCGCCTGCGAAAGGGGCCCTCTGTCGTCGTCAACAACATAAATCGAGAGGTTGCCGTACGCCTTTTCGATCGTGGAGCCAGTGGAAACGCTTATCGCCATGCCCATAAGCGGCAGAAGCAGGGCAGGGAATATTATCATGCCTACCAAGATCTTGGGGTCCCTGAGGAGATCCTTGATCTCCTTTATCACGAGGAGCCTGAGCCCGCTAGGCAAACCCTACCACCTTCATGAAAGCTTCTTCAAGCGTTTCAGCACCGTACTTCGAGATCAGCTGATCGGGGGGCCCGACTTCGACCACCTTGCCCTCGTTTATGAATGCGACCCTGTCGCACATGTTCTCGACCTCAAGCATGTTGTGGCTCGAGAGCAGCACCGTGATCCTGTTCTTGTCCGCGTATTCCTTGATCAGCCTCCTCAGCTGGAACGCATGCGTCACATCCAGCCCGGAAGTCGGCTCGTCCAGTATTGCGAGCCTGGGCTTTATCATGAGCGCTCGCGCCAACTGGAGCCTTCTCTTCATCCCCTTGCTGTAAGCTGAGGATTTCTCCTTCAGTCGCTCGCCGAGTCCTGAAATTCTCATCCCTTCCTCCAGTGCCGACTTCACTTCGTCCTCATTTCCGTAGTAGAAAGAAGCCATGAACTTGAGGTACTCGAGACCGGTGAGGTTTTGGTACGCCCCCGCCTCCTCCGGGAGGTAGCTGATCAGACGCCTGACCTCGGAAGCCTCCCTCACTACATCCTTGCCGCATACCATCACCTGCCCCGAAGTCGGCTTTATGATCGTGGCGATTATCCTGAGTGTCGTGGTTTTCCCAGCGCCGTTGGGGCCGATAAGGCCGAAGATCTCCCCCTCATCGACCTCCAGGGAAATGCCGTTCACGGCCCTCCTCTTAGAGAAATCCTTCACGAGATCCTTGACAAGGATTATTTTCGGCATATGCGGGATTATTGCTCGAGGATGCTATATCGTTATCGGGCTCTGATCCAGAAAGTCATATTTCGTGACCGCTGCCTGCACCGCTCTTCATGCAAGCTCGCTTCAGATCTCTTTTCAATTGCAACTGAGAGCAGGTAGATCAGGAAGGTAAAAGCGAAGGCAGGCATCGTTGCGCCGATCTCCGTGAAATTGGACTGGACCCAGAAATAGAAAGCCGTTCCCGCTGCCCAGGAGGCTATTGCCGGGACACTCAACCCATGCCAGTACCAGTACCGTCCCTTCGACTCATAAAGTGCACGCGTGTCGTACTTTCTCCTGGATACCACGAAGTAATCCGCGATTACCACCGCGAACATTGGGACGAAGACCGCGCCAATGATGTATAGGAACGAGACAAAAGCGTCCATCCAAGGTATGAAGGCGATCGCCGTTCCCGCAATGCCGGCGACCAGGCTCCCCTGCCACTCCTTGACCTTCGGGAAGATATTGACCAGGGACATGTTCGCGGAATAGATATCCAGAAAAGTGGTCGTTATGGTGCCTAGCCAGATTGCCAAGAGAGCGAGCGCTCCGAAGGCGAGCCCACCGATCTGCGTCACATAAACGGTAGGATCCGTCAACCCGAATGCCAATGCGCATGCAAGCCCGGTCACAAAGAACCACGCGTTGACCGACCCTTGCCCTAAAAATGCACCGGCAAATGACCCCTTGACCGTCTTCCCGAATCGCATATAATCTGCAGCAAGCGGAGCCCAGGAGAGTGGTATTATGAGTGCCAGGTCAAAAGCTATGCTCGGCGGCATTCCCCCCGCCGGGATCGAA
>JASFYK010000082.1 GCA_030055545.1 Thermoproteota archaeon | reverse complement strand
TGGAGCGTGAAGGACCCATTGTAGATCTTTGCGTATTCATCGCTGAGTATGGCGGCACGGCTGTTTCCTAGGTGTATGACAGAGTCGGGGTTGGGCGCAAACCTGACGTGGATCCTCTGGTATCTTTCGGCGTTGGGGAGGGGAGGGAGCGGGTGCTGCTGGGGTTTCGGTTTCTCTTTCGATGGAGAGAGCCCGGCTGATTCAGCCAGCGATCTTTGTTCCTCGTGGGACATGGCATTGACCTCTGCCGAAACCTCCTCTGCCAATCGGAATATCTCGGCAGCCCTCGACTTGAGTGCAGGCTCCTCTGCAAAAACCTTTCCCGCCACTGCCTTTGGATTAGCCTTTCCGCCGTACTTGACGGCGTTGAGCAATGCATGATTCCTTAGCAGCTTCCTTATCCGGTCTTCCTCGGACGGTTGGTCCAACGTGATCACCCTGACATGAGAGAGACAGTTGTGCAAGGGAGCACTTATCTTTTTGTTGTGCCCTCCCTCCCCGCCTCACTTCCTCCGCATTACCGCGAATTCGACAAGCTGAGTCAAGGAACTCTTTGGTTCAGAATCAGGCAGACAGGAAAGCGCCCTCTTAGCCTCCTCGACATATCCCAAGGCTTTCTCCCTGACATAACCTAAGACGCCATCCTCATCAAGGGAGGTGATGAGGCTTGCTAACTGTGCCTGGGTCGCATTTTTGTTCCCGAGAAGGGACTTTATAATGTCCCTGGATCGGGTCTGCATGCCCCTGATCACTATCAGTGTCTTTTTCCCCTCCCTCAGATCGTTCCCCACCGGCTTGCCGAGCTCTTCCTCATTCGAAGTGATGCCAAGGTAGTCGTCGAATATCTGGAAAGCCATGCCAAGGTTCCATCCATATGCCCCGAGTTTAGCGACGCGGTCTTCGCCGCCCCCTCCGACGATAGCCCCAATCTCAGCACATGCCTGGAAGAGTGCAGCAGTCTTGCCTGAGATCATCTCCAAGTACTCTACCTCGGTGATTTCGTCCCTCTCTTCGAAGGACATATCCTGGAACTGCCCTATCGAGAGCTTTACTGTGGCATATGAGAGCACAGAGGCTGCTGCCCGCGCCCTTCTGTCGTCAAGCTTGCTCCTCAGTATTGCTTCAAACGCCTCTGCGAAGAGGAGATCGCCAGCAAGTATCGCGGTGGGAGTCCCCCAGAGCACGTGAACCGTAGGGACGCCACGCCGCATCGTGTCGTTGTCCATTATGTCGTCATGAACTAGTGTGAAGTTGTGGAGAAGCTCGACCGCTGCCGCTGGCGCGATAGCCAAACCCCTGTCACCCCCAACCGCCTCGCAAGACTTCACCACGAGGTAAGGGCGCATCCTCTTACCGCCGTGGGACGGCAGGTGGTAAGCGGACTTGAACAGGGTGTCTTTCCTGGCTAGCATCGAATCGATGAATGCCCCCACTTCCCGGGACACTGATGCCATCTCTGCCTCAATCATTTTTGCAAACACCAAGCCCTCTCTGCCTGATCCAGTTTAAAAGCCCCCCGCTCAGCACGACGGGCACTGACTTGAGCGACTCAACGTTCCGAGCCCCCGTCAGGAGGGCTGCGGCCTTCAGCTCGTGGATCATGCGCTCCAGCCTTGCAGCCACCTCGCGGTGGCCTTTGAATGCAGGTATTAGGAGCTCCCTGGCCACCCCTGCGAGGTCAGCGCCCAAGGCTATTGACTTCGCGATATCGAGACCGTTCCTTATTCCCCCGGAGGCGATTATGGCTACTGATGCTTTGAGCGAACGGATCTCGCATATGCTCATCGCGGTTGGGATTCCCCAGTCCCAGAAGGTTTCGGCCACTTCTGCCTTCGATCTCTCACCCTTGCTCTGAGCGTTGTAGTACTCGACCGCCGCCCAGCTGGTGCCACCTGCGCCGGCGACCTCAATGGCAGATACGCCAGAATCCAGGAGCCCTCTTGCGACCTCCCTCGATATGCCGCAGCCGGTCTCCTTGGCCACCACGGGCAACTCCAGTTCGCTCGCAAGATCGGCTATAGCGCCCAAGACGCCTCGGTACCTGGTATCCCCCATCGGCTGGACGAGTTCCTGGAGGGGGTTCAGGTGCACAGCGACGGCATCAGCCTCGATCATGGAGACTGCCCTCTCGGCGAGGGAGAGCCGATCGGGGGAGAGGAGCTGTGCCGCCCCAATGTTTGCGATCACAAGCATCTCGCCCGACACCTCCCTGACCACGCGGAACGTGTCTTCCTGCGAGGGATCCTCAAGGGCCGCCCGCTGGCTACCTACGCAGATCCCCAGCCCGAGCTCGGAGGCTGCCCTGGCGAGGCTCTCGTTGATCTTCTTGGTTGACGGGTGGCCCCCTGTCATTGCGGAGATGATCAGTGGCGCCGAAATCCGTTTCCCGAGGAAGGTTGTTGAGAGGTCTATGTCCGAGAGGTCGAGTTCTGGCGTTGCAAGGTGTACGAGCTCGATGTCCTCCAGGTGCGTGGACTTCCGCCTGGACCCGACATCCATGTCTCTGCATATCTCGAGGTGCTTCAGCTTCCTGTCAGAGATCATATCTCTACGCCTTTTGACGTCTCTCCATTATGCTTCAATCTATATCTATATATGTCCCTTCAACTTCCTCGCCGCGGAGTAGGCGCTGGACTGTCCCAGGGCGGGTGGCGTTAAAAATCAATGCCCTCCTCCCCCCTGACGAGAGGTACTCGCCTATCTCGCTCAGCTTCCCTGGCATCCCGCCAGTCACATCGTTACTCTTGCCTTTGGTTGCAGCGATCATCTCTCTGAGGGCCCCGCGACCTATTTTCCCAAGAGTTTTTCCGCCTTCGATGTAACCATCGACATCGGTCCCGAAGGCCAGGAGCTCAGCCGAGCTCTCCAGTGCCAGGATTCGCGCAATCGTGTCCCCTGAAAGGATCCGCCCGTGCCTTCGGCTCGAGAGGACGACATCCCCTCCCAGCGATGGAAGGAGCCCTGCTGAGAGAGCCAGCTCAACCGGTTGGAGGTCGTATTGCAAATTCTGCTTGGCCCCCTCCTCTTCGTAGAAGAAACAGGCAGAGGGGTCGATAGCGAAGAAGGGCACTCCCTTCTCCAGGAACGACTCGGCGAGGAGGGATGTGAGGCGGTGCATCGCGTGCCTGGTTTCGGCTATCCCTATTGGGCTGCACAATTTTCCGCTCCCATCGATATACTTTATTGCGGCACGGTGTCCGAATGACCCGCCGCCGTGGACGAGTAGGACGCGTCGCCCTCCCCAGGATGAAGAGAACTCCTGGGCGATCCGTTTTATCACGACCGAGTTAGGAGTGTACGGGGTGTCTTTTTGCGTGATTGCGCTCCCGCCCAGCTTGATCACCAAGTCAGTCCTCAATTTCTCTCACCCCTTCGTAGGAAAAGCGTACAATCTGGAAGTCGTCGGGCAGACCCCTCTCTCTAGGGATCGCCAAGTCTGCCACAAGCGTCGGGGAGATGATGATCTTGCTGCCAAGGGAACGGATTTCCGA
>JASFYK010000081.1 GCA_030055545.1 Thermoproteota archaeon | reverse complement strand
TCCGAGGAGGCTGCTGACATTGTCGTCGTCAATACATGCACCGTCCGGATGGAAACAGAAAGCAAGGTTCTGAAGTACATCTCATCAGTCAGGAACAAGAGGGTGGTCGCGACTGGGTGCATGGCTGCAGCCCAACCTGGTCTTTTGAAATGCACCTTTCCAGAAATCTCCATCGTGACGCTGAATAACATGCACGACTTGGTTCGAGCATTGCAGGAGCGGGTTATATCCGTCAAAAAGGGAGGTGCATGCCTGGAACCCGCCCCCTTCAAAAATGGGGCGGTCCACACGGTCCCGATCTCTAGGGGGTGCATGGGAGACTGTTCATACTGCATCGTCAGGTTGGCCAGGGGGGGACTTCTCAGCACCCCTCCGGAGGAGATACTCCGGATAGTTGAAGCTGCCGGCTCATCTGGGGCGCTGGAGATAAGGCTAGCGGCCCAGGACGCGGGAGCCTATGGCTTGGATCTCGGTTCTTCCTTGATCGCCCTGCTGAGGCGCATTGCCAAATTGCCTTATGACTTCAGGGTAAGAGTGGGCATGTTCAACCTGTCCTCCGTATGGTCTTTTTTCGACGATCTCTTGGATTGCTACGGATCTGAGAAGATCTACAAGTTTGCGCATGTGCCCTTGCAGAGCGGCAGCGACCGGATCCTGTCCCTCATGCACAGGAGATACACTGTTGACATGTACCTAGACGCAGTGAAACGCATGAGAAGCCGGTTTCCAGAGATGACCCTTGCGACCGATATAATGGTCGGCTATCCTGGCGAGACTGAAGTTGACTTCAAAGAAACCTGCGAGGTTCTCGAAGCGGTCACGCCGGACAAGATCCACATTTCCAGGTACACCCCCCGCCCCCACACGCCTGCGGCATTGGCGGCAGATCAGATCCCCGAGCCCGTCAAAAAGACCCGTAGCAGAATCCTCGCACAAATAAAGATCGAAATCCAGTCAAGTAGGAACCAGAAATGGGTCGGAAAAGAGGTTGAGGCGACGATCCTCGCCGTACGCAAGGGCATTGGAGCCGTTGCTAGGACAGATGAGTACAAGCCCGTGCTTGTGAAAGAAGCAGATTCCTCGACGCTGGGCTCGAGGCCCATGCTGGAGATAACCGGGTACTCGCCTTTTAGCCTTGTTGGGCGTGTTATCCGCCGCTGACCGGCGGCAATATCGCAAGCGTCTGATCGGCAAGCTTTTTCCCGAATTCGCCAGGGGACACTAATTCCTTTCCAGACATGATCTTGTACCTCTCATCGAACCGACCGTTCTTTAAAAGTGCACCCTCAAGGCTAGGGATCTCGACCAAGACTTTTTCCAGAACTTCCTGGATGCTAGGCCTGTTATCGAACTCGAGAATTGCCCTGTCTTTCCCGGCCCTCTCCCTCAGGCTGGCGAAAAGTCTTACACAGACCGCAATACGCATTATCCTTATTCCTCGTTGACAGCCTTGTTTATCTGCTCCTCCATTATATGCCCCTTGCACCTTATTGTGGCCTTCTTGACGCCAGGTACGCCCAAGACCGCCTTCTTTATCTCCTGTGCAAGGTAGAAGGCTATTGGGCACATGGGGCTGGAGGGGACAAACTCAAGCTTTACCAAGCCGTCCGCCTCCTCCACATTGTCTATGAGTTGCATGTCCACCATGCTCATCCCTGTCTCCGGATCCATGACGTTTTTGAGGGCATCAATGACCTTTGACTCTATCTCCTTACCCATCACAATCCCTAAATTCTATTGCCTGCCGTGGTATAAATACATTAAATAAGGAATTGCATGGTCCATCTAGGGACTCCCCATTTTTTTGAAATGAAATAAGTGTTTTATATAATTAGTTAATTAAAATTAAATAACGAAAAACCTTATATCTATAAAAAAAATAAGAAGAAACCTCATATGCAAGGGAGGCTTAAAAATCCTAGCTCATGCGTTCCATATGCCATGTCTAATGCTCGAGGTTCTCCTCTCAAAGGCAGGTCTTATTTGTGGTATTGAACAAACTGTATGCCAGACTCCTTCCCTCAACTGCTCGTGAAAGCAAGATAGGTGGTCCGGATGGAACAGCCGCTACTGTGGGTTTCTATAGTGCTGCCGTGCGCTGTGGGAACGCTCTGCTTCTTCTTCGGAAGGCGATCCGGTTACGCGGTTTCCTTGTCTTCGGTCATCTCATTTTTGATAATAGCGTCCCTTGCGTCGCCGGCACTTGAAGGCATAGTAGAACATGTGCAGGGGTTCGAGTGGTGGGGGATCCCCGGTGCCAAGGTCAGTTTCGGGCTGATAATCGACCCAATTAGCGTGTTGATGGGCGCAATCGTCTCTTTCATCTCGCTTGTAGTCTTCACGTACTCGATCGAATACATGCGAAATGAAGAAGGGCCTTCACGTTTCTGGTTCTTGATGTCTTGCTTCGAGTCGAGCATGCTCCTGCTGGTCTTTTCAGACAACTTCATAATGAGCTTCTTGGGCTGGGAGGGGGTCGGCCTGAGCAGCTACTTCCTCATCGGTCACTACTACAGGGATCAGAAAGAGCGGTGGCTCGGAGGTCCTGAGGGGGTTGCCCCATTTGAGAGGCCTTCCGTCTGCGGGGAGAAGGCGCTGCTTACGACTGGGGTAGCCGATTCGCTGATGCTCGTGGGTATATTGATGATCTTCTCGATATACGGAACCTTCGACTATCTTGAGATCCAGGCCCTGGCATCAACACAGGCCGTCAACCCGTCGTACATTCTGGCCGCCTCAGTCCTCCTGGTCATAGGCCCCCTTGGCAAGTCCGCCCAATTTCCTTTTAATGAATGGCTCCCCGAGGCGATGTCTGGCCCTACCCCTGTCAGTGCATTGCTGCACTCTGCAACGATGGTAAAAGCCGGTGTGTATCTTGTGGCTAGGGTCTCCCCCATATTTTACTCGCTTTCACTCCTTAGCCCCCTCTCGTCAGCCTCCTTCTTCCTCGTGGCTGCCACCGCGGGTCTTCTTACCGCCCTGCTCGGATCCCTCTACGGCATGTTTGCCTATGAGATGAAGAAAGTCCTCGCATATTCAACGGTTTCACAGCTCGGTTTCATGTTTGTGGCGCTAGGGATAGCGGGGATCTCGGGCAATCCTCTCCTCGGGCTGTCTGCAGCCGTCTTCCACATATTCTCGCATTCGATATTCAAAGCTTCATTGTTCCTCGGCGCAGGATCTGCGATCCATGTCTCGCACACGATATACATAACGGAGATGGGCTCCCTCATGAAAAGGGCACCAAAGACTTTTGTGGCCATGTTGATTTCTGCCCTGAGCCTCTGTGCCCTCCCCCCTCTGATGGGGTTCTGGAGCAAGGATGCGATCTTGGCAGCCGTCTATCCTGTTAATGCCATAGCCGCCCTCCTCCTTGCCGTATCGTCTGCGATGACCTGCTTCTACTCTCTTCGTTTGCTATGGTACACATTCGTGGCGCCAGCGAGGAGGGGAGTGCACGGCAAAGAAGCATGGCTCTTGGTGGTGCCGGCACTGCTGCTTTCTGGGCTT
>JASFYK010000080.1 GCA_030055545.1 Thermoproteota archaeon | reverse complement strand
CAAGATAACGACTACCACGGGATCTTAGCCACTGGTCTCAAGGACCCCACAGCTGCCCAGGAAGAGTGGATGAGGGAGAACTTCCCGGTGATTGAGAAAATACGCCTGAACTCCCTGGCGCTCGAGCGCATCAACGCGGAGCGCGAGGCGCGCGGCTTGACCAAGCTTTCGGGCTCAGATCTGGGGGTTGCACCCCTCGGGTGGGAGGCGGCTTACGGGTCCGAGGCGGTTTCAGCAGACCCAGCGGTCACATTCTCGCTGGATCCGTACAGCGTTCTCCCGTCCAGCGTCGACAACAGTCTTTCGAGTGCTTTCCCGCCTATCAGAAGCCAAGGGAGCATCGGATCGTGCGTGGCATGGGCCACTACTTACTACCAGTTCACGTATGAGACGAATCTTGCACGCGGGCGCACTGCCAGCAACGGCGACAACAGCATGATCTTCTCTCCGAAGTGGACGTACAACATGATCAACTACGGCGTCGACGGGGGCGCGTACTTCTCGGACGCGTATGCCCTCCTCTTGAAGCATGGCGCAGCATCATGGTCGGAGTTCCCGTACGACAGCAATTACCTCGCATGGTGCCTGAACACGTCCACCTGGCGCAACGCACTCAACTACAGGCCGCTCTCATACGGGCAGATATACAATTCCAACACGACCCAGATGATATTGGACATCAAATCCCAGCTCGCGAACGGGCACGTGCTCGTAATCGGAACCTACGTCTACTCTTGGGTGCAGGGCTATGTCAGCGACGACCCGTCTACTCTGGCGGACAACGCCTTTGTCGGGCAGAAGATCGCCACGTACATGAAGGACACAAGGCAGGGCGGTCATGCGATGACCGTCGTGGGGTACAACGACGAGATCTGGTGCGACCTCAACGGGAACAAGGTGGTGGATCCGGGCGAGAAGGGTGCCTTCAAGATAGCCAACTCCTGGGGCACGGGTGACTGGAACGGCGGGTTCAGGTGGGTGTCTTACGACGCACTGTACCCGACCTCGACAGTGAAGGCTAGCGCGACATGGCCCACTACCGACAGGTCTACGTCCGGGATCTTCATGAACGGGGCTTACACGATGACGGCGGCTGCGTCCTACGCCCCCCAGATCGTCGCGGAGGTCACGCTCAGCCACCTCAAGCGGGGTCAGCTTGCAATAACGCTGGGGATAGGCGACACGACGATGACGAAGCCCTCCTGGAAATGGACGCCCGAGGCGCTCTACTACTCCGGGGGCAACTACGCATTCGACGGCACAACCACGATATGCGATGCGACCTTCGTCTTAGACTTCACCAACCTGGTCAACTATGCGCCCGCGAGCAGCCGCTGGTTCCTGGAAGTCTATGACAAGACCTCGGGCGACCCGGCTACGGTAAAGTCGTACAAACTGTACAAGGTAGAGTCAACGGGCGATAGGCTCATCGGCTCGTGCTCGAACTTGCCGCTGAGCGTCGATGCCGGGCAGCTTTACATCTGGGTTGACAACACGTCCAAGATAGAGAACCTGGCGCCGACTGCGCGAGCGGTCGCCAACCCGACGAGCGGCTATGCCCCACTGGCGGTGAGCTTCGACGGGAGCGGCTCGAGCGACCCAGACGGGAAGATTGTCTCGTATTCATGGGACTTTGGTGACGGCTACACCGGCACGGGGGCGACGGCGACGCACACGTACACGGCGAAAGGAACGTACACCGCGAGGCTCACCGTGGCGGACGACAAGGGGGCAACAGCGACGACCAGCGTGACGGTGACGGTGGATGTCCAGACTACCCTCACACTGAGCCCGCCGACGAACCTGAAGGCGACTGGCGGCGTAGGGTACGCTGCGCTGACATGGACCGACAACTCGAACAACGAGGAAGGATTCTACATTGAGCGTGCCGTATGGCTGAAGAACAAGTACACAGAGTATGTGCGCATAGCAGCGGTGGGCCCCAACGTCACATCCTTCGTGGACACGACTGCGCCTTCCGGTGCTTGCAAATACAGGGTGCAGGCGTTCAGCACATCGTTTGGCATAGTTTCTGCGTACTCCAATGCTGTTTCGGTACGGGTCAAGTGAGACTCCCCTCTTTCCCTTTTCTTTCTTTTATTTTGTTCAATTTTCTCTTAGAACCAAATTTTTATAATCGGGCAATCTGGCGAAGTGCGGTTGTAACCATCGCCGCTCCAGACATCCGAATTAAAAGGGGCAAAGATTACCTTGGCTTGTCCTATCCGGAATGATTTTACAATGTACAAAATAAAAAAAGAAAAGTGTTTACTTTTGGGCAGATCTGAAGAAGGCGCCACAGCTCGGGCACTTGAAGAGACCGATCGTTATTGCCTTTTTACCCTTGGGGGCGAGCTTCCAGGTCTTTGTAGGCTTTGCAACCTCGGTTCCACACTTGGGGCATTTTGCCAAATAATTCTCCTCCATCGACTCCTTGCTATCTCATGGTGCACTTACCATTAAAAACAGTTATGGTGATGGTGAGCGCTTAATCGATCATCAATGAGAGCCGATAAGCCGCTCATGGAGGCCTCATGGAGCTCAAGGTGCGAGATGACTTTAATTGTTTATATAAACTACTAAAGGTTCAAAAGATAAAAATTTAAAAAAATATTTAAATTTGGATGACCCGATCAGTCTGCTTCCAAGAGGGTCGAGAACTTGTAGTGGTGTTCTTCCTCTGCCTTCAGGATGTCCTCGAAGAGCTTCTTTGTCACAAAGTCCTTCTCTGCCTCGGCGACCTCGATTATCTTCTTGTAGAGTGTGATCGCGTTCTCCTCGTCCTTCTTGTCGATCTCGAGCATCTCTTTTATGTTCTTGCCGTACTTGATCTCGGAGGGCTTTGTCGTCGGGGTCCCGCCGAAGTAGTCTATGCGCTCGGCGATCTCCTCGTAGTGCTTCATCTCCTCGATCGCAATCTTCTCCAGTACTTCGGAGACTGTCTCGCTGAACATCCCACGGCACATTATGTGCTGCCAAATGTACTGGATCGACACCTGCAGTTCCCTGGAAGCAGCCTCATTCAGCATGTCTAAAAGTTTCTGGCTTGCCACAAAAATTCCTCCTTTTAATATAAACCTGCCCGTTTAGATAAAACTTTAGGTCATTTCCTGCCTCACCTAGATCATTTGCAGAAGCAGGTTGACCGCCGCACCCACAAGGATCGAGCCGAAGAAGAAGGTGAGGAGGACGATCGAAGTAGCCTTCTTGCCCACGATCGCGATCAGCGGGGGGACTGCGGAGGCGCAGATGCCCGTCCCAGCCAGGGTGAAGGCGATCGCGTGCCCCACGGGGAGTGCGCTTGCGCCCAGGAGCGAGGTGCTCATCAGCGGCCGTAGCAGTGCGACCTCCTGTCCGTGGCAAAGGTAGACAGGCAGTGCGATCAGGGTCGCGATTACAAGCCCAACATAATCTGGGGAGAGCACCGCGGAGATCAGGGATGAAGGGACATACTTGGCTACGAGTGTGCCCGCGAGTATCCCTATGAATATCGGGCTCAGGAGGGAGAGCAGGAGATCCCAGCTGGCAATAACGAAGCTCTTTTCCTGCGTCT
>JASFYK010000007.1 GCA_030055545.1 Thermoproteota archaeon | reverse complement strand
GAGGTTTTGCCTTTGAGCCGGCTGCGTGCCTCTCTGCGACTATCGTGTCGAATGTGTCAGGGATCTCCACGGATATGCCCTGCGCCTCGCAGATCTCCTTCACGACCTCTGGAGGCAGACCGTTCGAGTCGTAGAGCTCTATCAGCTTCTCATCAGGCAGCCTCCTGGTCTCTCGGATCCCCTTGAGGTTGAGCAGCCTCCCGACCAGCGCCTTGCCCTGTTCGATCGTCTTGGCGTAACGCTCCAGCTCTAAGTCGCAAACCTTCCTGATGTAATCCGCGCGTTCGGAGAGCTCTGGGAACTGGTCTCTCCAGTGATCCACCTGCATTAGCAGGAGGTCAGACAGGCTGGACCTGATCCCGAGCGATTGCATGATCCTTTGCGTGCGCCTGATCAGCAGCCTTGCCAAGTATCCAGCCTTGACATTGGAGGGCACAATGCCGTCGCCGAGCATGAATGCAAGGGTTTTTGTGTGGTCGAGGATCGCCATGGCTCTCTCGAGTGGGGAGAGCAGCCTCTCCAGAGAGTCCGCATCTGTGCCGATCTTCTCAGCCACCTTCGCACGAGTGGCACGTAGCGATCCCGTATCAACAATGTTCATCAAGCCGGCGTACCGTGTGCTCTCAGCTAGTATCTCCCCTTCGGGCATCTCCAGACCAGCGATCGAAAGAATATCATCGAAGAGATCCCCGTAGACTGCCTGGAAAGCTGTCGGGGTTCCCTGGGAGACCCATGTGAAGCGCTCAAGTCCGTAACCAGTATCGACTATCCTGATCGGCAGCTCGCGGTATTCGCCGCCTACTTTCCTGTACTGCATGAAGACCAAGGTCGAGAGCTCGATCCCCCTCACGATCCCCTCAAGGTCTGGACCGGCATCCCCACCCCCCTCCCACCAGTGCTCGATGTAGGATACATCCTCCCCCTTGATCCCCAGCTCTTTTGTGAGGAACTCGTGGTGGTATCTGACAGTCTCTTCTTTCCAGTAAACTTCATTCGTAGCACTCGAAAACGCGTGGTGCGCCATCATCTCGAAAATGCTCATATGACGGCCTCCGGTCTTCCCGACGTTGTCCAAGTCGTTCAGCCTGATGCACGGCTGCGAGATGGTAAGCGGGTTGAAGGGGGGTGGGACTTCCCCGCTAGTCACGTGGGGCTGGAAGCAGGCGATCGAGGCGATTGTCAGGAATATGTCCTCCCTCCACCTGGCTACGACAGGATAACGCCTCACCCTCGCGTGTCCATTCCTCTCAAAGAAGGAAAGGAAAGCCTCGCGCATCTCCCCGATGCTGTAGACCTTTTTGGTGGGCGGTTCGCCTATGAAGGAATAGGGGGTGCACGGGGAATCCCCACAGATCTCCCTGTCTGGGTCAAGGGTCCAGAAATTGCGCCCGCATGACCTGCACGTCTTCCTCTGGAAACCGTTCTCCGTGAAGAATTCCAGTTTGTAAGCTTCAGGTCCAGCTATCATCTGTGATTACCTTCGCGTCAATGGACTAATCCATAGTTGGACAAGATAAATAAATCTGTTTTCAGAGGGCTGCATATACGGAAAGAAAATTTCCAAAAAGGGAACAAGCAAGTTATGAATTGAAAATGGGAAAATGGGGATGAAGGTGGGCCATCCTTACGGCCCAAGGGCTAGGCTCCGGTTTATCCGAAGAGTGAGCCCAATCCTTCTGCAGTTTCTTCCTCGGAAGCTTCTTCCTTCTTCTCTTCCTTCTTCTCTTCCTTCTTTGCTTCTGCCGGGGCCTGAGCCGGCGCGGCTGCTGCTGGGGCTGCAGCAACAGGTACTGCTGCTGCTTTTATTGCCTCATCGATGTTGATCTCGCTGAGGGCTGCCACCAACGCCTTGACTCTGACCTCGTCTACTGCGACTCCTGCAGCAGAAAGCACATTCTTTACGTTTTCTTCGCTTATTGGCTGCTTCGCGTTGTGAAGAAGCATCCCGGCATAAATATATTCGATCTTAATCACCCCCAAACAAGCGTAGAGTTATACGAAAACTTTGATACTTAAATCCTTCGCCTGAAAAAGTGGCGGAGTTTATAGGTTTTAGCGCATGGGAGAGCATCTGTCGCATAGCCATAGCACCTCAGAGGTTCAGTTCAGGGTGTTTCTTTGAGACCTCGGCTGCAAGTGCCTTTCCGCGAGAGGCTGCAACTGCGATCAGCTCGTTCATTATCTCGGGAATGGGAATGCCAGCTTCGATTGCAACGCTCTTGGCCTCGCCGTATGCCTTTGCGACTATAAGGCTGATTGTGTCAGCAGTCGGGTAGGCTGCATTGACCGACAGGTTGAACGCAGATCTCACTGCATCCGCGATCATGGAGCGGTACTCGTCCAGGTTCACTGCGAGTGATTCGCCAGGTATCACGATGCCGTCGTATGCCATGCGGATCCTGAGGCCGACCAGTATTGGCTTCAGACCGAGTTTGCTGAGGAGGTCTGCTACATCAGCTGATATGACCTTGCCTTTCTCAACGACTGTTGTATCCTTCGCTATCCAGACCGTGCCGTCCTGTATCTTGGTCGGGATCTTTGCAGCGCCGAACTTGCTAAGTATGGGACCTGGCTGCAGCCCGGTGTTTCCAGCGGTCACTACGATGTCGTTTGGAGCTGTTTCGCCAGGTGATGCGGCTGACTCGACCTTGTTCTTTTCGAACATGAAGTACATTTGGAACGGGTTCTTCTTGGAGAAGACGAAAGCATTCGAACCTGAGAGGTACTTCTCGACAGCCTCAAGGTCCCTGAATCCCATCTCCTTAAGGGCCCTAGCCACCAAAGTGTTCTTCGAGACGTGGATCTCAAGGTCGTCCTTGAACTTCTTCTTCAGCAGCTGGAGCTGGTTCGCTTTCATGCCCTTCAGGTCAGCTATAGCGAAAATCGGGTACTTCTCGAAGAGCTGCCTTACCCGCTGAACCCTTTCCTGTTTTTGAACGGTTGTGGTTTTAACTGACATCGCCCTCACCTCAATTTGGCTGGAGCGCCCATTGTCGTCTTGACTGCAAGCTTAGAAAGGTGCTGATCTAGCTTTATCTTGCGGTCGACTGTGTTCAAGACGCTCATCATGTTATCGACTAGGTCTGTAGACGGCATGTCCTCCGAACCCACCCTGCACCTGACCGCGGGCTGGTCCCTGATCCTGATCCGGATAGAGTTTCGGTACTTCTTGATGAGCGCTTCAACGTTGGCCGTAGGCGGAAGCGGCTCCGGCATCTTCCCCCTAGGGCCAAGCACTGTACCGAAGGTCTTACCCACGGCGGCCATCAGGTCGGTCCTCGCCATGAAGTAATCGTAGGCGTCGGCGAGCTTCTTTATCGCTTTCTTGTTTCCTGCGTACTGGTCTATCTCCTGCTTGGTTATCACCAGATCAGCACCGGCGGACCTGGCCTTGGTAACCAAGTCGCCGTCAGCAATGACGCATATCTTGTTCTCCTTGCCCGGCCCGTGCGGCAGGGTGACCAGCTCATTGATCCTGTTCTCGGGCGACTTGACATCGAGGTCCTTGAAACTCAGGAAGAGCTCCACAGCCTGTGTGAAGTTCCGTTTTTTGGAGTTCTTCTTTGCCTCCTCGACTAGTTCTACCAACCGCTTCTGATCAAGTTCCATTGGATACTCCCTCCGCGGCATTTATCATGTCGTCGTAGACTCCCTCGGAGATCTCTTTCTGGACCTCCCTTGGATCCTTACCAGCTACGGTTACGCCGATCGAAACGCATGTTCCAAGGACTTCCTTGAGGCATGATTTCAGCGACCTTGCCACCGAGAGGGGGTACCTCGTCTTGGCTATCTTAAGAGCCTGCTCAATACTGAGGTCTCCCACCTTTTCAGTCTTTGAGTTGCTGGAGCACTTCTCCAGGTGCAACTCTTTGACAATCAAGGCAGTGGTGGTAGGGACGCCGACCTCGACCTCGAACTCCTTAGTTTCCGGGTCGGCGATAACCTTCACTGGAACTTTCATTCCCTCGAACTCCTTGGTCAGCTCATTTATCTTGTTGACGACGGACATGATGTTCAGACCGGTCGGCCCTAGTGTTGGACCGATAGGCGGCCCTCCCGTGGCCTTTCCTCCGTCAACCAAGAAGTTGAAGGTTTTTTTTGTCGTCAAATCTATTCTTCCTCCAGTTCCTCGAAGGCTTTAAAGATGTCAGTCTTCTCCTCGCCCTTTGCGGTCTCCGCTTTCTCTTGAACCTTTGGAGGCTCACCGCGCGCGACAAGCTTCACCTGTTCAGCGTGCACTGTGATTGGCAGCGTGTAGGGCGCCTCGAGCAGTTCCAGAGTGACTTCGCTCTTCGTCTTGTCGACGCGGGTGACCTTTGCCTGCATTCCCTTGAACGGCCCGCCGACGATCTCGACCTTGTCGTTAACGTCGACCATCTCAGCAGCCGGCTTTGGAGTTATGAAGCGCAGCAGGTCATCGAACTCGACCTTCCCGGGGATACACCCCTTTATGTGCTTCACGTCCTCGATCGCAAGGTTCACTACGTTGGGACCGCTTGCCTCAATGAACACATAGCCCCGTACATCCTGGGGGGACACGACTGCCTTTACAGGGATGCTCTTTGATTTTGCGCGGCGTTCTATTAGGAGGGCAACGTTCTCCTCCTGCCCTGCGGTTGTCCTTATGGCAAAGATTCTCGTCGACACCGGCTGCTTCTCCGACAAGCAAAGTTACCCCCTGATCCCGAGCAGCAACGAAGCAATGAGCTGTATTATGAAGCCAAAGATCCCGACAGCTATCATCCCCAAGAAGCAGATCTTCAAGGATAGCTTGAGCTCGTCCATGTCCGGCTTCCTCGAGAGCTTCAGGACCTTGCCAATCGACCGCAAAGACTCAGATAGACCCATCTCTACTCACCCAATTATTCATGTGAGCAAAGGGCTATCAACTCAAGGCTCAATTTAAAGCTTTCCAAATTCGGATTTCAGATCTTGACCAGCTCCGCGCCCAGAGTGGGGATGGCAGACTTAAGGCAATCCTTTGCCTTTGAGGGCGTGCCCTTCCAGTCAACCAAAACATATCTGCAGTCGCCAAGAGTCCTATCCTTGCATATTTTGAATATGCCAGGATCAAAGCCCTCAGATAGCACGTACTTGGGCACGATGTGCCCAATATCAAAATCACCATCAAGTATCAGCTTTGTGAATTTCTCGGAGTAGTGTCCTCCCCCGACCCCGAGCGCACCCTTGTTCCCCCGCTCCTGTTGCAGAGAGCTGCGCACCGCTGAGGCAACTATCTCTCCCAAGAGAGGATCCCCCCAGGAACTCTCGTCGCTACCGATCTCCACGAATGTGACCGGATAATCTAGATCTGTAGGACCATGGTGGGTGGCCTCAACGGTTACTTGCAGCTCCACCCCACGGCTATCGCACTCTCGGCGCAACGATCTGATCAGGGCAGACTGGAGCCAAGGGTTCGATATGCAGACAGCGCTTGGTCTGCCCCCGTATTCGGCGGAGATACCAGGGTTGCCAGGCGTGTGTGCTGTGAGGCAGGGTTTTCCTGAAGAGCTCTTGTGCCTGGAGAGGCATAGGGCCCACTCAATGCCTTTGAGGTCGAGATCGAGGTTTATCAGGCTGGAATCGGTCTCCAAAAGAAAGAGATCCCCGTGCACCCCAGCAGGGAGCCCGCCAACCTCCGACGGTGCGAATGGGACGATTGCCTCCAAGTGCCTTGCTATGTTGACACCTGCAGGGTCTGAGGCAGAGTAGATCAGCAGCTTCAAACACGACACCAGCGGGGTCACAGGATGAGGGACATTATGCTCTTCTGGACGTGGAGCCGGTTCTCGGCCTGTTCCCACACAACAGATCTAGGACCATCAATGACGTCGTGGGTTATCTCTTCACCCCTGTGGGCTGGCAGGCAATGCATCACGATTGAGTCTGGCGCAGAAACGGCGAGAAGATCTCTGTTCACCTGGTAAGGACGGAGGGCGCGCACCCTCTCTTCGGCCTCGGACTCGGTTCCCATGGATACCCAGACGTCAGTGTATATGACATCGGCATCCTTGACCGCCTCGAAGGGATCCTCGGTAATTAGGAGGGCTGCGCCTTTTTTGGCGAGTTTTCGGAGCTCAGACGCCAACTCCTCTCTCGGGGAGTATTTCTTAGGCGATGCGATCCGCATATCCCCGCCCAACTGTAGGACGGCTTCGGCCAACGACTGCGAGACATTGCAGCCCCCATCCCCGACGAAGGCAATTTTCAGCCCTTCTAGTCTTCCCTTCTTCTCGATCATTGTGAAGCAGTCGCTGAGTGCCTGGCACGGGTGGAACTCGTCGCTGAGGGCGTTTATGACGGGTACAGGAGATGAGGCTGCAAGTGCCTCGAGATCTGCATGTCTATAGACCCGTGCAATGATCCCGTCAACATAGCAACCGAATATTTTCCCGGTATCATGGATGGTCTCGCCCCTCCCGAGCTGGAGGTCGCCCCAGTTGAGGTAGATAGGATGGCCCCCCAACTGGCTTATGCCCACGTCGAATGAAAGGCGTGTCCTTGTCGATGGCTTCTGGAAGAGCATCGCAATGCTCTTATCTGCGAGGTATTGTTCTGTAGGCTCCTTCTTCTTGAAGGCAAGCTTCATCTGCGAGGCCCTTTTGAGGACGAGCCCGAGCTCCTCCGCGGTGAAGTCCCCTGTTCTGAGAAAGTCGCGACCTCTGATTTCCATAGAAATTACGCACCAGAAGGTTCTTTAATTATCGAGTCGAGCCTCAAAACCTTTTCGATTGACGAATAGGGGGATTAGCCCGAGACCTTTTGTTGCTTTGCCAAGATGTTGTCAATTACCCACTCGGGGTCGAATGGCACAATGTCGTCATAGCCCTGACCTATGCCGAGGAAGAATATGGGCCTCCTGAGGGCATTCGAGATAGAGATGGCGGATCCGCCCTTCGCGTCTGCATCGACTTTGGTAAGGATCACGCCGTCGATCTTGACGTATTTGTTGAACTCGGATGCCTGCTGCAGGGCGTCGTTCCCAGCAAGGGAGTCCCCAACGAACACTGTGAGGTCTGGAGAGGCGACACGGCGTATCTTCATGAGCTCGTCCATCAGGTCTCTGTCCGTCTGCATCCTTCCAGCGGTATCGATCAGGACCACGTCGATGCCGTTGTTCTTGGCGTGGAGGACTGCGTCGTATGCCACGGCTGCGGGATCTGCTCCGTACTTGTGCTTTATGACCTTGACGCCTAGCCGCCCAGCGTGGGTCTCGATCTGTTCCTCCGATCCGGCCCTGTATGTGTCGCCGCATGCAAAAATAACGCTCAGCCCCTTGTCTTTGAGGTGCTTGGCAACCTTGGCGATTGTGGTCGTCTTTCCGGTTCCGTTGACCCCTACGAACATTATCACGAATGGCCTCTTGGCGCCGATGAGGCTGAAGAGGTCGGAATAAGCGAGAGTCTCCTTCAGTATTGCCCTGAGTTCAGACTCCACTATAGGGCGGAGATCGTCAAAGAGCCCAACCTTTGAGCCGACAAGCCTCTCCTTGATCTTGTTTGAGATCTCTTCGGCAACGGGCAGCGCGACATCGCACTCGACTAAAGACATTTGGAAGTCCCACAGCAGGGACTCCAAATCAGCCTCGGATATTTTCTTTGAAGAGATCTGATCGACTAGGTTTCCTATGGCCTTCTTCAGCCTATCGAACAAGTCTCACGCCTGCCCGGTGGCCTCAAGCTTTGCGTATATGCTGTCCACTTGCTCTTGTACTTGAACGAGCCTCTGAGATACCTTGCTGTACTGGTCCTGCAGCTTGACTGACTGCTCCTGCGCCTGCTTTATCCGGGATTCCATTTCGGCGATTGCATCAGAGATGCCCTTCTCGACAGAGTAACCCGCACCTACCCCGACTATAACGCTCTGGACCGAATTGAGCTGGACGCGGATGTGGTTCCCCGCTCCAACGTGGACTAGAACTTCGCCGTTCCCGCCTCTGGCATTAATCTCCTCCAGAGAGGACTTTGAGAGGACGAGCTCGGCGAGGATATTGGTTGTGAGCTCGATCTGCTGGCGTATTGCATCAGCGTATGCCTTCAGATTCGAGAACTCAAGGAGCAGCTCGTCCAGGACTTCCCTCTGCGAAGGCTGGGGAGAGGTCATTCTGCCTTCACCGGCTCCTCTCGTACCGACTCTATTTTTATCTGGAAGCGCCTTAATTTGTGGTTCCCGCCCAGTGTGCTCAGCGCCTTCTCCCTTGCGCGCGTCTCGTTGGGAGCAGAAACGGACTTCTCAAATCCAACCCATTCGAAGAGTTGCTTCATCTTGCCCTTAACCACGTAGTTCTTTTCCATACACCATCACCCTGTAAGTCCCAATGAAGATTCGATCCTTGCCATCTCTGGCCCGGTCGTCTCCTGACCCACAACTGCACCGTACGAATTGGCGGTTATGCCCACCCTCAGGTACGGAGAACCGCAGTTAACGGTAGAAACGTCCACTGGTATATTAAATATTTTGCTCAGGTTGCTGAGCTCGACCTCGCTAGTGAGCGGGTGGGAGACGATCCCCTTCTTGTTAGCCACTGCACAGACCCCCGGCATGTTTATTCCGGCTATGCTGCCCTCGTATACTTCAACGCCCAAATGCGACCTTATAAGATCCATAAGTCTTTTGTCTGCGCCGCGGCCGACAACGGCTGCGCTTTCGCCCAAGAGGACCATATTACCGAGGGCGTTGACCTTGCCCTCATAAACCGCGACAGGGACGGACGTCATCTGCTCGATCTGCTGGACTTCAGTGTCTGTCGCAGTACCGGGTAGTATGATCCCCCTAGAATTACCTATGGTGAATATGCCCAGAAGGACGCTTCCTGAGACGGTCGTTCGGTAAGCCGGAACGCCCAAGGTCTCAGAGAATTCTTTGAGCGTCCCGTCAGGTATGTCGGGCGGTACTAGTAAAAAAGAGTCGGTCGAGAAGGTGAAAGCACCTATGTTAGGGTTCCCGTAAAGGGAGAGCCGAGAGATCGACAAGGGAGCTAGGCCTCCGCCTTTAGCACCCTGACAACTCCGCTCTCGAGCTTCTGTACCCGCAGAGAGATTCTCCTTTCGGTCTTTGTCTTTCCCCTGCGCCACAGCGACTCGTTTACTGAGGATGAAAGCCTGACCTCAGACTCCTCGGTCTTGAAAGCCTTAGAGGCAACTTTCTTCACGAGCCGGACGGCCTTTGGTGTTGCCTTTCTGCCATAGGAGAGGTACGCGTGTCTTAGGTTGACATTAATCAGCTTCTCCTCAACGACCTTCTCCTCCTCTTCGACCTCAGGAGCCTTCTCCGCTTTCTGCTCCTTTGTTGCCTCCGCCTCTTTCTTTGCGGGGGGCGCAGGAGGTGCGGCTTCGACATCCTTCCGTTCCTTTTCAGCATCGCTCATTTTTGCTCACCAAATCAACTTAGATGTCAAGCTTTTGGCTTCGCCAGTCCCTCATCTTTGGGTGCCTCCTGAACTTCCCTCGGGTCTTGGCTACAACCCACAGGGGGACTGGGCTGTTCTGCTTGCCTGCCTTGTTAAGGCGTTTCTTTGCACTGGTCTGTTTTCTGCTTCCCATATCAATCCCTCAAATTCTAGTTATCCTGATTTCTCTCTTTCTTGACTGCACCTGGGAAAGGATCTGCTTGAGGTGCTCGTCGGTTAGCGGCACTGGGAGGCGCCCCTCGTTGGCAAGCTGGATCAGCTGGATCTCGAACTGCTCAGCGAACTCCGGCTTGACCATCTTCAGGTTGTTCAGCCGGCTCCTTGCCTCAGGAGTAAGGATTGCCCTGAGGATATTCGCCTTCTGGGCTTCGGCCTCCTGTCGCATCCTCTCTGCCTGCTCCTCCTCGACTGCACGCCGCCTCATCTCGGCGAGCTTCCTCTGTTTTATAAGGTCGATTTCGTCGGGAGAGCCAGACACGGGATACACCTCACTGTGGCTTTACGGGCAGATATTTCCCCATCTCAGGCATGTCCTTTTGAATTTCCTTAAGTAGCTTGTACGCTATGCGGTCGAGTATTGACCTTCCGCTGTCGGTTATCGCGCGCCCTCCGCTCGGCAGCTTGGTCACGAACCCAGCCTTCTCAAGCTGCTGGAGCGCCTTCCTCAGCGAAGAACCTCCGGACTTGACGAAGTGCTCGTTTGCCATACCGTTCTTCGCCCTGCCGCCGTAAAGGCTCCTGAGCCGCTCCACGCCTACTGGGCTCTCGACGTAGAGCCTCCTGAGGAGGGAGGCGCAGCGCAGATACCAGAAATCAGTTTGGGCAGGTACGCGCTCGACATGGGGCCCGGTCTTTACAAATGTGGCCCATGATGGCGGGGCTACCTCCTTAACATTAGCCTTGAGGTAATCAGCCACCGCAGATATGAGCCGATCAGCTGGAACTTCTTGAGCCAATGGCAATCGAATTCCTCTCCTTTTTTGATTCCTCTGAAGTTAATTTGAATCGCTATATAAATTCTTTTATTTGGGTGATTTCTGGGCGATAAATCGCAACATGATCATTGCGCATCGTTATTGGTTACGGTTGATGCTAGCTATGGAGAATGCTTGGATGGACTCAAATCGAGTGGGATGGAGAGAGGGTCCGGAATGATTCATTATTGGTCAGTTTACTGTGAGGAGCGATTGGTTTTTAATTAAATAAAAAAATCAAAGGAGGAGGTTACCAAATATAAACGCAGATGTTGTCGATACTGCAATCGTGGTAAGGATGTAGACGAGGGCCTTCCTGAACGTGAAGACACGAATGATCGCCAGCATGCTCGGTAGGCTCATTCCCGGGCCGGTGAGGAGAAGGGCTAGAGCAGGGGCCTTGCCCATGCCTAGATCCATCATCACTTTCACGAATGGGGACTCTGTCATGCTGGAGAAGTACATAACTGCCCCTATGAAGTTTGCAAGGAAGGTCTGCGGGAGTCCGTTGCCGCCCAAGACCTGTTGGACAAACTCGGGCGGGATTAGGGCACCGACTATGCCGACTATGAAGACGCCTATGAGCAAGAGAGGGAGGATCTTCTTAACGAACCACCAGGTCTCCTGGAACCATTGGCGGATCTCGTCCCTGCTGAATTTCAGGTAAGCGAAAGTCATTGAGGCGACGAAGAGGGGGAGGAATATCAGCAACTTCTCCACATATGCCCTCCCGGCGCCAAGGTAGTTGGGGAGCAGGAGGGTCGCCACGAGCATCAGTATGAGTATCAGCGAGTTTTTCGAGTGCAGAACCTCAGCCCCGGTCATAGCGGCATGGGGCTTCGCCTTCTCCTTCTCCGACCTTTCCCGCTCTTCTCTCCTGAATACGGTGACCATGACCAGACCTATAATGAGGGACGAGGATATCGCGGCGAGGATCCTAACTAGTGTCATCTCTATTCCAAGGATAGCGCCGCTGTAGGTGATCGTGAGTATGTTCAGGGCGGGCGCTGTCCATAGGAATATAAAGGCAGGGCCAATGCTGCTCCCCCTCCTGTAGAGCCCAGAAGCGATCGGGATGACCGTGCACGAGCATACCGCAAGACCAATGCTTGAGAATGTGGCTAGCGGGAAGGACGTCAACCTCCTTGCCGAATAGCCTAGATACCTGATTACGACATCCTTGGAGATGAAATAGTTCATGGCTCCCGCAATAAAGAAAGCAGGGACAAGGCATGTCACAGTGTGTTGCCCTACATAGTCGATCAAAGTTTGCAGTCCAGCGTTCAACAAAAAGGCGATCTGTTCTAGAGGCATAAAGTTGCGCCGAGTAATGGAAACGAAGACGGATATATAAATATTATCAAATTCGAAACTATCGATATTTTCATCTGGAGAGAATATTAGCAAGACGCCCTCAAGTATCTTTGTGGAAAAAGTGGCAGTAGCTACAGGGTCGAAGAGCAATACTAGGCTCATCCTAAAGCTATCGAGACCCCATTTCCTAGTCCCCGGTGCGTTGCTTTACACAATGGGCGCTATCATCGCGCAGCTGCGAGGGGCTACGTGCCCGCCCGACAGGCTGGTCTTCGGGTACATGATTTTCTTCTTCGCACACCTCTCAGTATCCTTCAGCAACGATTACCACGACAGGAACAGCGACCAGAGCTCGGGTCGGACCTTATTTTCGGGGGGGAGCGGGGTCCTGTTGGAGCATAAAGAACTTGAAAGGGTGGCGCTCCGAATAGCCCAGTCATTGCTATTGCTTTCGGCTGCAGCAGCATTGGCATTTACTGTAGTGTACGGATTTAGCGCTTCATTTCTTATTTTTGCATTAGCAGGCGGATTTTTGGGATGGTTCTATTCAGCACCACCTCTGAGGCTTTCGTACCGAGGTCTGGGCGAGGTCGCGACTGCCCTGGCTGCAGGCCTTATAATGCCTGGAATGGGGTACTTCGTAGTCTTTGGGCAGTTGGACGCATGGTTCGGGTTGTTCTCAGTTCCACTGATCTTCTACGGCCTTTACTTCATATTGACCGTGGAGATCCCGGACTACGAGGCGGACATGGCAGCGAAGAAGATGAACTTAGTGACAAGGATGGGTGTGAAGAAGGCTTCGTGTCTCACGCTGGCAGCGGCGCTCTCTGGCACAGGCATATTGGCTTCACTCCACTATTCAGGCTTTTCAGCAGGCACTTTTGACCTTTCAAGGCTGGCAATTCTCTCCTCGTTGCCGTTTGCGACAGCAGCTGCAAGCTGCCTGACCTGCATGATTGGAGGACTCAGTACGGTGAAACAGACTGGAATGAACATGGCTGGGCTGCTGGGGTTCTTGTCGGCAAGCGTTTTAGTACTGTATTTTGAGCTTATCTTGGGCTAGTACATATCGAACCCTTCTCGGGGCGCGCGGTTAAGTTTATATCTAAATATTCGGCTATTTGAATTGTGACCGACATGGCAAAGATACTCGTATTTGGAGGGGAACCGCCCTGCGCGAGGTGCAAGGCTACTGAGAAGGTTCTCAGAGAGGCTGTTGCCGAGCTGAAGCTAGATGCTGAGATATCGCACGTATCTGCGCTCTCACCTGAAGCAGACAAGTACGACATCCTTTCGACACCAGCGGTAGTGATAAATGAGAAAGTGGTAGTAGCCGGGAAGGTCCCTGACAAAAAGACTGCGTTGGAGATATTGAAGAGAGAGTTTAAGCTCTGATTTTTTTAAACTGGATTATGCTATGTCTGCTCAGATCAGCTTGGAACCTTGGCAGCCAGCATTCTTTCGCAGGTAGGTATTGATGAAGTCAGCGATCGGACGTTTTGACGAATTGGTCACTCTTCTAAGAAGTAGGAAGCCGGCTTTATTTGTTGATTATGACGGCACGCTGACGCCAATAGTACAAAACCCGGCAGATGCATTCCTCTCTGAAAGGACAAAAAGGCTTCTGGAGGAGGCAGGGAAGAGGTTCCCAGTCGGCGTCATAAGCGGAAGGGACCTTAGCGATCTGATGGGTCGTGTCGGGATCGGAGGCATAGCCTATGCAGGAAGCCACGGGCTCGAGATCGCATTCCCTAACGGGGAACGGAAGCAACTCGTTAACGAATTTCACGAATGCCAAAGTGAGGTAGAAGCTGCAGAGATTGAATTGCGCCTTTTGACAAAGGACTTCAGCGGGGCGATCGTTGAGAGAAAACGCTTTGGAGTGGCATTGCACTATAGGGGCGTGGCGGCGGACCGGATAGGGGATCTTCTCAAATTGTTTGGCGAAATCGCTTCGAGGCACCAACTACTCAGAAGATCGGAAGGTAAGATGGTGGTAGAATTGTCAGGCACAGGCGCCAATAAAGGGACTGCAATATCAGAGATAATGACCCACGAGGGGATCTCTGAGGAGACGCACCTCCCGATATTCATAGGCGACGACCTAACGGATGAGGATGGATTTAAAACCCTGAAAAACATGGGCATAGGAGTAATAGTGGGATATGTGCCCAAGCTGACAAGTGCGGAGTATTACCTCAGAGACGAAGAAGAGGTTTCAGAATTCTTGGAAAAATTGGTCGATGCAACCCGAGGCAATGCCTGAAAGATAAAAAATATTGGACGGGCTTACCTGTGCATGAAGCCCTGGTACCCGTTGCTGATTGAAGCTCCTCCGCTCCTCCTCGACCTCTCTTTCAGGCTTACCTGTGCATGAAGCCCTGGTACCCGTTGCTGAAGCCCGAAGGCCTGGCACCGAAATCTCGGTTCTCCCTTCTTGGCCCCCTTGGATGGTACCTCTCTCGGCGTTCCCTGTTGTTACTAGTCGAGGTCATAAATGGAAGGCGCTCTAGATCGCCGTACTCGATTTCTTGGACACTGAACTCGTAGAGATTGACTATCCGCCTGAAGAATCCATAGTCCTCGGTTGTCAGGAGGGATATCGCCTTGCCTCGCTCCCCTGCCCTTGCAGTCCTGCCAATCCTGTTTACGTAATCTTCAGAGTTTTTAGGTATGCTGTAGTTGAATACATGAGAGACGTTCTTGAAGTCCAGCCCCCTGGCGGCCACATCTGTCGCGACCAGCACACTGATCTTCCCCCTGTGGAAGGAGTCGATCACGCTCTCCCTCCTCGACTGGGACAGCCCGCCGTGTATGGCGACCGCGGCAATCCCGACCTTGTTAAGGTTCTTGGCTAGGGACTCGACCTCACGCCTCGAATTGCAGAAGACTATCGCATTCTTTGGTAGCTCATCCTTGAAGAGGCGCACCAACAGGGAAAAGCGCATCTTCCTCTCAACGTTGCAGTAGTACTGCTCCAGCAGGTCTTCCTTAACCTTTATCTCGGTCCTGATCTTTTTCGGGTCCCTCGTGAACCTCGCTATAACCTCTTCAAGCCCTTCGGGCATAGTTGCGGCGAATAGGAGCGTCTGCCTCTCCTCAGGAAGGTGCTCCGCGATCTCCGCCACATCATCAATGAAGCCCATGTCGACCATCTTGTCGGCTTCGTCGAGGACAAAGGTGTGGACGTTAGCCGTCCGAAGGTGCCCCTGACCCATCAGGTCGAGCACCCTCCCGGGGGTCCCCACGATTATCTCAGAGTGCCTTAGACCTGAGATCTGCGGGCCCATAGCAGCTCCTCCGTAGACGCAGACCACGCGCAGACCCTTCGCAGCAGAGTACTTAGCGAGCGACTCGCTGATCTGGAGGGCTAGCTCCCTAGTTGGCAGGAGGATTAGCGCCTGACCGGGCTTCCCTTTAACCACCTTTTCTACTAGCGGTATCCCAAAGGCAGCGGTCTTACCAGAGCCAGTCTCGGACTGCCCAATAACATCATACCCGCCTTTTATGAGGGGGATCGCCTCAGACTGGATCCGGGTCGGCTCTTTCAGGCCCATCGCCCCTATTGACATTAATATCTCGTCTTGAATTCCCATTTCTTCGAATTTCGTAACACATCAACTCTTTATCTGTTCCGGAGCTACAAAGACGATAGAATTAGCATGAAGCTAACGCTATTTTTCAAGGCCTTCGTACTTCAGACCTGATTGAGTCATCAGCGAGTAATATAAACCTTTTTACCGGAGGTTGAAAATCAATAATCCCGCTTCAAGAGGTAGCGCCGCACGGTACCGCAGTTCAGGCACGTTACCGAGACGTGGGGCGACCTGCGTGTCCGGACCCTCACCCTGGAGGTTATGCCGGGGTAGAGGAATGCCTTGCATTTCCTGCAGACGGTCCGCTTGAGCTCTCGAGGTATCCGGACCCGGGTGCGCATGGAGATCTTAAGCGCAATCGAAACATACCGGTTGGCCAATCGGGGGTCAGATTTGACGGCCTGGTTTGCAAGTGAGAAGAGGCGCTCTATCCTCTGCCTCGCGAGATCGCGGACGTGGGTCCTGTTGAGTTTCACGTAGGCAAACCCCCGGAGTGGATAAAAGAAAAATGCCCGCACATCTTTATTAGTATGATGACAGGACTCTCTGAACGGGCTTGGAGGCTCCAACAGTGATAACAGTGATTATTGGGGAGGCTGCGCTCGAGACTGTCCCGAGGGAGATAGCCAGCCACCCATCGGTCACCAGGCTCGCAGAGAGGAAAGGGAAGAAGCCGGAGGAGACGCTTCTGGACATCTCGTTCCACTATGCGGCGATGAAGGGACTCAAGGACTGGGAGAGGAGAGGGAGACCCGACATCACATTCCTGACGCTTCTCGACTTGCTGGAGAGGCCCCTTAACAAGGAGAGTCTACTCCAGGTCTATGTCCACACGGTAAACAATTTTGTTATCTGGGTCTCTCCAGAAATAAACATGCCAAGGAACTACACCAGGTTCGTGGGGCTAGTGGAACAGCTGTTTTCGGTTGGTAGGGTTCCGCCCAAAGGTAAGCCTCTCATGCTGTTGAAGAAGGGCAGTATCGAGGACTTGGTCAATGGAATCGAACACAGCAAAGTTGTATTCCTCACAGAGAACGGCAGGAAAGTCAAGCTCGAAAGGTACTTCTCTGAACTCGTGAAGCAAGAGAACCCAGTGCTGGTGATAGGGGGATTCCAGAGGGGGGAGTTCAAAGACCTCTCTATTGCGGACGAGCAGATCTCGGTTTATAAGAAGCCTCTGGACGCCTGGATCGTTGGATCAATAGTATCGCATGAGCTAGAGAGGGCCCTAGGCATCATCTGAGCACTAGCTCACAGACCGGGGAAGAGCCATTTTATGAAGAGCAGCAGGGCGACTATGAATATCAAAGAGGCCCCAAAGATGGCCAGTGCCATTATGAGACACTTCAACGCCAGCTTCAGATCCCCTTCGGCCGCCTGCATATAATGGATCCACCCCTGTCCTTTGGGAATTTCTATCATCGCGCCCCTCCTCGGCGCTTGCGGTCCTGGTTTAGAACATCATCAGCGTAGAATCTCAGCGTCCCAGAACCATGTTAAAATCCTCATCGAATTATTTAAACATAATTTTGCAAACCCAGGCGATCGAATGGTACATCTACCTATTAATTAAAAGGTTGAGTGCGGCCGCCGGGATTTGAACCCGGGATCCGAAGCTTGGGAAGCTTCTATCCTAGACCGGACTAGACCACGGCCGCTCTGCTCTCACCATTTAGCTTGGTCTAATTTAAAAAATCTTCGTTCGGAGCCGAAAACAAAAATAAATGGAAAAAAGGGAGAGGTGCTGCCTCACATCGACATGAATTCCTGCGGCGTGGGCGGATTCGGCGACAGGCCCTTCCTTTCCCGGATCTTCTTTATCGTGTCGGCGAGTAGGCTCGACGGCACGGGCGACCACCTTGCGAATTCCGTGCCCCAGAATGCCTTGCCAGCGGTCGCGCTCCTGAGCTGGTCTGACAGGTCGAATGTCTCCGACACGGGTATCTCCGAGACGAGGTGCATCACCTGACCGACCTGATCCATGCTGATGATCTTGCCGCGCTTCCCAGCTACGATTCGAGTGACTCCTCCCAAGAAGTCCTGGGGAACCTTCATGTCGAGCTTGATGATTGGCTCGAGGAGTATTGGGTTGCACGAGAGGAAACCGCAGAACATTGCATCCCGCATCGCAGGCATTATCTGGCCAGGCCCCCTGTGTGCGGGGTCTTCGTGGACGTTCGCGTCGACAAGCAGTACCTTGAGGCCCCTTATCGGCTCCCTCGCTAGTGGACCCTCTGAGACGTCGAGGCGGAAAGCCTGGATTATGGTGTCCTTGATCTCCCGGATGTACTGCAGACCCTTGGTGGCATCGACCAAGACATTCACATAGCTGTCGATCGCCCATATGCCCTTCGCCTCCTCGTTGTCCCAGCCTGCCTTTTCCCTCAGGATCCTGACCCTTTCCTTGGTATCCATGTCCTCGTATATGATGCCCTGCTGTATCAGATCGATCGTCTCCTGGTTGAGCGGCTCGACCTTCAGGTAGAGGCGGTTATGCTTGTTCGGGGACTTGCCTTCGAACGGACCGCCTGCACCGGTGAGGCTCTCCCTGTACACGACGATCGGAGGTGTGGTGGTTATCTCTATTCCGCCTGTCCTCTGCTTCAAATCCCACAGGGCGATCTCGAGGTGGAGGCTGCCCATGCCTGCGATGAGGTACTCGCCAGTTTCCTGGTTGATCTTTACTGAGAGCGTCGGATCCTCGATTGCCATCTTGTGGAGCGCGTCGATCAGCTTCGGGAGGTCCCTGCTGTACTTCGGCTCGATCGCCACAGTCACGACCGGGTCGCTTATGTACTTCATCTTCTCGAACGGGAACATCGCATCCTTGTCAGCAGGCCTCACGAGGGTCTCGCCTGCGCGCGCATTGTCAAGGCCGAGAAGCGCAACGATGTTGCCGGAGGCCATCTCAGGGCAGATCTCTCGGTATGGACCCATGTAGAGGCTGACCTGCTGCACCCTACCTTCGGTCTTGGACATGAGGCCGTAGAGCTGCTCCCCCTCGTGTATTGTCCCGGAGAATATCCTGCCAGTCACAACCGGGCCTGCGTGCGGATCTACAATGACCTTGTTGACGCAGATCACAAGAGGGCCGTTCTCGTCGCAGTTGAGCATTGCCTGCCCTATGGGCGAGTTTATGTCGCCCCTCCAGATCTTGGGGATCCTGTACTTCTGCGCCTCGACTGGGTTGGGTACATGGTCGACAGCCATGTCCAAGATTGCGATGTGCAGCGGGAACTCCTTCTGAAGGCGCTCTATGTCACCCTTATTGTAGGCATCTATCACGTCTGAGAATTTCATCCCCTTGGCCTTTATGATCGGGAGCGTGAAGCCCCACTTGTGGAGGGCTGATCCGAATGCGACCTGGCCCTTGTCGGGGTTCACCTTCCACTTGTCCTTGAATTCCGGATCGGCGTATGTTTCAAGAAGCGCGTTGAAGTCGCGTATGATCTTGAGTAGCCTCTCTAGGATCTCCTGGGGGCTCAGCCTGAGCTCTTTTATAAGCCGGTCCACCTTGTTCACATAAAGCAGCGGCCTGACCTTCTCGTCCATTGCTTGTCTAAGGACGGTCTCTGTCTGGGTCATCACTCCCTCGACGCTGTCGACGACGACTATCCCTCCGTCCATTACCCTGAGGGACCTGGTGACGTGCCCCGTGAAGTCAACGTGCCCAGGGGTGTCGACCAAGTTGATGACGTAGCTCTGGTCATTCTTCTCGTGCAGAAGGCTTACGTTTGCAGCCTTGACGGTCATCTGCCTTAGCTGCTCGATCTCAACATAATCGAGCGCAAGAGCCTGCGCAGCGATCTTCTGGGAAATTAGACCCGCGCCTGCCAGCAGGCTGTCCGAGAGAGTCGTCTTCCCATGGTCTACGTGCGCAAGGGTACCGATGTTCCTGACGTTGAGCTTATTGCTCATGAGTTTTATGATTTCTTCAGTCTGTTTATACTTAGGCAATTTACACGCCTCGCTACAAAAGGCGAAACGCAAGCTGGTTTTTAAAAGTTTCTTAAACCAGACCTAGGGGCGGAAGAAAATGGCCGACGAGCCAGCATCTCGCGAGCCCCGCGTTGGAAATGGAGGCGCGTCACTCAATCGTGGCGTGCCGCCTCTTGAGATCGATCTCGGTAG
>JASFYK010000079.1 GCA_030055545.1 Thermoproteota archaeon | reverse complement strand
GTGCCCAGCTCAGTCTGGACTGTTGCAATGTCGTCCTCGATCGAGACGAGCTTGGCGTTGATCATGTCAATGACAAGGTCACCAGTCGTTCCAACCGTGAATGTGCCGTACGCGTAGAGCGGGAAGTTGCCAGCGACTGTTCCGTAGTCATTGTAGAACGATACAACGTGAGTGCCCGGCCTGAATCCTGCCTTCACGAACTGGATTGCAATGTCACCTGTGTAGTTCGCAGTGACCCGACCGTAGCCACCGGCGAGTGCGATGTATTGGTTGTCAACCGCTACGTAGTATTTCACGTAAGGATCCATCTCCGGATCGACCAAATCCGATATACAGCAGCAATCACCACCATAATACTCATCACGATCATAGCAGCAATCGCCGCATTCATTCACGAGAAATCCGCAACCGTATACCCAGAAGGTCAAGCCGTCGTTGTTGAACGAGGCCGGGTCAACCCAGACCTTCGGTGTCACCAGGAACTTAGTGTCGATCCACTCGTTGGTCTGTTCTATTACTAAGGGTGTGCCGTTGATGTCGCCGAGGAAGACATAGCGGTAGCCTCCAGCAGAGTGCGGCACTGTCACGGTGATCTCGAAGCTGGAGCTCGGAACAGTGAAGTTCGCAAGCATCACGAGATCATCATCAATGCCGTCTTCATTACCATTGCCGTCTTCGTTTAAGGAGCTAAGGCAGGCAGGCGTAAAGTCGAACCAGACGGTGACGTACTCGCCGACGTAGTCAGCCATGTTGACGAACTTGAGCTTCACCTGATCGCCGCATCCGCCCTTGTTCGGGTCGAACGTGATCGTCGGCACCTGGACTACGCACACGGTGAAGTTGTACTGCACATTGTTGTTGTCGATCACCTTGAAGTAGTAAGTGCCAGACGGCATGTATGGGATCGTAATGGTGTAGTTGCCAACGGATCCGTCCTCATCAAGGGCAATGTTGGAAGCCACGAGGGTCGAGTTGAGGTAGATCGAAGCAGAACCCATGTACGGGAACCACTTGAGGGTCACGTTGTAGTCCTCACCCGTGTAGAAGACAATTCCGCATACATAGTCACAGCCGTATTCGCAGCCATGGTACGTAATCATATATGAAAAGTCACTAGTAATGCAGTGCCATGCATCATAGTCGATCCAGACCTGCCTGTAGTACTCGTCGAACTCGAACGTTGCCACGGTAGCGCCGCTTGTATTGATCACGTTAACCGTCACAGTCTCGTAGGGCTCCTCCATGTACTCTTCCTCGCACAGGAGCTTGTTCTTGAGGTCAACTATGGGGAACGTGTAGGAGAAGCCTGTCCATATCCAGCCAGATTCATCATGGGTCTGGACTGATACGTTAGCTACGAATATATCGTTCTGGGTGATGTTGTAGGTCGCGGTAGCCGGGACTGCATAGCCCGAAACGGTCACAGGAGTATTGGGCGCGCCCTCGGTGGGGGTCATGAAGAAGCCGCCAGTGAATGCGATCCTGTTGGTCGAGACGCCCACATCAGAGGACGGCACGGAGGGCGTGGTCACGGGGTCCACGTCGGTGACCTTCAGCCAGTAGTTAACGCCACCCTGAACCATATATGGTATTGTGCCGTTTATCCAGCCGCCTCCGACTGTGTAGGTGTAGTTCCTACCTTCCATGGCAAAAGGCGCAGGAACGTAATAGTTACTTGCACCAGGCACGAAAGTGTATTCTTTTGGTCCGTCGAATATGTCTCCAACATAGAATGGTCCGGCATACCACCTGTCACCCGCGGCTATGTTTGCATCAGCGCTACCTGTCCTCGATAGCCATAGCCAAACCTGACCGCCGGTGATTGTCATGTTCCCTAAATATATGCTTACATTGGCGCCTGCAGCAACTGATAAGGGGTCTGCGGTAGCATCCTGGTAATAGACCACAGGCCTCTCTGTGATGGTGGCAGCGACTAGCGGGAATGCAGCGAAAATCGCCGGAAGCAATAGAATAGCAACTATAGATACACTAAAAATCTTTTTTGCGTCCATTTCTCATTCACCTAATTTTTCGTGAGGAAAAGTATCATGGTGATTATATATATAGCTTATGTGAACTCCAAACGGTATATACCTGAATATGTATACAAAATGTCAAATGCTTAATAAAATGTGCACATGCAAGGCTATCCTAGCCTGAAAGAGCCGATAACTATGCCCTTCATTGGCTCGATCTTCTCGGTGCGGTAGCCCATGCCGTGCATTGCGCCCTCGACGAACTTGGAAAGGCTGAATGCCCCAGGCTTAGTCAGGCTTGTTGAAACGCATCTGACCGTGACGGACTGCCCGTCCTGTATGGCGGCAACCTCGTTGAGGTCCCACCTCATAACTTGGAGCATCAGCTTCAGCACGCCAACCGGATCCCTGAACCGCTCCCTGATGTAACGGCCGTAGAGCTTGCCGCTCTCGTACCACTTCTCCCCCAGACCGCCTTCGGATCCGTCTTCAATGACCGAATTGGCAACGTCAAGCGGAACAAAATTTGCGCCGAGTATGCGCTGCACATGGATGACCTCCAAAAGGTCGGCGAGCTCCTCGGAGCGGAAGCCGAGGCGGTCTATCCTCACGGCTTGCTCCAGCAGGTCCTCTATGTACTTAGTGATCGACTCGCCCTTCCTCTTCGAGATCTCAGCGACCTCATCCAAGATGCCCTCCGAGATGTAGACCAGCTTCTTTCCCCGCTTCTCAGGGCTTTTCAATGGCATCCCCCCGCTTTTGCTCCGCCTGGCGCCTCCCCACCACCCTAATGAAGCCGCACCCAGATTCCCTGTGGTTCACGCAAAGCCCGATTGCCGATAGCATGCCCTCGAAGAAGGAGGCGAAGAGCTCGGATTGGTTCCTTGAGAAACGCGGTGCGATCACGTCTATCTCTACCCTTTCCCCTTGCGCATCCCATTTCATCGAGAATTCGGAGACGTTCCAGAGAGAGGATTCGAGCTCCTTCTTCATGGAGGCGAGGCATCCATCAGGCTGACCCGCAACATGCTTCTTCCCGAACCATAAGCCGGCATTCCTCCAGGCAGAGGAGGCGTCGGCGCGGGACGCGCTGTAGGCGACCTCGTTGATCTCCGACCACAGGTTCTCGAGGCAGAGGATGTAACCAGCCTCCCTTGCAGCCCTCATCTTCCCGCAGTCCTCGAGTGCCTTATCCATCTTCAAGCCAGTCTTTTGGAACAAGATTGCTGACTCGAAGATCTCGTTCACGGTCTCGTACAGGCTCTTGCCATTCTCCCTGGCAATCTCGCTGATTGTCCTGAGCAGGTCCTCGCGCGCTACGAAAGTCTTACGCTTCTCGGTGACCATATGAGCATCCACGCCGTGTGATTTGTTCATGCGGAGAACAAACAATTGATTTTATCTTCTGGTGGCTTATCTTTTTTTGGATATCGCGCTGTCTTCGAAACTTCGAATATTCGAGAACGATATCTCGGCATTTTCCTAAACGGGCTGAACATCAGGACGTGTGGCTGAAAAGCGGTCAGAGCCTTGGGAGGATGAACTTCCTGCCACAGTGGTCGAACATCTCAACCGGGATCCCGTAGACCTC
>JASFYK010000078.1 GCA_030055545.1 Thermoproteota archaeon | reverse complement strand
GGGGCTTGACCGTCTCCGCGGGCTTCGGCATCTCCTCGGTTATCTTGTCGAACCTGTAGAGCGTGCCGTCGGGGTCGATGTAGAGTATGTTCGCGTAGGGTAGGAGGATCGATGTCTGCCGGAAGTACTCAACGACCTTCGGCTTAGCCCTCACGTAATCCCCCTCGAAGCTGAATTCTATTATTGTCCCGCGCCACCTGCCGGGGTTCGGGGTCACCTCCTTCTTCCTTATGATTGGCTTGTTCTCCTGGACGTTTATGTTGAGCTCGTAGAAGTATTTCTCGAACCCCCCTGTGCTGGATAGGACCTTTACCGAGCTGTGGGCGGTGATCTGCCCGTACAGGACGGCCATCTTGCCCCCAAGCCCGAAGATGCCCCTGCTCTGCCTAAGCATGTACTTAGAGCCGAAGAGGATCTGCCCGAATGCGTATGGGACCTGATCGTAGGGTACGCCTATCCCGTTGTCCTCGACCCTTATCCTGTATATGGAATTCCCTTCGTCGATCAGCTTGGTCCTCACGTCAGGCGGTATGCTGTACTGCTCGCAGGCGTCCAGCGCGTTCTCGACGAGCTCCCTGATTATCGTGTAGGTCGCCCTGACGGGGTTGTCGAAGCCAGCTATCTCCCTGTTCCTATAGAAGAAATCAGCCGCAGAGATTGACTGGAACTTCTCCCTAGACACCCCTCAGCCTCCCTTTCAATATTCTCCTTCTCCTCGTTCCCCCTCCGTCGCTTGCACAGACTCGCCCTCCCCCTTTCTCAGTCCCTCCTTGAGTTCTGGTTTCTTTTCCCAGAGCGAGAGCCTTTTTTTCTTGAGTTCTAGGTGTGCGCTGTTCAGGTACTTATACACCGCACCGTGCATCGCGCCCTTAACAAGCATCGCTATCGCCTCCTTCGCAACGAGTATCTCGTCGTACTCGCCGATTACCGAGACGGTGTGCCCGTATACCGAGACCGCAGTCCCTGTGAGCTTCTCGATGATCCTCCTGGTCTTGCCGTTCTCGCCTATGATCCTACCCTTGACCCTTAGGAGCTGGTTCCTCGAGTCCCCCAGGGCTTCCTTCAGGTCAACGACCTCGATCATCTGCCCGTCTGTGAAGAGCCTGAACGCCCTCTGCGGGCTGAAGCCCCTGCCGATCGCGGTGATTATGTCCCTCGCCTTGAGGATCCCGGAGGGGTCGCCCTTGCCAGCCTCGGTCTCGATCACTACCTCGCCGCTCTTCCCGTCCACGGTGATCTTCGTGCCCGTTCCCTTTTCAACCTCGGACTTTGTCCCCCCGCTCTCGCCTATGAGGACCCCTGTCCTCTCGACGGGTATCTTCATGTATATCCTACTCATTGCCGCTTCAGCCATTTTATGACACTCTCCGGGTCAGGTGGATTCAGACCCTTCTTCTCAAAGAATCTTATAAGATTTGCAACGTCTCTGCTCAGGAAGACATCTGCCATGGGGTGCGTCTTGAGCACTGCTTGGCCAAGATCAATGAGGTATGCCCTGCCCTCATGGACCATCACATTGTACTCGCTGAGGTCCGCATGCACAAGCCCTGCGTCCCTATAAAGCCTGTCGAGCAGGCCCATGACATCATCATATATCTGGCTGCTGATTTCGTCGTCACCGATGTTCTTCAGCGTCGGCGCGGGCTCGCCGCCTTTTCCGATGAATTCCATCACGAGAATGTTCTGAGAGACGTGGATGGGCCTGGGCACCCGCACCCCTGCGCCATAGGCTTGGGATAGGTTCTTGAACTCCTTTTGGGCCCAGGTGTAGATCAGCTTCCGGTAGTCCCTGCTGTCCTTGAACCTCGGGTCACCTTGTATGTACTGCCTTATTGACTTCTTGAACTCCATCGATGAGGTCAGGTATATCTTCACAGCGAGGTCTTCGCCTGACTTGCCCTTCGCCCAGTAGACCCTCGACTCCTTCCCTGCCTTAACGGCGCCGAATACCCTGTCGATCGGACCGTTGTTTATCATCTGGTATAGGGCCATAACGGTCTTTACGTCGAAGACCTCCTCGACCGTCTTGAAAAGGTCCTCGTCCTTCGTCCTCTTCGACCTGATCCGGTCTACCCTGAGCTCCTCCCTTCTCGCAATTGCATCGTAGTCCTCGCCCAAAAATATCGCCTAAAAACCACTAGATAATTGATGCCGATAATGATAAAAGGCTTTCTAAAAGCAGGGGGCATTTCAGACGAGCATGTCTAGGTATCCCTTGGCCTTCAGCTCCCTCATGTCCCCGCGGTCGTATCTCCAGACTATGTCTCCCTTCTGGTCTGACTGGAAGTCCCAAGGGGCAACCAGCACCACGTCGTTGAGCCTTAGCCATATCTTCTTCTTCATCTTTCCTGGGATCCTGCAGATCCTAACCTTGCCGTCTGAACACTTTACCTTTACCCTGTCGAAACCCAGCAGCTGGGTGACGACCCCTACAAGTTCCCCCTCCGATGGCAACATGAGGCTGCGTGAGGGGGCTTCTCTATCCGACATTAATGCACCTTCTTTGATCAGAGAAGTGGGCAGTCAATATTAAATTTTGTTCTAAATCAAAGCTCTGACCATACTGACAATGCATGATCAATTCGTTTTAGCATGACAATGGTTTGTTACTCGACTCGTGGAGCATCGCTGGGGTGGGGTTTTGCTTCGCGTCGAAAGACGAGTCTATAGGTGCCTGATTTGTAAGGCGGAAGTCAGGTTGGGGGATACGCGGTGCCGAAACGGTCATCTTTTGAAGTGGGAGGAGGTGGCATAGGATTGTCTGAACCAGTGACCCCGATAGTCTCAACGGAGTTTGTGCTAGACCGAAATGTCTTGTACCTGTACATACACGTAGTCAGCATATTGGGGGGCTCTGCTGTACAGCTTGTACCTGGGTAAGGATTACCAGACCTTCTCGAGCGCAATAATCACCGCTTTGACCACTATAGCGGGTTTTGCGATTGGTGTAAACGCGAAATGAACGTGCAAAAGGGAATTACTATTGATAGCTGGGTTGAAAGATAAAATATTGGGCGAGTAATCCCGGCAACGAAACGAACTTTGATTTGCAGGTCGACCTTTAGTCGCCCGCGCTCATGTGGTCATCCTCGGTGTCTCATTCCCTTTCACTTTGATTTACTCTCTGGATACGACCTGTACCCTCTGGGCGAACCGTGGACTTCAATCACCCCCCCCGTAACCCTTAATTCTACCAGGGTCAAACCCTTAAGGGGGGCCCGTGGCCTAGTCCGGATCATGGCGGTGGCCTTCGGAGCCACAGGACCTGGGTTCGAATCCCAGCGGGCCCGCCATCAAACCTTCTTTTCTCAAAGAAAAGAAGCTTTACCAAGAAAAGAGTTTTTTAAACAAACGGGAAACTGTACGGTACAGCAAGATTCCAACTGTACGGTACAACTCGAGGAGTTCGAGAAGTTCTGCAGGGTGGACCTGAGGCTCAGGCCGGAGTCTGTCAGGAGGCATAAGATCTGCATCAGGCAGGTCCTGGAGTTCTGCGGTGACAATCTGACTGTTTCCAGGATCCGCGACTTCCTGGATCGGGTAGAGAACCCGTTCACCTACAACAACTATCTCAAGTCCTTGAGGGTCTATTTCCGCGACTATTTGGGCAGGCCAGAAGTCATGAGGACCTTCCGGTTCTGCAGGGCGGAATCGCTCCCTCCCAGGCTCTACTCCAAGAAGGAGCTTAGGGAGTTCTTCTACGAGCTTGACACGGAAAGAGAGAGGGCCTTGTTCCTGATGTACGCTACGAGCGGGAGGAGGCGCTCCGAGGTACTCGACCTGGAGCTCAGCCAGGTGGACTTGGAAGAGAGGGCAATACTCCCGAACAAGCTCACGA
>JASFYK010000077.1 GCA_030055545.1 Thermoproteota archaeon | reverse complement strand
GGAGGGTGGGATTACGTCCGCACAAACCTCCCCGCGGAGATAGGCATCCTGAGCGGGAACGCCTACCAGCGGGCAGCGAGGACGGGGACATTCTACGCCAACACCACGATCACATACACTGCGACCGATTCGGGAATGCCATTGCTTGTCTCGACCACGAGGCAGGACTCAGAGGGGCTCAGATTTGCCGGGGTTTCGGGAGGGGATGTGGTGACGCTATTCGGATCCGAGGGATCCCCTGTCTACAATGCGACCGTCCCCGAGGGCGCCACAGGGATAATCGTGACCGGAGTGCAGCTACCATTAACAGGAACCGCCTTAGTCACTAGTTCAAATTCAAGACCCACCGCGCAGTACTCAGGCGTAATTTACAGCGGGGACACGCTCGCCCTCACTTGCGGCGACCAGGGCGCATGTTCGCTCTTGAAAGCATCAACGGGTGGCAACTGGTCAGGTGTGTTGATAACAGGACTGCAACAGGGCTGGAAAGTGGTATCCACGAGTGGGGGTTCTGATGCAGTCCTCTACGCAGGGCATACCGGACAGGTGCTCGTTTCTCTGCCCACAGAAATAGATGCGATCTCAGTCTTCAGGCCTACAGCCGCAGTGCACACCACACTCAAGCAGGGTGCCAAGTACGTCCTCGAGAGTGCACTGAATCTTCCCGATCTTACGACCACCGATACGATCTTCTACGAAGTATCAACGACGGGGTACAGATACAGGGTTGAAGTCCAGCTCCTTTCGGTCGAACGACAGACCAGCGGGACGATAGGGGTCCTAAACAAGATGGCTTTTACGTTCAGGATTTATGAGGACGGGGGGCTCATGCGTGAGTCTGTGCCAGTCGTCATGATCGGAGAGGGAGGGACCATGATCCCCGTCTTCAAGACAGGCGCATACACCTTTGCTGCCCTGATACCGACCGGATCCCAATCATTAACCGTAAAGTTCAGAGATCCATCTTCAGGCATTGTCTTGGAAGGGAGGCTCGTCTTGGATCTTTGAAGGGAAGGGTCTTTCATAAACAGTTGTCCGGGGAGGGGGCGTAATCGATCGGAGTGTCGGAACTCCAGTGACAAGCAGGAGGATGCCTCTTTCTAATGACGCCCCAATCAGCGCAAAAATCCGCCCGAGGGAGTGCCAGAACAAGCCGGCTGCCTCAATTTCACTGAAAACGCCCAAAGTCAATGCCGGAGAATCCCTATGACTAAACCCTTGCTGAGTCGCCCGACTTCTTCAGCCTTGTCGGGACGGTGAATACCACCGCTAGTAGAGTGCACACGAGAACACCAAGACCCGCTGAGAGAATAAGCGGAGTGGCTCCGCTGGCCGGGTTTGCGATGATTGAGGAAGCGTCCAATGTCACTTGCCTTATGAAGATGAGGGACACTAAACCGACGATCTCGTGCCAGAGCTTAGGCGCCCCTTCCAAGTACTTGACCACTGCTTTGCCACCCAAGAAGATCGCTATGCCTATGACCAGGAGGTCAATCGTGTTTGAGAGGACTAGACTTATGAAAAACGCCAGCTGGTCTGGGAGGGTCACACTCATGATTGCCAGGCTGAAGCCCTGGTAGATGGCAACGGAGGCAATTATGCCGGCGATGACTGTTGTTATGAAACGGATGGGTGACTCAGACCAGACCTGCTTCAGCGCACTGTCTATCCGGAAACCCTTAACCAGCAGTATTGCCCCAACAACCACGCCCAAAGTGATTAGGGCATAGTTTATTAGGTCCAGGAAGTAGAGCAGGGTCGTGACGATGAGTATTGCGCCCGGCACTCCCAGTCCGAGCTTCGAGTGCTGCGGCTCTGAGAGCTTCTTGAGGTACCTGTACAGCAGGACGTATGTCTCTTCAACGCTCTTCTCCTGCTGGACGAATATCCTCTTGACCGAGATTATAGGTATCCTCGACTGGATGGTCGGGATGACCTGTTCATCTGCTGCCCCGTCGCTTACGAATACCACGCCATCGGCGTCGAAGCGTTTGAGTACCTCCTCCAGCTCACGGCTTATCTTCAGGTCGGCCTTGAATCCCCCTTCAGCAGATCCGGCTATCACGGCGACTTCGCATTCGTACCCCTCGCTAAGAATCGAGTCGTAAGTATTGATCGCCGCAAATATGGAATTGACGTCTGAGTCCTCGGGGCTCTTCACGGCGAAAAGGGTTGCCACGGAGGAGACATCTTCCCTGCCGACTACAGGAGTCTTCGCTCCTGTGACACGACCAACATCGTCATCCTTGTCGACGCTGAGGACGAGTATCCTCTTGCCCTTGAGGCTCATTAATTCCACTAGTTAGGTATCATAGGAGGGTCGATATTTAAAACGTTTCCACATGAAACAGAAATGCTTAAAAGTGTCTTTGTGCCGCTGCCCTCTCTCAGCGCCAAAAAGCTAGGTTGGCCGAGATATGCCTTGCAAACGCAACAGAATTTAGGAAAATGCTTGACTTTAAAATATCTAGAAAAGAAAGGGTTAGTTGCTGCTGTTAGTTTCCCTGTCCTCGAGAAGCGCCGCATACTCCTCAAACGTCAGGCGCTCGCCTTTCTTCAGTTTCTCGTTTGCTCTGGCAACAAGTTCAGATCTCTTGGAAAGGAGTAGCTTGGCCCTTTCCGCAAGCTCCTGTGCCTTGCGCTGCAGCTGCACTGTCTTTGCGATCTCATACTTTGTCCTCGCGTCTGAGAGCTTGATTTTTGATTCCTTTATGGTTTCCCAGATCGTGTTCATTTCCGCCCTTACGGAGTTCAGTTCCTCGATTACTTTGGCTCCCTCCTCGTGGGCGGCTATGAGCTTCTCGTGGCTCTTTTTTGACTCCTCCGCAAGAGCGAGCACTTCCTGGTGTACTGCATTGGCTTTGTCTTTGAGTTCGTTGAATTTGGTTCGCAGGATTGAAATCTCCTGGTCCACATCCTTGACTTTCTTGAAATGGACAAGCTTCTTCTCGATTTCTGTTATCTCTTGCACGAGCTTCCGGTCTTCCTCGATAGTAAGGCTGCTCGTCTGGTATTTCCAGGTCAGCTCTTTGTACCGTTTAACGAGGCTGGCCTCTGATCCCGGCGCGCTTTCGAGCAGCGCCCTCTTTTTCTCGACCAATGCCTTGATCTTCTCCGAGATCTCCGCCTTCTCCTTGTGGAGCTGCTCCCTAACCTGCTTCTTCTCAGAGATGAACCGGTTCTTCTCATCCCTCTCTGACTTTGCGTTCAATGCGAGTTCTTGAAGATCGCTCAGCTTGGTCAGGAGAGCGTTCTTCCTGTCCCTCAGGGCATTAAGTCGCTGGTAGTAATCCTCGATTTGCTGTTGGATTGCCTGTAGCTGTCTTGTTGTTGGACCGGCCTCAAGTGTCCGATTCTCCATCCATTAATCACCATGTTGCCTATTGATCCTCTCCACCGGAGTGAATCCGCTGTATCTGTGCATACAGATCGTCAAGCCCTTCTCCTGTATTCGAGGAGGTAAATATAAACTCTCCTAAAACCCCCATCTCAAGCAACGCCTCTAGGACGCGCTCCGAGATCTCGATGTGTAGATCGATCTGCTCCGACATGAAGTCGTCCTTCAGGAACTCTGGGTCCTCGGTCCAGAGGCGCCCCCTCTCATAGATCTCGCTCGGGAGCAGATCGCACTTTGAGATGCAGTTTATTTGGGGCGCGTGGAATCGCGCCTGTACCGAGTAAGAGAGCAGGAGTATCGAGACAAAGTCGGACGGTCTGTTTAGGAAGATCGAGTCTGCTAGGAAAACTGTGCAGTAGTTCCCGTCGGAGAGGGCGCTGGCTATCCCCCTACCAGCGCTTCTGTAGGCAAAGATCTCCATCTGACCCGGCGTGTCAACAAGAACATAGTCAGCCC
>JASFYK010000076.1 GCA_030055545.1 Thermoproteota archaeon | reverse complement strand
ATCGACACTATCGCTGTTGCGCTAAGGAAAAATCCGTCGTCCTCCGAAGTCGAGGCAGAGTATTGGAAGATGATAAATTCCTTCGGTGCAGAGATAAGCATACTGCTCGAGGTGCCTGTCGAGTCGATAATTGAGAAGCACGGGGATGCGATAGCAGAAGCGATCAGGCTTAACCGTGAGAACAGAATCGAAGTCGAGCCAGGCTATGATGGAGTATACGGCAAGCCGAGGAATTGTGGCGGAACAGATGGGGCATCAGACGGCAAGGAGAGATTTTTTAGGAAGAGACTCAACCTAGAAGATTACATCTGAAGATGGTTGATCAGCATGACGAACCCGGAGAGGAAATCCTGGAGCCAGGACTACAGCGAGTGGTTTCACAAGGTCATAGCAGAAGTCCCGATATACGACACCAGGTACCCGGTGAAGGGGACTGGGGTATGGATGCCCTTTGGGTACAAGATTAGGAGGGAGGTCCTGAGGATAATCAGGGATGAGCTCGAAAAGACGGGACATGAAGAAGTGCTCTTCCCATTGCTAATACCAGATTACTTGCTCAGCAAAGAGAGCGAGCACATCAGGAACTTCGAGGATGAAGTCTACTGGGTTACCCACGGCGGAAAGACGCCCCTCGAGGTCAAGCTCGCGCTCAGACCGACCAGCGAAACAGCCATGTACCCGATGTTCAAGCTCTGGATAAACGCGTATTCGGACCTGCCGCTTAGGATCTTCCAGATAGTCAATGTCTTCAGGTATGAAACAAAAGCCACAAGACCAATGATAAGGGTGAGGGAGGTCAGTACGTTCAAAGAGGCCCACACTGCCCACGCCACAAGAGAAGAAGCTGAGGAGCAGGAACGGATAGGCGTTGAGGTCTACTCTAAGATCTTTGAGCGGCTGAAGATCCCATTCCTGAGAACGATCCGACCTGACTGGGACAAGTTCCCAGGTGCCGAGCGGTCGGTCGCCTTCGACACAGTGATGCCGGATGGAAGGGTACTCCAGATAGGGACTGTCCATTTCCTCGGGCAGGGGTTTGCTAGGGCATTCGACATAAAATACATGAAGAGTGATGGCAACTATGAGTACGTATGGCAGACATGCTACGGAATTTCCGAGAGAGCGATTGCCGCCCTCATCTCGGTCCACGGCGATGACCACGGCCTTGTCTTACCGAGCGAGGTCGCCCCCGTGCAGGTAGTAGTCATACCGATCGTCTACAAGGGCAGGGAGGAAGAAGTCCTCAAGAGGTGCAAAGAGGTCAGTGAGATACTCGAAAGGTCCGGGCTGAGGGTCTCAGTCGACGACCGGAAAGACATTACGCCGGGCAACAAATACTATACTTGGGAGATGAAGGGCACCCCTGTGAGGATTGAAATTGGGCCACGAGATATAGACAGCAACACAGCCGTACTGGTCAGGAGAGACACCTTGAAGAAGACTCCTGTTAACATGGAGATGCTCGTCGAAGAGGTAAGGAAGTTATTGGACCACATTGACGAGGAGCTGGCCAAAAGAAGCAAGGAATGGATGTCATCCAAGGTAAGGGGGGCGGAAACCATCGACCAGGCAAAGGATGAGCTCGACACCAGAGGAGGCATTGTCGAGCTGAACTGGTGCGGAAAAACCAACTGCGGAGAAGAGCTTGAGAAGACGATCGATGCAAGGATACTGGGAGTGCCTTTCGACGAACATGATATCGAAAACCCACCTAGCGGTGCAAAGTGCGCAGGGTGCGGCGGGGCTGCGAACAAAAAAATCAGGGTTGCAAGATCTTACTGATTTTTTATTAGTGCAGGAAGACTTTCAAAAATCTCTGCACAACTTTTTTACAGATAAGTTGATTTGAAAGAAAAAAGACAAAAAAACTGAAATTAGCTCGATCTGTCAGCGAAATGTTTGGTCACAGATTTAGGATTCAGCTTTGAGACTATGTACTGGAATGCCTTCTGGGGATCGCTTTTCTCTCCGCATGTGAAAACATCGACTGTCGCGTATTGGAACTCGTTCCAAGTATGTATCGCAATGTGGCTCTCAAGGATCAGGGCGATAACGGAAACGCCCCCCTTAGGCCCCCCGAATTTCCATGCCACTGTATCCCAGATAGTCATGTTTGCGATCTTTGCAGCGTCAATAACTAGATTCTTTAGCGCAGATTCATCATTTATCTGCGAGACATCGCAGCCGTAGAGGTTTCCATAAACGTGTTTTCCAACGATTTGGCTCTCTTCCTGGATACACGAAGTTTGGTTCATCTTGTGTGTCTGATCCTCCGCGCCATTTACATTTTTATTGAGGCACTATTTTGCAAAAAAAAAAACTTGTATTTAAACTTATTCTTCATGCGGGATGAATGGAATTTTTACTTATCGATAAAAAAGGAATGATCTCGAATGCTGAAAAAGACGAAAAATAGCTCTAAATAGCTATCGGGTTTTGCATTTACCTTCTCTGCCGGGACGTAGTTTCCGGAGAGGAGTATACCTGCCTTTTCAGGAAGTTCTTGCGGTTCCTGTGAAGCGGCCTCAGACCATGCCTCTCCTTTGCAGGAACCTTGGGGGTCTGCGACCTGACCTTTCCGGCCTTTGTAAGCGAGCCGTGCGATGGCATTCATTTTACACCTAGAGGTATCCATCATGAGGTCAAATAAATAGTTTTTCTATAGCACCCATGCAACGCTAACCGGGCTGAATGCCGCCTCGTTACGATCTCTTTATGACCTCCTCGACAACACCAGGAGGGGCATCTGTCTTTATTCCCTTCGGATGGAAGTGTGTAGGAAAGGCAGAATACCCTGCTGATGTCAAACCATTAAGTGCCTTTTCCAAAGACGGGGCGCCAACACCTAGCCTCTTCGAAACCACGTCCAGCACATAAAAACCGACTGGCATCCCGACTTCTCCTGAAAGTTTTTTGAATAGCTTTGACATGCGCTTGCTAGTCCTCATATACGAGAAATCAAATCCAGAGATCGTCCTGAGGAAGTCCGGGTCTGAGAGACTGCCTGTCCACAGGGGCCCAGCCCTCCTTAAAGGAGAGCCGCAGTCTTCACAGCTTGTCGGTAACACACCGCCAAATTCGACTGCCCTGCGCCACAAGCAGGAGCTACAGGATAAGAGGTAACCCATGTTACTTAATGCTGAATCGGCTCTGCGCGCCCCCAAACTTAGCCTGAAGTAAGACCTGAAGTAATGATCTACGCTATAAGAAAGGACAGGGAATGCACCGAACTCATACTTGGCTGCTTCGCGAACCACGGATCCGACCAGTATGCGAAGACCGGTCTCATGGCAGAATTCGTTTCTGAGCGGGATAGACGAATACTTCCTGATGCATGACTTTGAGTGGACGCCGCACAGTGGTGCGGTATCAGTTGCAGTGACAGCCAGAAGCCCCCCGTTCTTTAGAGCCCTTATCGATGAGTCTACAAAAGGCATAGGAGTCCCGAAGGGATCTATATCAATGAAATCGAACCTCTCACCTGGCTCAGAGTGCTCTGCGAGAAGCAGGTTTGCATCCTCATGGGTCGCTTCTATGAGATCCTCGATACCGTTCCTCTTGGCATTGTTGATTATAAGTGGTATAGATTCTGCATTTAGGTCTCCCATCACTACCTTTTCAACGGATTGCACTTCCTTTGCGTACCTTATCCCCCGTGCTCCAATACCCGCCAATGGATCGCATACGGTGATAGATCGCCCCTTTGCTTTCGCAAAAATGCTCAAGGCTGCCACTGCAATGTCCCTGCTGAACTCCATCACGGGGTTATAGAAGACAGGTGCCCTGAATGGTGCATACCGCCCCTGAAAGGTATATGATGAAGGATCAGGAATCTCGAGTTCGGTCCTGCCCTCAAATGTAAGCGAGGTGATCAATTTGATCCCCAA
>JASFYK010000075.1 GCA_030055545.1 Thermoproteota archaeon | reverse complement strand
GGCGCAAAAAATCCTAGCAATAAATTTCGGGAACATTAAAATATGCTCCTATCGATAAAATGATCTGGTGTATTTATTCTATGAAAGTGCCTGAAAACATACGCAGTGCCTTCGCCAAGGCTCTCAAGTACAGGCGGGCAGTGGTAGGGACTGCCTCGAAGGGAGGAATACCGAACGCCGTCCCAATCGGCGTCGGCAGGTTCGTCGACGAGGAGACGCTCTGCCTTGTGGACAACTACTTCCTGAAGACCCGGAAGAATCTCGAGGAGAACCCGCATGCAGCCGTCACATTCTGGGTATCCGAGGAAAAAGAAGGCAAGATAATCACTAACGAGGGCTACCAGCTGAAGGGAAAGGTCGAGATCCAGACTAGCGGAGACCTCTACGAGAAGATCAAGGCGGAGACCAAGGCAATAAGGGCAGACTTCCCAGTGAAGGCAATCGCCCTCTTGAAGGTAGAGGAGATCTACGACGTGAAGGCTGGTCCAACCGCAGGCAAAAGGATACTCTGAGGCGCAAAAAGAGGGTTATCTATGCCCCCTCCGCTCTCTGACCCGCAGAGCTTTTCCGGAAGGACCGGACACAGGTTCAACCACATAATAAGAAGTCTTCCTGAGGACCCTTCGGGGGGAATGACGATCGAGGAGCTCCTTCTGAAGCTCAGGGCAACTGGATACAGGGGGGGCATTGAGGGGCTCAGGGTGGATCTCCAGGAGTTGCTCCGGAGGGGAGAAGTGGGGCACTCTCAGCAGGAAGGAAAGAACGTTTACTGGTGCCTTCCTAGGGGCAAGTTGGAATTCAGGAAGAGGTCTGCACTTATCAGGCTCCACAACATGGAGCTCAGCGAGGACGAGATCAGGAAACTAGAGGAGATAGTTGAAAAGCGCAACTCAGCCCCCCAGCCATAGCAAAACTTATTTGCCAATCCTTCTTATGCCTGAAATCACGTGAGGTTAGTTGAAATGGTGTCCGTAAAAGTCGACCCGGAAAAGTGCAACGGCGATGCGATTTGCATCTCCATATGCCCAACGAGTGTCTTCGAGCTCAATGACAACAAGGCAGTGCCTGTCAGGGAGCAGGACTGCATCCTCTGCATGGCCTGCGTTGCACAGTGTCCCACCCAGGCAATAGAGGTAAAAGAGTGATCATAGTTACCATTCTTACCTTGCCCCATCACTTTTTGTTATCCTGATTGTCTTTCTCTCCTTTTACCTCTCTTTCTCTTTGTTTACCCGACCCAACCTGCTCGTAATATTTGCAGGTTCCCCTTAGCGGGCAGACCAAGCACCTCGGTCCGATCGGTCTGCAGATCTTCTTCCCGAACATCACGAAGGTGTCGTTCACCTCTGTCCATATGTCTCTGGGGAATATCTCCATAAGCTTCCTCTCAGTTTCCTCTGGGGTCCTTGTTTTGGCGAGCCCAAGCCGGTTGGCAATCCTGTGGACGTGCGTATCGACCGGGATCGCCTCTAACCCGAATCCGTAAACCAGGACGCAGTTCGCGGTCTTTCTGCCAACCGAAGGGAGCTCCAGCAACCCCTCGAGATCTCTTGGGACTTTTCCCTCATGTTTGTTGGTTATCTCCTTCGCAATCTTGATCACTGCCCGAGCCTTGTTCCTGTAGAACCCGACCCCTCGTATGAGCCCTTCAACCTCGGTCTCGTCGGCGCTGGCCAGCTCCTGCGCCGTCCTGAACCTCTCGAAAAGCCTCATCGCCGCCTCGGACGTCCTTTCATCCCTGGTCCTATGGGAGAGGACGGTCGCTATTAGGACTGCGAAAGGATCCCTGAGCCTCTCCTCCACCGCTGCCAGGGCAGTCTCCTCGCCGTCCGCAAGCGCAGACTTCATTGCACGCAGGATCTCAACAGGCTCCAAAGTACCACCAGCAGCTTTAATATCCCTCTGAAGTTAGCTATAAACAGTGAATCTGCGATGCCTGATAACATTTCTGATAAATGGCAGAGACAGGAGAAGGAGTCTGCGGCAGATAAGGTAAGAGAGCAGATAGTCCCGCAACCCCCTATGAGCGAACGCCTCGACCTAGCAAAGAGGAAGCTCCAGGAGCAGATCCAGCACCTCGAGAGGGTCTCGCAGAGGCTTAGCGCCAAGGACAAGGATCTCTACGAGAAGATGGTGAAGGCTTACGGGGAGCACGACACCCAGCGGGCACAGCTGATCGCGAACGAGCTCGCAGAGCTTAGGAAGATCGAGCAGAAGACCCAGTACGGTAAGTACGCCCTCGAAAGGGCATACACGCGCATCGAGATGGCCAAGGACTTCGGCGACATGGTAGCAGCGCTCGTCCCCGTCGGGCAGGTCGTGAAGAGCGTCAAGGGCACGCTCGGCGAATTCCTGCCTTCCTCTGAGACCGCCCTCAGCGAGCTATCCGGCATCATGAACGACACGCTGGTCTCGTTCTCGAACATAACCGGAGAGTCGCTCATCACCGGGCCCGTGAGCGAGGACGCTGATAAGATACTGAAGGAGGCTGCCGCCGTCGCGGAGAGCAGGCTGAAGGACAAGCTCCCTGGCGCGGGGACGGATCTCCCGCTCACTGACACCCAGTGAAAATCTCCTGTTTTCTACAGCCTCTCCCATTTCTATCGGCAGTTGATCTCCTAAGTAGTCACGATCGATTCCTTGTCCGTTGTGACCACGGTATGCTCGGCCTGAGCTATGGGCATCCCGGAGGCCTCAACCAGCACGGGGTACTCGTAGAGCACCTTCTCAGCGAGCAGTTTACTGACCGCTTCACCGATGCCCGCGACCCACCTCTTGGCGAATGGCAGCGTCCTGAACCTCCTGTAGATCTCTTCGTACGCGCCCTTCTGCGGCTCAGTCTTCGGTCGCTTCAGCTTCACCAAGTGGAGGATGTTCCCGGGCGCCCCCTCCTTCACCTCTCCTATGGCCCTGGGGAGCGTGGCGAACGGCTCAATGGCGTAGACCGACCAAGGCTGGAACTTCCCGGTAGGCTCGGAGCCGGAGACGTTCGGTATGCTCAATCCGCTGTGGATAGTGTACTGCTCGATCTGGTGCCCGGTGAGGTTCCTTATCGGCTTGTAGCCCATCGACCTTATGGTCTTCTCGACCAGGGGTCCGACATCCCCTATCTTCCCGCCGACCCTCACAGCCTGGACGCCCCTCTCCAGCGCCAGCTCAGCTGCCTTTATCATGTCCTCGAACTCGGATCCGACCGAGACGGTCACCGCGGTGTCGGCTATGAACCCATCTATGTGGACGCCGAGGTCGACCTTGACCAGCGCCCCATCCGGGACGACTGTCGTGTCTGAGGTAGGGGAGGTGTAGTGCGCCCCCACCTCGTTTATGCTGACATTGCACGGGAAGGCCGGGCTCCCGCCCATCCTGGCGATCTCGGACTCTACCCATTCGCATATTCCTAGCACGCTCGCCCCCTGGAAGACCATCCGCGGGACGGCCTGCCTCACAGCCCTGGCTATCTTCCCGGCGAGCAATAGCTTCTCCATTTCCTCCTCATCGAACAACCCGAACCACGACTCCGCTTGCGCAAATTGCGCGAGATGCATCTCCTATCCACCCGGGCGCAAAAAAGCATATCCATCTAAATCCTACATCAATTGAGAGGGCGAGGTCCGGAAGAACCCACTCTGGTGCCGTTAGAGTTAAAAACACCGCTCACTCAAGAGGTAAGAGTGATTCTTATGTGCGTGCTAGGCAGAGACCGCCTCGTAGAGATGAACAAGAAGTACAGGATCCTTGAGCCGTTCGTCGAGTCCCAGCTGGACGGCGACGGTTACATCCTCACAGTCGGCGAGGACACTACGCTCCAGTACCTGGAGCACCAGAACGTCATATCGAAGGAGATAGTGTTCACCCCGCCTGACTGCGTCGCGTACCTCACCGCTAAGAGCAGGTA
>JASFYK010000074.1 GCA_030055545.1 Thermoproteota archaeon | reverse complement strand
CGTGCGCCATCCTGGCGAGCCCCCTGATCAGGTCCTCAACTCTCTCCCCCCCCGTCGTTGTCCCCCGGCCGGAGGGCGGGTCGGTCGCGATCCCGTCTGCCCTCTTCACAATGCCAGATGTCCCGTCCCCGTGAACCACGCCGCAGTCAAGACCGTAAAACCGGGTGTTCTTCATTGCCCCCCTGACCATCCTGAGGTCCAGATCGATTCCCACCGCGTTCATCCCCATCATTGCGGCCTCGATGAGGAACCCCCCCGTGCCGCAAAAAGGATCTAGGAACAGGTCCCTGGGCTTGACCGCTGACAGGTTCACAAAAACCCTTGCGATCTTAGGCTCCAAGACGCCGGGGTGGAAGTACGGGCGGCTCTTCGGCCTCCGCCGCACGAAAGCCCCCCTGTCCGTCCTGAAACTACGCGAGAAGATGTAGACGTTCTCCCCAGATATTACTGCCCTGACCCAGACCTCTGGTTTGCTCAGGTTCACCCTGGCGCCAAGGCTCCTTGGCACGGAGTCGCCAATGGTCTTCTCCAGAGCCTGAAGGTCTACGCCGTCCCAGTACCTCTTGACCCTGGTAGCCCTCACGCCGAAGGTCCTGCCCCCGAGGAACCCCCAGTCTATCTCGCTGCAGGTGCGCACGACCGATCCCATGCTGAGCCCGGCCCGCCCCAGGAGTGCTCCTCCCTCCATCACCAGCGCAGCCCTTGAAGTCAGCAGCTCTTCGATCCCATCATCCGGAGTGAGTATCAGGACCTGGTCGCCCCTCTCATTTTCAACGAACCCTATCCCCTCTGAGTTGAGTATTGCCCTGACCTCAGAATAGGGGAGCGTAGGGTGCTCCCCTGAGAGCAGTAGGAAGTTGCTTCCTGGCAACCTAGCGTAGCTCCTTCGCTATAAGCGGTGCGACGCTTATGCGGCTTATCGGGCTGCTAACCGTATCGGTACCAAGGACTTCGTCAACGCCTGCCTCGCGCATCCTGTCCGAGGCCCCCGCAACCAGCAATGGGTGCGTACACGCCGCCAGGACCTTTCTGGCGCCCCATTCCTTTAGGAGTCGGGCAGCGTTTGCTATCGTCCCACCCGTGCTGATCAGGTCGTCGACTATAACTGCGTCCTTGCCTTTCACATCGACCGCCTCGCCCCTCACAGTTATCGCCCCCGAGATCCTGTCGCGGGTCTTCTCGAAGTTCCCATACTCCGCCCCAAGCCGCTCGGCGATCCTCTTCGCGATCGATATCGCCCCTTTGTCCGGGGAGAGTATGTACGGATCCTTGAGACCTAACGTCCCCAGGTGCTCGCCTATCACCTCAGTGCCGTAGAGGTTCCTCGCCTTGATTCTAAACGCCCCTAGGGTCGCCTCCTTGTGGACGTCGACCGTGTAGAATTCGTCTGCTCCGGCTGCCTCGACGAGCCTGAAGAGGGTCCTTATGCTGACCGCCTCCCCATCCCTGAACCTCGTGTCCTGCCTCGCATAGGCCATGTACGGGACGACGACCCTGACCTTCTCTGCACCCAGATCCTTGAGCGCGTCGGTTAGCAGTAGGAGCTCAATTAGGCGTTTGTCCTGCTGCGGGTAAGTCGTGTGGACGAGCACCACATCCTCACCTTCAACGGATCTTGATAGGCGGAGGTAGGACTCCCCGTCAGGGAAGTTTTTATAGTCTAGATCGACCGTATCTGCAGAAATCAGCCCAGCAACTCTCTTGCCGAGGTCTATCGACGATGGACCAGGGACCACTATCATAGCGACCAGCTCAAAATTCTTAATATCTGTCCCCTCTTAAGACTTATGCGGGGAAACTCCAGTGGAGGCCATGCTCTACCAGAAGCTGGACAAGGGGGCAGTGAAGTGCAACCTGTGCGCGCGGCGCTGCGTGATCCAGCCAGGGAAGCGTGGAGTCTGCAGGGTGCGGGAGAACAGGGGCGGAGTTCTGGAAACTCTGGTTTACGGCAAGGCGGCCAGTTATGCTGTTGATCCAATCGAGAAGAAGCCGCTCTACCACTTCCACCCCGGCAGCACTGCCTTCTCGATTGCCACCGTCGGCTGCAACTTCAGATGCAATTTCTGCGACAATTGGGTGATAAGCCAAGAAGAGGATATTACGGGAGAGGACCTCCCTCCCGAGATGGTCGTTAGCAGGGCCATCTCCCTGTGCTGTTCCTCGATAAGCTACACATACACCGAGCCCACAATATTCTTCGAGTACGCATATGACACTTCACGGGCAGCCCACCGCTCCGGGCTCTTCAATACCTTCGTCACAAACGGGTACATGACCCCAGAGGCGATTGACGCCATTCACCCATACCTCGATGCGGCAACCGTGGACTTCAAGGGCAGCGGGGATCCGGCGTTCTACAAGGACTTCTGTGGCGCCCCGAGCGCGGATCCGATATTCGAGTCCCTCTTGGCGATGAAATCAAAAGGCATGCACATCGAGATAACCGACCTCATCGTGCCTTGGCAAGGTGAGATCGAGGGCGCATTCACAAAGCTGGTCAGGTGGGTTGTTGACAATCTGGGGGACGAGACGCCTTTCCACATACTCAGGTTTTTCCCCAGCTACAGGTACGACGGCATGGGATCCCCTGCCGAGGGACTCCTTGAGGGGCTCTGGAACCTGGCAAAACTCGAGGGATTGAAGTATGTGTACTTGGGGAATGTCCCGGGTCACAGGTACGAAAACACGTACTGCCCCTCGTGCGGGAAGCTGGTCATCGGGAGGATCGGGTTCCAGGTGACGTCATTAAGGCTGAAGGGGAGCTCCTGCGCTCACTGCGGAAGCAGGATAAATGTGAGGGCCTGATTGGAGGTGGTTTTGGAGAATGTGGCGATTATTGAGGCCTGACGCGGTCAAGGCACTGGAAGACCCAAAAGTCGTCTCTTCAATGCCCCGCTACGTCGGGATCCTCAAAGGGAAATTCCTTCCCAGGTTCGTCATCTCGAGATACATCCCAGTCGAATGGGGGCCTGGGAACAGCGAGGAGGAGCTTTGGGCACTTCATAACGTCGGTCTAGGGAAAATGGAGGTGCTGATGCGCGACCTAGACTCGGGAAGGATCCATCCTGATGAACTCGGGGATCCGCCAAAGAAATCGTTACTTCATCTGAAGGCGAGGATCGGAGAAGTCCTGATGCAGTCATGCAAGCTCTGCGAGAGGAGGTGTGGCGCCGATCGGATCAAGGGTGAGCTCGGGTTCTGCAGGGTAGGGAGGGAGTTTAGGGTCCATTCCTGCTTCGACCACCTAGGAGAGGAGCCCGAAGTTGTGCCCAGCTTCACGGTATACGGATGAGAAAGTCCGGCCGAATTAGTCTGGGCTGCAACTTTGCCTGCATCCACTGCCAGAACTGGGAGATCAGCCAGCAGTTCGCGGAAGGTTCGATCTACGGGGAGAGGGAGATGGCAGCACTCATTGACGATGCAAGGAGGAGGGGGTGCAGGAACCAGAACTGGGTAGGTGGCGACCCGATACCACACATCCCATTCTGGCTTAGGGTGCTGCTACTGGAGGCGGAGAACACCCCTGTCTTCTTCAATACCAACGGCTTTTACTCCACCGAGGCCTCGTCTCTTCTGAGGGGCGTCGTGGACATCTACAAGATCGACTTCAAGTATGGGTCGGACATTTGCGCTGAGAAGATCTCCGGCGTGAATGGCTATTGGAAAGTCATAACCAGGAACCTCAGGGGGGCAAAACAGCACGGTGAGCTGCTCATACGGGTGCTAGTACTACCCCGACACCTGGAGTGCTGCCTGAGGCCGGTGGTCTCCTTCATCTCAGAGGAACTCGGTCCGGAAACTAGGGTAAATCTGATGGATCAGTACTCGCCCCACTGGAGGGCCGCTGAGTTGCCCGAGCTCAAGAGGAGATTGAGCCCGGACGAGTGGGAAAAGGCAGTCAAGATT
>JASFYK010000073.1 GCA_030055545.1 Thermoproteota archaeon | reverse complement strand
GATGGTCAGGATAGCTCAACCTCAGCGGATATACCGGGTCAAGAACATACACTTCTTCGCCTTCGACGGCTTCGTGATGTATTGCCAGGAGTGCACCGATGCCGAGCTCGGCGTGAGGGTCATCGAGGCGATTGAGTTCTCGAACGATGCCTGGAAGAAGTCATAAACCCTACCTAGGAGTTGAAGCATTTTTTCTTTTAGCCTAATTGCGTGATCTTGGTTTTAGAATCACAAATTAAAATAACAACTTTTTTCTGCCCTGATGACCTCGAATAATTTTGGTGGACTGGGTGGGATTTGAACCCACGACCCCCTGCGTGCAAGGCAGGTGATCTGCCGCTAATCTACCAGCCCTTACCGTATGCTGGAAGTCCGACGGTATTTTTATTTATTTCGCGACCCCCAAGGCGAGCAGGCGGTCTGATCCGTTTAAAAAATTTGAATCTGCGGACTAGGCGAGGCTCCTCGCAATGCTGATCATGTCCGCCAAGAGAGCGTATCCGGTTGCCCTCCTTCCTGCGCCAAGACCGACGATTGTGACCTCGCCCAGAGCATCGGTGCTGAACGTCAGCGCGTTTGTGACGCCTCCGATGCTCGCAAGCGGGTCCGACTCCGGTAGCCAGGTGGGCGAAACCTCTGCCACCACATCGCCGCGGTCTTCCTTCCAGGCCCTGGCAAGTAGCTTGATCCTTCCCCCCTTCTTGATCGCATCCATAACCTCCTCGAGCGTGATTCCCGAGATGCCCTTCCTGGCTACGGCGCTCGGCTTGATGTCTGCCCCGAAGAAGTGGTTCGCTAGTATTGCTGCCTTTGCCGCGGCGTCCCAGCCCTCCACGTCCATCGTCGGATCCGCTTCAGCATAACCCATCCTCTGCGCCTCCCTCAAAACTTCGGAGTAGGTCCTCCCCTTCCCCATCTCTGAGAGTATCAGGTTGGTGGTGCCGTTAACTATTCCCCTTATCGAGGCCACACTGCAGCCTGCGAGCGGCCCTTCAAACAGGTTGAAAACGGGGGTGCCGCTCAGCACTGCCCCCTCGAACCTCAGTTTCCCACCCTTCTCCGAAGAAATCCTCATCAGCTCCTTGTAGTGAAGCGCGATCGGCCCTTTGTTGGTGGTTGCAACATGCTTGCCCATCTCGAGCGCGGTCTTGATGTGCGAGTACCCCGGTTCACCGTCCTTGATGTTCGTCCACGTGACCTCCACGACTAGGTTGGCGCCGCTTTCCCTTATCGTTTCCAGTGCATCCAGCCCCTTCCTCTCTCCCGGGATCCCTTCAATCCCTTTCCCGGAATCGGTCAGCCTGACAGCCTCAGCCAGGTCGACCCCATTGGAATCCATCACGGATCCCGCCCTTATGTCGGATATTGCAACGACCTTCCAGTCGATGCCGAACGCTTTTTTCAGATATTCCCGCTTCTCCAGTAAGAGGTCAGCGAAGCCCCTGCCGACCGTCCCGAATCCGATGAACGCAATTTCGAACCTCATAACGCTCGCCGATGCTTAGTACGATATCGCACGAATTATAAAACTATCCGCTACCAAAGTTGAAATAATACCTCGGACAGATTATGTAGCGATGGTTTGCGCATGGTATTGATCATTCCGCTCTTCGAGATGCACCAGCCGAGGCGCCTCAAAAGGCAGTTCGGCAGGCCCATGCAGCCAGGCACGAAGCTCGAAAACTTCTATTTCGACGACGATCTCAACAAGGAAACGTTCCTGCGCGTCTCCAGAGCCGCATACCAGCCAGTGCTGGATGCCATAATCGAATCCATCGAGCGCTGGGAATTCAAGTGCGCCATCTGCATGTCTGGGACGCTGCTGGAGCAGGCCGCCGCATGGAGCCCTGAGCTTGTGACCAAAATAAGGAGGATCGTCGACACGGGGTCCTGCGAGCTGATCGCCCAGCCGTACTACAGCTCGCTCTCGTGCCTCGTCTCTCCCGAAGAGCTCGCCGGTCAGCTGGAGATGACGAGGATGGCTGCCGAGAAGCTCTTCAAGCAGAGCCCAAGAACGGCGAAGAACACGGGCCTGATCTCTAGGGAAGATGTCTGGAAGGTGATGCGGGCTCTCGGGTTCAAGTCTGCCATCATCGAAGGGACCGAGAGACTGCTCGGTTTCAGGTCGCCGAACTGCCTGTATGCCTCAGCCGATGATGGGCTGAAGCTCCTACCAAGAAACTATCCCCTCTCAGACATGGTGAACTTCAGGTTCACGGAGTCTGGTCCAGACGGCGGGACACTGCAGGCGGACCACTACTTGGACCTCGTCCTATCGCAAAAGGGCGATCTTGTCCTCTTGACGTTCAATATGGAGGCTTTCGGCGAGTACTTCGGGGAGCAGAGCGGCATCATGGGCTTCCTCCGTTCCCTACAGGAGGAGGTCCGGAGGAGGGAGGGGGCCACTTGGGCAACCCCCGCGGAGGCAGCCGAGATCCTTGAGCCCAAGGGGGAGGTGGAAGCGAAGGACTACTCCTCGGGTGCGGACTCTGAGAAGGACCTTTCAGCTTGGGTCGGCAACGATCTGCAGCAGTACTGCTTCGATAACCTGCGATACCTGTATCCACTGGTCAAGAAGTCTGCAGATGAGCTGCGGGTTTGGAGGCTCCTCGGGCAGAGCGACAACTTCCTTTACATGAGCCACAAGCGGGGCGTCGACGGCGAGATACGCTCATACTTCTCTCACTTCAGCAGCCCTGTGGAGGCATTCTCGACCTTCATGTGGACCCTGGCAGACTTCAGATCCAAGCTCTATGCCAAGCTCGGCGAAGATGCTAGGTCGTACAGAGTGCTCTACGGCGACCTCCCGGATGCGCACGCGTTCCACTTCTATGCCGGGATGGGCAAGCCGCTTGGGGTCAGGGCAACTAATCTGAACTCGCTCAGGGCGGCGATCCAGTCGGTCGACGAGGACTGCCTGCGGTTCCACCTCTCGAGGGGAGACCTGCGGCGGTGGATCGGCGAGGTTTTAGGCCTCCCGAGGCTCGCTGAGGAGGTAAGGCAACTTGAGTGCGGCGCCGATGCAGGCGATGTGAAAGGGAGGATGATCCAGTCGATCTCGTCAGCAATAGAAGAGGTCCAGTCTAAGCTCCAGCCCGGGGGTGCCAGATCTGCTAAGGCTGGAACGCTATACTGAGCTTTCAGAGATCCGGATGCCTGGCACTGGGGAAGCCGCATCCTGCGAGGTCGAAGTCCGAATCGACCCAATGACCGGCGCAGCAACAAGGATAAACCGGGCGAGGTCGAGGAGGCCAAGGCAGCAGGAGGCAATGCCCGTGCCCAAATCCGAATCTATTGAAGTCTGCCCTTTCTGCCCTGCAAACCTTGAGAGCTCAACTCCTTCTTTCAAGACTGATTTCTGCCAATCTGGTAGGATCAGGGTGGGCAAGGCAGTCGTCTTCCCGAATATGTACCCCCTCTCGTCCCTCCATGGCGTAGTGGTCTTCACGCCCGAACACAAGCTGGAGATCAACGGATATAGCCAGGAGGAACTTGCAGACGGGATGATGGCGTCCTCGGCTTTTCTCCGCCTCGCCTCAGAAAAAGGGCATCGGTACCACTTCTTGGGTTGGAACCACTTAAGCCAGGCGGGTGCCTCGATACTGCACCCGCACTTCCAGGTTATCGCAGGCAAGTCGCCTGTCTCCTCGCTGAGGGAATGCCTTGCGTCGTGCAGAGAGTACCATGCTAGGGAGGGAAGGTCTTTCTGGGACGACTTGCTTGAGTCGGAGACCGGCTCTCCGAGGTACATTGGGAAGACCCGCGGCTTCTCTTGGATAGCCCCTTGGGCTCCCACCGGGGCCTGCGAGGCAATCGGTGTTTTCGATGAGGGTGGCACCTCGCTCCTCGACCTCCCGGATGAATGCGTTCTCGGGCTTGCAGACGGCATCTCAAGGATCTTGAGGGGG
>JASFYK010000072.1 GCA_030055545.1 Thermoproteota archaeon | reverse complement strand
TGCATGGTGAGCGGTTGATTATTTTATTAAGTTGTAAATTTGCTGAATTCTGGATTTGACAGACTAAGCTCGCGTTTAAAAGTGAGGGCAGTTCAGGTCAAATACAAAATGAAATCAAAAAAAAATCCCGTATTTATATTAGAAAAAGCCATAAGTCATTAAGTGAAATGTTGTGCATCGACCGGAAGTGAGCTTGATTTATGGAAACAAAACTCATAAAAGATTATGAAAGGCTGCTATTAAAGTACAAGGATCTCTCAATCCTGGCTTCGGCAAAGGCTGTCCTCCAGTGGGACACGGAGACCATGATGCCTCAAGGTGCCTTCGAGCTCAGGGGGCAACAGCTGGCATTTCTTTCAAAAATGGAGCATAGGATGATCACCGACAGGGAGATAGGAGACCTGTTGGAGAGCATCGAGAGAAGCCAAGGATACGACTCACTTGACCAAATCCAGAGGCGTAACGTTTACCTCATAAGAAAGCAGTACGACGAGAACACGAAACTTCCTGAGGAGCTTGTAACCGAAACGGAGAAGCAGACAATAATAGCCTACAAGCATTGGAAGGACGCTAAGGCTGCCAAGAACTTCAAGATCTTCGAGCCTGAGCTTAGGAAGATGTTTGAGTTGAAGAAGCAGGCTGCAGAGATACTGGCACCAGTAAAGGGGGTCAGGACGCTCTACGACGCCATGATAGACTTCTTTGAGCCCAAAATTGCCGAGGAGACGATCGGCAGAACTTTCGAGCAGTTGAAAGACAGACTCATACCGATAATATCCAAGTATTCGTCTTACAATTGCGATACAGATTGGTTAAAGCGCACTGTCCCACAGAGCACCCAGATGGAGATCGCTAAAAAAGTGGCAGAATTCATAAACTATGACATAAGCGGGAGCAATGCCAGGGGGAGGATAGACCGGACGGAGCACCCGTTCACGATCGGCTATTATGACGACGTCAGGATAACGACCCATTATTACGAAGAAAACTTCACGTCATCTCTGTTCTCGGTGCTACACGAGGGGGGGCATGCTCTTTACGAGTTGAATCTGGATCCGAACTGGAAGTACCAGCCGGTCGGCACAGCCTGCTCCTTCGGCTTCCACGAATCGCAGTCGAGATTCGTCGAGAACGTAGTAGGGAGGTCCCGGCACTTCTGGACTTACTTCCTGCCGATACTCAACCAGCTGACTTCAGGGCAGTTTTCGGACATCGACACAGCAAAGGCCCTGGAAGGGGTAAATAGTGTAAAGCCATCCAAGATCCGCATAGAGGCAGATGAAGCCACCTACGCGCTGCACATAATAATTAGGTTCGAGATCGAGAGCGCCCTGTTCTCTGGAAAAGTGGATGTTGCAGAGCTCCCGCAGGTCTGGAATGAAAAATACTCAAAGTACCTAGGAGTGGAGATCCAAAATGACTCGGAGGGCGTCCTCCAGGATGTTCACTGGGCCCATGGTTATTTCGGGTATTTCCCATCATATGCCCTCGGCAACATCTACTGTGCCCAGATACTGAATAAACTCGAGGAAGAAGTCGAGAATTGCTGGTCAGAGGTGGAGAAAGGCAACTTCGAGCCGACGAGGCAATGGCTGACCGGAAATATCCACAGGGCAGGTAACCTCTACGACCCCATGGAGCTCCTTCTGAAGGTCACAGGCGAGGGGATCAACCCGAATCTTTTCGCAAACTACCTCGAGGGCAAATACAGAGCGATCTACGGCTAAGCGCGTAATTACAGCGAACAATTTCCTAATTTTTTATTCTCATTCCAAAGCTCAGCTCAAGACCCGCTTTTATTAGAAAGCTTTTTTTCCAAGATCAGAAAAGCATCCTCCAAGTTTGAAGGCACTTCCTGAACCAGCCCTCTTGCCTTGAGCCTCATAAAGAGGCGCGAGATCGCAGGGGGCTCCAAAGAGGCCTCCCCGAGGAGCTGCTCATCGGTGATTATTGACTTTACAGGTCCTTCTGAGACAATCTTGCCGCCTTCCATTATCAAGACCCTTTCAACGAGGTCAGGGAGTGCCTCCACGTCGTGTGTGGAGACTATCAGGGTCAGACCCTGCTTGTTCAGGAGGTTCACCAGTTCAACAAGGCTCCTCCTAGACCTGAGGTCGAGGTTGGCTGTCGGCTCGTCGAGGATGAGCAGCTCCGGAGAGTTGACTAGCGCAGTGGCTATCGAGACGCGTTTCTTTTCCCCATAGCTTAGGCGGTGGGGAGAGCGATCCTTCAGGTGGGCAATCCCGAGCAGCTCGAGGGTTTCCATTGAACGCCTATTAGCGGACTCCTTGTCAACGCCAAGATTCCTGAGCGAATACGAGACGTCGTCTATCACCGTATTGTTGAAGAGCTGATCCTCTGGGTCTTGGAAGACTATGCCGATCCTAGGTCTCACGTGCTCGAACTCCTTTGATCTCGTCGAGACCCCGAATGCCTTCACATCCCCGGAGGTCGGTAAAAAGAGTCCTGCGAGCAGCATCGCGAGCGTGGACTTGCCTGCACCGTTGGGGCCAAGGATCCCCACGCTCTCGCCTTTCCTTACTTCAAAAGATATGCCCCTGACTGCCTCTAGGTTTGCAGAATACCTGTAGTTAACATCTTTCACGCTGATGATCGTTTCCTGCAAGCGCTACACCTTGATACTTAGAATGATCAGGAGTAAACAGGACACGAGAACTAAAAAGGATATATCTGAAGGCTTTGGGCTCCACTTGCAGGGGCGTGGGGGCGACGCGATTGAGAATCCCCGGGCGCGCATTGCCAGGTAGACCCTATCGGATCGTTCGTGGACCCTGACGAGTAAAGTGGTTATTACTCCGGAAAGACCTCTTAGCTCTTCAAGACTCAGGCGACTGCGCTTCCTGAAGGTCCTGGCGTCCCTAGCCATAAGCATTCGCATGGACTCATTTATGGTCAAGAAGACATACCGGTATGTGAGCGAAAGCGTTTGTGTGAACAAGCTGGGCAGTCTGATAGAGCTTAAAAACGAGACGAGCCCGTTTATGCCGCCTATGAGGGTGATCAGGGTCGCCACGCCCACGCATAACCATACCCTCATGACGAACTCTGCAACTCTAATCATCCCCTCGTAACTTATCGCCAACAAGAAGGGACCGACGCCCGCGGACCACAGAGTGATCCCAGGAGTGATGAAGGGTATAGGAATCACGATCACGAACGAGAACAGGGGCACGACCGATGTCTTCAGAAGGTAACTCCTGAGAGGGACGCTTGAGAAAACGACCAATATTGCAAGGAGCAGAAACATCAATGATAGCGTAAAGATCGAATGCGTGAACAGCGAGGCGACGGTGATCGAGACGAGCGAGATATTCCTTATCAGTGGGTCGATCTTGCCGAGGACCCCTCCACGCGAAACGCTCTCCTCGACGTAGAGCAGGGACTCCAGCCCAGAGAGAAGCCCCCTCACTGAGATCGGAGCGCCACTCAAGCTGAAGAAACACCCCTGGCTCTGTGCGCCGAGGACAAAAACCTGCCAACCGCGAATGCCACCACTAGGACGAGCACGACCGAGAATACTCCGAGCAAGAAGGTCACTAGCGGGTCCTCCATGCCTGGCACAGCATACTCTGGAAATGGTGCAGGGAGCAGGGAAAAACCTTCAAGACCCAGCTCCTCTGCCTTGACGTCTAGGGTTTCAACTGATTCCGAGAAGACGAAAGTGCCCAGCGCCACTAAAACTGCTGCTACGGCTAGTCCTGCGAAAAGTCCTTTTTTGTCCGAACGCTTCGGTCTGACGCTGTTAATATTCTCTACAGGCATTTCACTCATTCTTTACACCACCCGGAGAAGGGAGCAGAACTGAAAGACCTCTGTTGAGAGCCATTATGGAGGGCCTGATCTTCACCGTGCTATAGACGACTACGAGGGTGACAAAGCCTTCCGCAAGA
>JASFYK010000071.1 GCA_030055545.1 Thermoproteota archaeon | reverse complement strand
TTATGGCAATGGGCTTGAAGAACTCTGAGGTCGTAATGGTAGGGGATACGCTTGAGATAGATATGGCGGCCGCGAGGCTGGCAGGCATCACGGGCGTGCTCGTTCTTTCAGGTTCAACGAAGATGGAAGACCTGGCAGGTAGCCGAATAAAGCCAGACGCAGTGATCCCCGGAGTTGCAGAGCTCCAGAAGCTGTTTGCTAAAAAATGAAATGCCTAGGGGACCGGATCAGCCGGAGGTGCTGCAGAGTGCAGTCTTACTTGGCGAGGAACCTCCAGGAGAGCACGATCCCCACTATCGAGAACACTGCGGCGAAGGCGGTCAGGTAGGCAAAGTCGAACGCAAGCGTGCCCATGCCCTTCGCCCCCAGAAGCAGCTGCCTCCCTATGTCGGTGGCGTAGCTGATCGGGTTAACCTTCACGAATGCCTGCAGCCATTCGGGCATCAGGTTCGCGGGGAAGAGTGCATTGCTGCCGAAGAGGAGCGGCAGGTTCAGAAGATTCACGATCGCCATCTGAGTATTCTGGTTTGTGGACCTGAGCGCAAGCATAAGGAACACCGCTGAGAAGCCGAATGAGAGCAGCGCGAGTGACGCGAATGCGCCAATGATGCCCAGAAGAGTCATGCTCGAGGTGTTCATGCCAAGAAGGACTGCTAGCACGAGTATTATCGATGCCTGGACAAGTGAACGGATGACGCTCGATAGTATTTTGGACATCACGATGGAGCCGCGGGCGACCGGGGTGCTAAGCACCTTGTTGAGTGTACCGAGCCTCCTGTCCCAGACTATCGACATTCCGCTGAACATCGCGGTGAATATGATTATGAATGAGAGCATCCCGACCGCCAGGAATGAGAAGTAATCGGAGGTCCCGAAGACGTTTAGCATAAGCATGTTTCCGAGCTGGTTTATCACCTCTTTTGGTATGTTCAGCCCAGGTATGTTTAGCCCACCCTCGGTGAATATGGCCCCGAAGTTCATCGCCTTCCCGAAGAGCCCAAGCCAGAGAACTGGCTGGATTAGCGAGAGCAGCAGGATCACGGGGTTCTTGTACCATTTCTTCAGCTCCCTATTTGTGAGTGCCCAGAGCCCGTGGTAGGGGCTGCTGCTTATGATCGTTGAGTTTGTTTTGTCCCCGTAGGATTTCGGACCGCTTGCCTGCTGCGCCAGATTTGCCTTTGCTTCCGATTCAGACAAGCCGATCACCCCCTCGCCCGCCTCATGATCATCCTTTGGCGCATCGCCTGCATCCGGTCACCGTTCTCCTCGCGGATCGACTTGCCAGTCAACTCTAGGTAGACCTGGTCGAGCGTCGGCCTCGTCAGTGAGATCTTGCTTACTTTATAACCCTTCGACCTGAGTGTGTCGATTATCATCGGTGCGGTCACCTCGCCCAACTCGGACTTAATCCGGTACTCGGATGGCGTTAACCGCCTCACTTCCTTGACATGTTGCACTGAGGACATTAGCGGGGTAAGATCATCCTCCGCCTCCTGGACACCGAGCTCGATGACATCGCCGCCCAGGCTGTCTTTCAGCTCCTTCGGGCTCCCGATCTTGACGATCTTTCCGTGGTCGATTATCGCTATCCTGTCGCAGAGCGAGTCAGCCTCCTCCAAGTAGTGGGTAGTAAGGAACAGAGTCATGCCGTATTCCTCCTTGAGTCTCCTTATGTACTGCCAGACGGCTGCCCGCGTCTGGACGTCGAGGCCAAGGGTTGGCTCGTCCAAGAAAAGAACCCTCGGGTGGTTTATAAGACCGCAGGCAAGCTCCAGCCTCCTGCGCATCCCTCCAGAGTAGGTCTCCACTTTTCGGTCCTTCGCGGCTTCGAGCTCCACGAGCTTCAGAAGCTCGTCAGCCCGCTCTCTAGATACCTTTCTGGGGATGCCGTAGAGGTCCGCGCAGAACATTATGTTCTCGTAGCCAGTCAGATCCTCGTCAGCAGTGTACTCCTGCGGGACGACGCCTATCCTCTTCCTGACCTCGTTCGGCTCCTTCAGTATGTCGAATCCGCAGACGGTCGCAGTCCCAGAGGTCGGCCTCAGCAGCGTGGTGAGCATGCTGATGGTCGTAGTCTTCCCTGCACCGTTTGGACCCAAGAACCCGAATATTTCGCCCTCGTAGACATCGAATGTCACTCCGTCGACCGCTACGACCGTCCCGTTGAATATCTTCTTTAGCTCGCGGATCTGCATTATTGCCCTTCTTTCTCCATTCGCACTATTATCTCCACTCATTTTCAATCACCACATCAATCAGATTGATCCTTCCCAGTTTCGATACCGCTCAGCATCGAGTTGACCCACCTGAGCTCCTTCTCGAGAAGCAGGGAGTACTCCTTTAGCCTGTACTGTACCTCCACCCTCGGCTTCCCTCCTGACTGCAGTGCGCAGGCAGCCCTTATCATCTCGAAATGCCCCTTCAGGGTGTCCACCAGAAAACCTAAAGCTTCATGCTCCCCCATCATCTCAAGGAAGATCCCTCTTAACGCATCCATCCGATGCCCAGAGGCGCGGATCTTCTCCTTTGTCCTTTCAAGCAATAACCTTCCCTTGGGAGTCAGTGAATAGACCTTATGGTCGGTTTCTCCCCCGGCATCGCGGCACTCAATGTAGCCAGCATTGACCATCTTTTTCAGCATTGGGTACATGGCACCGGGCCTAGGGCGCCAGGCTCCGCCCGTCTTTGCCTCAATATCGCGCAGTATCTCATAGCCATGAGAAGGCTTGGTGCCTAGCCGGTGCAATATGTACATGAAGAGCAGTCCCCTTGGGGCAGACTGCGGCGTGAATGACTCTGGCGTGCCTTCTGGTCCGCAGCTGAGTGGGTCTTGCATAACCCCGCAATTGGACGGGCTGATATTTAAATATATCTTATGCGATATATTAATCGATATTTTAGGCAGAATTTTTAAGGCAAGAAGTGCCTCGAAGAAAGCAAGGAAAAGATTTAAACATTGAAAATTAATTGTTTACGGTGCTTTCATTGGAGATTGTGAATGACCCGCTCACCGGTAAAGAAGTGGAGGCAGTAAGGTATTCTGATCTCAAGGCAGGCACTCCCAGAAGGGGCAAGGTGAGGGATGTTTATGATCTTGGGGACGAGTTGCTGATTTACCATACGGACAGGATCTCAGCATTCGACGTTGTGATGCCGACGCTGATACCCCACAAGGGTGAGTCCCTGCTCAAGCTATCGGTCTTCTGGATGGAGAGAAGCCGGAAAGTCTTCCCTAACCATCTGATAAGCGTGGTGGACAACCGTACGATCCGCGTAAAAAAGGCCAAGCGGATCGATGTCGAGTGGGTCGTGAGGAAGTACCTTTACGGTTCCCTCTGGAGGTCATACAGGGACGGGCGGAGGGAGCTCTATGGGATCAGGTTCCCCGACGGGCTGAGGATGGCAGACGAGCTCCCCGAGCCAGTGATAACGCCCACGACGAAGGCTGATTTTGGTCACGACGAGGAGATCTCAAAGGAGGAGGCAATAGCCAAGGGGCTGGTCGACCGAGACACCTGGGGCATATTGGAGGAGGCCACGCTCAAGCTATACGAGTTCTACGAGGCGGAGGCGAAGAAAAGGGGAATAATCATACCGGACTTCAAGATAGAGTTCGGTGTTGTCGACGGAGAGCTGATCCAGATAGACGAGCCCCCAACGCACGACTCCGCCAGGATGTGGTCTGTCAAGCACTACCGACCGGGCGAGCCGCAGGAGAAGCATTGTCTGGACAAGGAGTTCCTCAGGGAGTGCCTCAGGAGAATGGGTTTCAAAGGCGAAGGTCAGCCACCGGATCTCCCCAGAAGGGTTGTTAAGGAGATCTCGAAGAGGTGTCTAGGTGCATTTGCGGTGTTATCGGGAGGGGCATCGATAATTGATCTTAATCTTGCAAGCGTGGACGATCTCTTCCGAACATGACCAAGCCTTTAATACGTTCTTTTTTTTGGCAAGTCAGCGGTTGAGCCATCCTGAGTTTTTCTTCAGGGTCGGCTTCTTCCTACTCCAGACGCACCAAGCCACAAGTTCTCGCAATGACAATCGAGCCGCAAGTTGGGTATTTCATCTTGACGTTGAAGTTATGCGAACTGTAAGGGGGCAGAGAACAGACTGTCGGAGAGATCATCCTGCGGCAAAGCTACTCGATGAGCTCTGCTGAATCGCTGAT
>JASFYK010000070.1 GCA_030055545.1 Thermoproteota archaeon | reverse complement strand
AAACGCAGCATCTACAAAGATCGCGCACTCACACCAGCACCCAAACCATGGACATGAACCTCCAGCCCTTTTCAGCCATCGCTGACCTTAAACGGCTGTGCAAGTAGGCCATCATGAAGCCAGACGTCACCATCCCAACGACGAACCCAGGAATCACCCACCACATAAAAGGACGCCTTTACCCAATTTGAGCCTCATCCTTCTCGCAGAATCCGCTTTCAAGGCTTGCCTACCCTCTCCAGCTCCTTTTTGATCCTCTTAACGTCCTCCTCTGACCTCCTCAGGATCCGTTCGACCTCCTCGAGCATCCTCATCTCCTCCCTGAGCTGCCTAGCCTTCTCCAGCTTCCCTTCGATCTCCCTCTCCAGCCTCTCCGATCTCTTCGCCTTCTCCGCCTTCTTCCTTAGTCCCTCCGCCTCGCCCTCCAGCTTCTTCGCCTGCCTCTCGCACTCCTCGATCCTCTTCCTCCGGGCTTTTTCATCCGCGTACTTCTTATGGAGCTCCTCGGCGCGCTTCTGGAACTCCTCCGCCATGCGCAGGGCCTTCTCCAGATAGCTCCTCACGGACTTCTCGTCGCACAGTCCCTTCTCCTTCAGGCGCCCGTTGGCTGCTTCGCACTGCGCCTCGTCCAGCTTGGATCCGCCGCAGACCGGGTGCATCAGGTTCTCTCTATCTTCAGCGCGGTGCCCCAAGCCCAAAACGTGCCCCACCTCGTGCGCCAGCGTCCCGCAACTGCGGTTAAGGACGACCGATTCGTCTAGGAAGATCACCCTCCCGCCGAGCTCAGCGATCCCAGCCTCGTCCCCTTGGGCAGCCTCGTCCTCGAAGTCGCCGAAGACGAAGACGTTGACGCACTTCCGGGCGAAGTACGAGTCCACTGCCTTGGAGAAGAGGTCGAGGAGGTCCACCTCCTCCCTTCCCTCCCTCTCGGGCAGCCTTTTCCGGGCTTCCTCCAAAGCCGCCTCCGCAGCCTCCCTCTCTTTTACGTCCTTGGCTTTCTTTATTATCTCTTCAAGAGTACCCTTCACGCGCCGCCCCTCCTTGAACTCGCCCCTGTGCCCCCCAAGAACGGTCCCCTCGAGCTGCCCCGCGTCGATCTCCTTCCAGACGAACTTCGCCAGGGTCCTCTCGCCCTTCATCCTCCCGTCCTTCGTCTTCAAGTCCCTCCGGGGTCGTCCCTCCTCCCTGCTGGTGAGGAACTGGCACAGGTCGGTGGCGTAAGAGGCTTCAGCCTCGACGTAAGCCTTCCCCCCGTCCTTCCTCTCGACCGGCACGGTGACGGTGCCCTCCACCGGCTCCTCGTATGGTGCCCTCTCGGGGTCTAGTGCCTTGAGGATGCTCTTGCCCTCTTCGTCTATGCACGGGACGAGCCTGATGCAGCACTGCGCCCATACCCTGCTGGCGCCCTCTATCAGCCGAAGAATGCTTCTTGCGGCTTCCTCGGACAGGTCGCCGAACGCACCCTTCTCCCGGTATTTGGAGCCCTTGAGGAGCCCCGCCTTCTTCTCGGAGGGCTTCTTACTCCCCCCGCACTCGTCGACCACGAAGAACTTCAGGCAGACGTACCGCCACCTCTCGCACCTCCGCTCCCCCTCCCCCATTGCACCGAGGAGCCCCTCCTCAGCTCCGGGTCCCTCCCGGAAGGCTATCCCCTCCCCACCTCCTGTCAGGTATGCCTCCGGCACCCTCCTAGAGAAAGCCCACCCCACTACTGCAGCCAGAGCCAGCGTCAGGGCCAAGGCGCCGAGAACCGTGGCGATTGCCTGGGAGTTCGCCTCCAGCCACGCCACGATCGTCACTAGGTAGCTCCGGTAGACAGCCACCGGCGCCTTCGTCTCCACGTCGGATCGGACAGTCCACGGGTAGCCCTCGTACCTGATGTCCCTGACGTGCTCCATCGTGAACCTCACATCAAGGCTCTCTCCAGGCTCGAGGGGCGGCCCCGAGAGGACCCAGCAGTCGGGGTACATGTCTAAGCCGCTCGCGCCTGGTTCGCAAGCCCACTCCCCCTTTGCGCTGGAGGCGCTCATCCGGGGCACCTTGAATACGTTCTCTCCGTCCTCTGACAATGGGAGGCAGACCGTGATCGAAGAGACCGGGTCACCGGAGACCCGCGTGTACGTGAATCCCCCCTCGCCCGTGAGCGGGTAGACCTGCAGGACGAAGAGGGACGAAAGGAAAGCTGTGAGGGCAATTGCAGAAAAGAGTGCGAGAAGCCCCAGGAGCCTGGGCAGCCCCAAACCTAAAGCCCCAAGAGATCCTTTGAGGTGTCCTATTTAACGCTTCTCTGCTGCGCATGAACTCGTAAAAGCCCCGGGGGTGCCACTCTATTTCAAGCATTCCTTCTAGCCCCGGGTTGGCGACCTTAGGTTGCGTTTCATGGCAATCAAGTTCCTTCCATGCTTCGTCAATGCCTCATGCACGAGCCTGCTGAGGGCTAATTATGGCGCTATGGCTATTCCGTTTCCAGATCTCGGCAAGCCGCTCATTAGGACCTTGGCTGATCGAAGCCACTCCTTTAACCGCTTGTATGGACAGACCGAGGTCTGACAAGTCTTGTTTTCCCCCTTCCCGTTCCGGGCATTCCCGCTAGGGGTTCTGGGGACTGGCGTCCATAACGCCTCGAGGGTGTTTGCCAGCGTCGCTTTTCCGCTTTACTCACGCTTCCAAGAGCATGGCGGCGCGACAAAGCCCTGAGCGGCTTCCTCCGGATGGACCAAATTGGGGGCAGACCATTTTATGGTGCGCTTTCCATAAATTGTCTCCTCCAACCGGCGCCATTCCCTTTTCGGAAAGGCCATCTAAACCGGGGCTCCGACATTTGGGAAGGCTGGCAACGCTTAGCGGAAAAATGCTCGTCCACCAATTCCCGGAGCCGCCGCAGCCGGAGGGGCAGCCAAAGTTATATATAAGGGAAAAAAAATCTCTTTCTAGAGGTAAATTTATTGGGCGGAAATCCCCGTTCCGGAGCGCCGGTGGCTTCCAAGGAGCGACCCAGAACTCCGTGCGGCGGGCAAACCCTCGACTTCGACTCTCTCAAGAAGGTCGTGGACCTAGTTAGGGCCATCGTCTGCAAGCTGGACTCGAAAGGGAACATACTCTGGATGAACAGGTACGGCCTCGAGTTCTTCGGCTTCCGTGAGGAGGAGCTCTTGGGGCGATCGGTCTACGAGACGATAGTGCCTCTCAGGGAGTCGACCGGGAGGGACCTTAGCGGGCTCTTCATGAAGATCTTGAAGAGCGATGGCGAGGTAGCCCCAAGCATAAACGAGAACCTCAGGAAAGACGGAAGCCGCGTCTGGGTCTACTGGTCCAATGTTGTCCTAACAGATGGCGGGGAAAAGACCGTTCTATCGACCGGGATAGACATCACCGAGAGGGTGAGGTTCGAGCTTGATTTGAAGAGGATCCACGAGAGGGAGAGAGCGCTCATACGGATCCTCTCGCTCCTTATGTCTTCCACAGCGGGCATCGAGGAGGTCTCAGCCGCCGTCCTAGAGGAGGCTAAAAGGCTCACCGGGAGCGAGTATGGGTTCGTAGGTACGATCGACCCGGAGAGCAAGGAGTTCGTGGGTCACACGCTCAAGTCTCTCTTGTCTGGCGAGAGTCGAGCCCCCTATTACCCTACAGGCTCAGCTGCAGAGCCGACTCCCGGGGTAACCGAGCCACTTTTCCCAGAAGAGGCGCGAGCCCCCGAGCCTGCCCCAGGCTGCAGACTCAAGGGCACATTCCGCTTCCCGCCAGATCCTGACGGGAAGTACCGAAGCCTCTTCGGGCACGCCCTCAACACCGGCGAGGCTTTCTTCACCAACTCGCCCAGAAGCCACCCTGCATCCAATGGCACTCCACCTGGGCATGTCCAGATAAACCGGTTCCTCGCGGTGCCGGTCTTGGGGCTCCCAAGTAGGGCGGTGCTCGGGCTGATCGCGCTCGCGAACCCTAGAACGGATGCATCGGGGCAGCAGATTAAAGTTGGTGCCCAATCGGAAAGGAGCGAGGCGATGACAGAAGGTAGCCGCCCCTTAAGGGACTATACCGAGGAAGACCTCAAGGCGGTCTCCTTCCTAGCGCACTACTTTTCGCTAGCCCTCCAGAGGAAGGCACTCGAGGAGAAGGTCTCCAGTAGTGAAACATACTACAGAGAGTTATTCGAAAACTCCCCGATCCCGATATTGCAGATCGGCGGGGACGGCATAATAACGAAGGTGAACTCAGCCTTCGAGCTGCTCTTTGGCTACCAAAAGCCGGAGGTGGAGGGCAAGCTGATCTGGAAGAGGTTAGTCCATCCCTCAGAGTTGCCCAGGCTAGAGGAGTACAGGAAGGCTAGGCTCTCCGGGTTGGAAGCCCCGATTAAGTACGAGGTCAAGCTGTTGACGAAGAGCGGGGAGGTGCTCGAGTGCCAAGCGAA
>JASFYK010000006.1 GCA_030055545.1 Thermoproteota archaeon | reverse complement strand
CGTCTTCCCTCTTCAGGTCAATTCGCACTTTTTTTAAAAGTTCGAGCATCTCCCCCGCCCTCGTGCTGCTAAGCCCTCCGTGAACGGCCCTCTGGAGTATCCTCGTATAGTTCCTCAGCTGGAAGGGCACGTCCTTGGCTGCAATGAGGATAGAGTCGTGCTCCTTTTGGGTTATGAGCCCAGAAGAGAGGGCTTTCTCAAGCGTTGCCCTGACGTTTACAAGAGGCTCTGAGATAGGCCTCAAGCTTTCGGGATGGAAGGCAAGGGCTACCTCGTCATCAGACCTTATCTTGCCTGCCTTGTACCATTCGTAAATCGTGCCAATGCCGACCATGCCATAGACATCCAGCTCGGATGCCCTAAGCGCGCCCATGCTAGAGCCGCCGAAGACCTTTGATCCCGCCTCCATTGCTTTGAGTATTTCCCGGTGGGAGACTGCTGCCTGCTGGTAGAAAACCCCGTCAATAAGGGCTATCGCCTTCGCCCCGGATTCAGCGACCCTGAGGACGTCCCCCCTGGCTGCTGGAGGCAAGTATTCCGCATCGAACAAGATCCTCCGGGCCTCCTCCCATGGTAGGCTCGGTCCGAGAAAAACAACCACCCTCATCCTATGCACCGCATTTCCTAACTCTGGATGATTCCCCTGCCGTGATATCCAGTGCCTGAATACGCGGAGAGCCTTTTCCCGCTCCTGTCCTTGTCTATCGCATATACCTCGAGCCCAGGGACTATCACTCTTACCGCAGGCACGCCTGTTTCTTTGCGGGTGAGGTCAACGGCTATCGCCTCTCTGAGTCCAACACTCTTCAGTCTCTCAAGAGTGTATCTAATGTCTTCGAGGAAATCCTTCCCTGAAAATGACTTCAACTCGCTCAAGCTGACCCTCTCTGGGCTTGGGGAGAACCATCTCTTGTTTATCCTCTTCATCCTTTCGTAGCCTATCCTTCTTGCGAATTCGGCTTTCACGGTGTCCTCCCTGGTTCCATGGATGGTGGTCAGCCTGCTCTGCACGGCCTCTGTCAATGCCCTGACAGCTGCGATCTCAGCCACGAGATGCGTTCCTACCCCGAGAGAGAGGAGCGCTGGGTCCTTAGTAAGCTCGTCGTCGATGGCCACTGCTACTGTTGGAATTCCCACATCTGAGGTTATGTCCTTTGCATAGACTCTAATGCCCGCCTTATCGAGCTTTTCCACTATCGTCCTGACCATCGGACTAGCACAATCCTGTAGCTCGAGGTCTCGCCCTTGAAGCCTCCCCGCCTCAAAGAGGGACCAGGCATCCCTCTCAATTACCTCCATGAGCCCGTGCACGATGGCCTCCTCTAGCGCATTGCCAACAGCGAGTCCGTTGGTATTGGTCCGGAAGAGCTGGTTGTGTCTGCTATACGGGTGGAAAACCGCCTCCGCCGGGACGAGTATTTTTTTGTCACGCGTGAGCGAGTTCCCCTCAACCCATTCTATCTCCTCAAAAGACTGGTACCTGCGGGGCAATATCAGCAAATTTGGATCCAAGACCTCCCTATCCCTGCTGAGATCCCTGTAAGATCCCCTCACAAGGCTGAAATCCTTGGGCTCTCCTGAAAACCGCTCTATGCCCTCCATAATTGCCGATACCTCTGCCTCCTCTTGGGAGTAGCCCTTTCCTGTGTAGACCGTGACCGCGCCCTGTGACGCCATCGGCCTTATCGAAGTGAAGATTGGTATCCCGATGCGGTCCAGCCCTGTTATTTCAGCAACCCTGGTGATGCCCGCCTTTTCCTTTACCCTGCTGACCAGCTCCAGAGTCTTGGCTGGGGGGACCTCCCTGTGTGTGCCCGCCGTGTATCCCTTAGGAACCGGTTTCAGGTTCATGTCGGCGCATCCCTTCAAACGGTCCTATTTTCTGGTCTCCTCTAGCTCCTTCATCCCAGATACCATCACAGCTGCACCGACGCATCCGATCAGGTTCGGCTTTTCGGGGACTATCATCTCCACGCTGAGTATTTCTGAAAGTGCCTTGACGAGCCCCTTAACAAGTGCTGTCGATCCGACCTGGATTATCGGGTACCTTATGTCTATCTCCTGGAGCTGCTGCTCGAAGACCTGCTCGGCCACGCTGTGGCAGGCAGCTGCGGCGGCATCCTCTGGCTTTGCCCCACCTGCAAGGCCTGCAACGAGATCTTGCAGCCCGAAGACGATGCAGTATGCATTCATTGGGACAGCCTTCCAGTCCCCTTTCATCGCAAGATCCCCAAACTGCTCTATCGGGACGCCGAGCCTCTTAGCAGTGGTTTCCAGGAACCTGCCAGAGGCGCCCGCACAGACTCCGCCTACAGTGAAGCTGTCGGGTATGCTGTCGTAGAGCGTTACAGCCTTGTTGTCCATACCACCGATGTCTATCACAGTAGCGTCCCCCCTCTGCTTATCGGTCAGGAACAGAGCCCCCTTTGAGCAAGTTGAGACTTCCTCCATTGCCAGCTGTGCCTTGTACTTCTCCTTTAGGATCGTCCTTCCGTAGCCTGTCACGCCTATTCCCTCAAGCTTGGACTCGTCCATGCCCGCCTCCTTGAGCGCTTGGTTTAGTGCCGTCATGCCCGAGTCCAGGACACTGGTTGTGGGAACCCAACCGTGACCTATGATCTCATTGTCCCTCATAACAACGGCCTTTGTAGTGGTGGAACCAGAGTCTATCCCGGCGGTTATGCCCTCCTGCTTCATCCTCGCGAAGAGGGGCTTCTTGTCAATGATGTTCACCAGCGCCTCCATTCGCAGCAGGAGTGCCCCTGCTTTGGTCCTCTCCGTGAATGAATAGGTCACCACCGGGATCTTCGTCTGACTCTGGATGTACCTCCTCACAACACTCCTCACGAGTGCACCTTCGGCACACCTGAAGCAGGTCGCGATGAACACGCCATCCGCATCGATCCTGCCCTCTACTATGGCCTTTGCCCTCGCCATCATAACCCTCAGGCCCGGGCTAGCAACATGGAAACCAAGCTCGTCCTCAACCCTTCTGATCTCCGATACGTCGACCTCAGGCACGAATATCTGCCCACCAACGATCTTCGCCGCCTTCTCGATCTCTGCCTGAATACCGCTGTATTCAGAGCCGCACGATATTTGCGCTATCCTGACCATCTGCCCTCACCAGTATCTACGAACGTCCTTCGATATACCGTCTTACTTGCCTAAAATAATACTTTCTGCCTATGTGACTAACCTACCAACAAAACCAAATTCTACTTTATCCTTATCTCCACTATGTCGCCGTCCGCAAGCTCGTGGTCTGCCCCAACCTTCTCGGCATCATACTTCGCCGATGGTCCCCAGATCCTTGCTATCTTGAAATTCTTGTAGAGGTGCGAGTGGACTACCTTCGCCACATCGATGACCTTCGCCCCCTGTCTCATCACTATGGGTTTCTTAGCGGGCTCCCCGCCGACCTCCTTGGTGTAGACTCTGATTATCCCGAGCATCCTGAAGATCTCCCTCCCGAGACCACCTAGCCCTGCGCCTGTCCGCGCCGAGACCCCGACCCCCTCCCTCCCGGTCAATTTTGCGAATTCCTGCGGTGCTTCGGGATACATATCAACCTTGTTTATTATGATCAGCGAGGGCTTGTAGCTCTTTGTCTGCTCCAACGCCCCCAGAATGTCCTCTTTTCCTGCGTCTCCCCATATCCTGACGATCGCGTTCCTGACCCCTGCCTCTTTCAAGACCTTGTCGATCTCCTCCACCCTGCATGCGATCCTGCCGGTGCATGCTATCTGAATTCCGCCGCCCGTCGTCCTCTCGATCTCGATCTTCCTCGCAGCTCTGTCGGTCGTTATCCCTGCCATTCCGAGCTCTTTAATTACCATGCCGTACTGACCAACCGGATCGGATCCGTCTAACACGATCGCCAGCCCGTCTGCATTCCTTATGACGCTCATTAACTGCGATCCCCAGGAGAGTCCGTAGCTTGCCCCTTCAAAAATCGCCGGCGTGTCTACCAGCTGGAACTGGAGGTCTTCGAAGTCAAGCATACCTGGTACTGGTTCTTTGGTGGTGAATTGATAATCGCCTACTTCTACCTTTGCATTTGTTATGGACGAGAGTATGCTGCTCTTGCCTGTGCCGGTGGCCCCGATCAGCACTACCTGCGCGGCCCCCTCCTTCTTGACCGAGAACCCCCCGCCGCCGCTACCTGACTTCCTCTTCTTCTGCTCCTCGAGTTCCTCCTTGAGTTCAGCAAGGCGCCTCCTTAGGTACCTTCTCATCTTTTCATTGCCCTTGTGTTCTGGGATCGATGAGATGAATTCTTGGAGGTACCTTATCTTCTCGGGTAGCGTCTTCGCCTCAATATATCTCCTCTCTGCGGCCCTTGCCTGGGGAGGTAGGTTTGCGGGCAAGTACTACACCGTTTCCCAAGACTCTTCCTTTCCCTCTTGGGATATAATAAATGTATACCTCACTTATGCGCTTTCCTTGCTGCGACCAGCCTCGCTGCCCTCACAATCCTGTCCGCCAGCCTGAGCGCATTCTTCTCGAAGAAATAGGCGTTCGGTTCTATCCCGACCCCGCCCGTATCGACAATCACATCGATCCAGCCCCTGTTTTCCTTGAATGCGTCCTCTGCATATTCGAAGAGCTCCTCCTCGCCCTTCTGCACAGGCGTCCTTTCGAATACGGCACAGCTAAACCCCATCTTATTTATCACCTCTGCCACGTCCTCATTGTAGGCGGTGTTCATTACAGATCTCACTTCTGGGTTCACGCTCATTACCCTCAAGAGGAGCTTGGCCAAGTGGCTCGAGACGCCGAACTCAGGATCCATCAGGGACATTACCTTGCCCCTAATTTTGACCAGCCTCCCTGGGATCCCCGCCACATCTGCAACCCCTTTTGCATTCTTAAGTGCCATGACCATGTTGGAAAGTACCTGCGGCTCCAGTTCAACGAACTCAGGTGTGTTCTCGATCATCGATACTGCGACGGTAAGGTCGCTCAGGGTCGCCCTTCTCATGTCTGACAGGTCTGTTAGGCTCATGTGCAGCTGCATGCAAATGCTGCACTTCTCGTCCTCGAGCTCTTGGATCCTCATCTTATGGGCATGGCATATCGACCCTCCCCGCCTTAGGTTCAGACAGATCTCGCAGATGTTGTTGATCATGTCTGCATTCGAGAAGCGCTTCATTGTGATCTCGGATGCAAGGTTCTTGGCTATCTCCCGCAGCTCCCTTAGTGAGAACGGCTCGATCGCTGCATCTGTCAGTTGCTGTGTCAAGTATCCACTGACTGCTGCCTGCGTCACACCCAGCTTTTTTGCTATCTTAGTCTGGGTGTAGCCGTGGTTTTCGTTCAGCTCCTTCGCGACCAGCGTCCTCAAAATCGGGAGCAGCTCCTTCACGGTGAGCTCGCACGGGGGGTTCAAGTCTCACACCATAAATTGGTTTATTCGCGGATTATATATATTCCTTATAAACCCCATCATATAAAATTATTGAGGGTAAATATGACAAAAACATCAACAACTCCCGTTGTGCTGACTATAGCCGGATCCGACTCGGGCGGCGGCGCTGGGATCCAGGCAGACCTGAAGACTTTTGCAGCCTTGGGGACGCATGGCACTTCAGCCATAGCCGCTGTGACCGCCCAAGACACAACTGGCGTGTCTGGCGTCCACGAGATCCCACCAGCAATAGTGCGGGCCCAGATAGAGACAGTCGTCAGGGACATGGGTGTGAGGTTCGCAAAGACCGGGATGCTCTCGAGCTCTCCCATAATCTCTGAGGTATCCAAAGCTATCGCCGAATTTGGGTTGAAGGTTGTGGTAGACCCTGTAATGGTTGCAAAGTCCGGTGCACATCTCCTCAGGCAAGAAGCGGTCTCGTCCTTAAAAGAGCAGCTCATACCTGTGGCGTATGTGCTTACGCCCAATGTTGAGGAGGCATCTGTCCTCACAAAAATCGAGATCTCATCAATGGATGACGTCTTGAGAGCCGGAGGCGCACTGCTCGACATGGGTGCCCGTTACGTAGTCATCAAGGGCGGACACTTGCCAGGAGAACCCGTTGATACGCTCTTCTCCAGAGGCAGCCCCCCGCTGTATTACAGGGGAAAACGGATCGCCTCGAAAACTACACACGGTACTGGATGTACCTTCTCGGCTGCGATCGCATCCTGCTTGGCGCTTGGACTTGCTGTCGAGGAAGCAGTTGGGACAGCAAAGCAGTTCGTATGGAATGCAATTCTCTATGGTCTAGATGTAGGGCGAGGTGTTGGACCAGTAAACCCTATCGCAAACTTGGAGATGGACGCTGAGAAGTTCAGGGTCATTTCCTCCGTGAGCGACGCCCTGTGCTTACTCGAGTCTTCAGATTTTGCCACGCTTCTCTCTCCCGAATGCCAGATCAACCTTGTAATGTCCCTCCCTCTGAGATATGCTTCAGGAGTGGAGTCTGTATGCGGCGTCCCTGGCAGGATCTCGAATTCTGGCGGCCGGCTAAAACCCGCCTCATGCCCTGCTTTTGGCGGATCTAGGCATGTTGCCAGTGCCGTCCTCTCTGCGATGCGGCATGACCCTGGTGTGCGATCCGCGATGAATATACGGTACTCAGGAGATATCTTGCGGGTCCTGAACGACTTGGGATATTCGCACTCCTCATACGACCGAAGCAAGGAACCTGAAGAAGTCAAAGCTGCGGAGGGTGCATCCATCCCCTGGGGCATAGAAGAGGCAATAAGGGCTTACGGGGGAGTGCCTGACGTCATATACCACACAGGTGACTGGGGCAAAGAACCAATGATGCTGGTATTCGGGAGGGATGCAGTCGAGGTGGCTATGAAGGCGATCCGCATAGCAAAAAGGCTTGCAGAAGTCACTGGTGCTGGAACTCACTCAGGCTAGCTAGCTTGACTTCCTTGGCATCGAAAATGCCGCACCTTGTCTCCTCAATAAACTGGTTCAACTTGAAGACAGGAACCACGAATACTCCGCTGTGCTCTGAGACCGCCTCTTGGTGGAGCGTCACGATCACCGGGATTATTGATGCCCTTCCCCACTCTGCAGTCTCGGGGAAAATCTGGATTAATTTTCCCTCAAAGTGGTGCGCCCTGAGGCGCTGCCTTGCGGCTGCATCCTTTATGCCGCTAGACTTGCCAGCCCTCATACCCCAGTGCTTGCAGTCCACCAGCACGACGCGAGGCCTTTGGAACGCGGCGACATCGATCTCAAATCTCCTCCTCTCTGCGCTGAACCTGAGATTTCTCTTCACGGCGAACCCGTTCTCAGAAAATATTTCTGCAGCAAACACCTCGAAGTCTCTCCAACAGAGCCCTTCAACAAACTCCCCTGCTGGGACCCCTCTTCCCATTTTTTCGATGATTGTGTTAAGCAGTCTCATGCATTAAACGCCTTCAAACGCCTGTCCTGACTCGACCATCCGCCTTTTGCATGGGTACCTTGGGCGCCGGGGGGACCCTCCTCTTGTGGGTGCTCTCCCTGACCATCCTTATGACTCTCTCCACTTTGGCTGCATAGTTCGGACCAAGCTCCCTCGCTATCTCGTGCTTCTTCATTCTCAGGTCGAAGAGGCAGTATAGGATCGTGTCGATATCTTCATAGCTGATGCCAAGCTCGCTTTCTGCTGTCTGCCCCTCCCAAAGCCTCGGGGAGCTCTCCTTCCTTATTATCCTCTGGGGGATCCCAAGATGCTTGGCAAGCTCCCTGACTTGGGTCTTGTAGATGCAGCCGAGAGGGAGCAGGTCAACCCCTCCGTCGCCGTACTTGGTGAAGTAGCCAATCATAAGTTCGCTCCTGTCCCCGCTCCCTATGACGATCCTGCCCTCCGAATTTGCAACGTAATAAAGGATCGTCATCCTCAGCCTCGCCCTCACGTTCCCCTCCGCAACTTTGTCCTTGCGCTCACACGCTGCTGATGCAATCTCTGTGATGGTCTTCGATGCCTGAGTGATGTCGATGGTCCTGTAATCGATCCCAAGGCTTTCAGCCAAGGCTATTGCATCGTTGACATCCTCTTTCGGGGTGGCCGCCGAGTCCGGCATCACGAGAGCGAGGACCTTTTCCCTTCCCAGACTCCTTACTGAGAGGGTTGCCGCCACAGCAGAGTCAATCCCTCCGCTCAGTCCAACCACTGCACGCCTCTGGCCGACCTTGCTTCTTATGAAGTCACATATCTTGGAGGTCGCAAGTTCGGCATTAAAACCAGTAAGGCAGCCTGCCAGCATAATTAACCATTCCGTGGTATAGGTCTGCTGTCAACATATAAAAGCTTAAATTGAGGCAGACTCCCTTAAATGAAACAAAGAGGCGCATGGTCATGTCAAAGGATCAGGCAATTGGTGCAGGAATACTTGCAACGTCTGTAATCCTGATTGTGGTTTACCTCTGGTGGCTTTTCTTCTCGGAGTGGTCTTGGTGGGCCATAGTCCTCCCCGTCTTGGTTATGGTTCTGGCAGTCCTCGGCATTGCAGGTTGGATCGGATACACCATGGCAACGACCCCGCCACCCAAGCCTCTGGAGGAGATACCTGAGCTTTCAGACGTCACAGAGGGGAAGGAGGCAGGGTCATCCGAGTCAAAGCCGGCCGAAGAGAAGAAGGAAGGAAACTAATCAAAACAGTTTTTATTTTTTATCCGACTACCAGACAACGAGGGACTGCATTTGAAAGTTGATTTTCCGCTCATACTCGTGAATTTCAAGACCTACAGGGAATCCCTAGGGCAAAAAGGACTTGAATTGGCCCGGGCTGCTGAGCGCGTCTCCAACGAAACTGGCATTTGCATTGCTGTTGCGCCGCAGACGCCCGACCTCTTCAGGGTTGCTAGCAGTGTGGGAATACCTGTGTTCTCACAGCATGCAGATCCGGACGATCCTGGCGCCCACACCGGGGGCGTGACACCTGAGTCGCTGAAGGAAGCTGGTGTTTCTGGAACCCTCTTGAACCATTCTGAGCGAAGACTGAGGCTTGACATCATTGAGGAGACCTTGAGAAGGTGCTCGTGCGTGGGGCTGCTGACCTGCGTCTGCGCAAACACCCCTTTGGCTGGCCGTGCTTTAGCGAGCTTCGGTCCAGACATGATAGCAATAGAGCCCCCAGAGCTCATTGGCAGCGGAATCCCCGTCTCAAAGGCCCGACCGGAGGTAGTGGGCGACTCCGTGCGTCTAATTAAGGGTATCTCGAATAGCGTCCATGTGCTCTGCGGCGCGGGGATTACCTCCGGCGAGGATGTCTCGGCGGCGATCAAGCTCGGTGCCGAGGGAGTGCTGGTCGCATCTGGAATAGTTAAGGCCGGTAATCCATTGAAAGCACTCATGGATCTTGCCGACCATTCTGTTCCACGTTGAATCAAAGTAAATTCCAGAAAAAATAAAAAATTGGTTGGCTTGCCGCTCTCATTTCCCATATCCGGCACAATTCTGGTTTTTGACTTGAAGCATTTCCCTAAATTGGAACATGAAACTCTGGCAATCACAACTGGAGTTGCAGCAATCTGTTTGCGCGCAAGTCATGCCTCTTTCTTGGGTCCTGATCTGAGCCCTCTCTTGGATGATGTTTGCGTTGCAGTCAGTAGGGCTTGTCCTTGCGCATTCGCCGCTTCTCAGTTGTTCCCTGTCCTGTGTCTGTAATGCATTGTGGCTGCTTGTCGTCTGCCGGTTCTCGTAGGCTTGTGCGTTCGCAGTCGCGAGTGTCGAGGCTATCGGTATTGCCGCAATCAACAGGGCCGCCAACAACAATATGGTTATTCTTTTCCTCATTTCTGTCACCAACAGACCATCTGCCTGTTGCATTCATATTGATTTTCCAAGAAATTGACCAAGTCAATCCCAAATTGATCCCAAACTCGATCACTTCAGGCTGACGTATACGAGTATCAAAAGGGCCGCACAGCTGAATAATTCGGGTATCATTGCGAACGGTCCGAGCCCGAAACCACCAAAGCCGAGTGCGCTGTGTAGCAGCGGGTTGGAGGTAAGGGCATACGAGAAGAGCACAAGCGAGACTATCACCAGTGAGAGCGAAAACTCGGATCTGATCCTCCTGTACGTGTCGAGGTAGATCCCCAGCAGCAGAACCGAGAGGAACATATTGACAAACGAGAGCGCCGCCTGAACTGAGTAATAAACTTCCATGTCCCTGCCTTCGTGGCGCATGTTCATGCCGCCTCCTTGCTGATCGTTTGCCAGATTAAATGCCCCTGCGCTTGAGCAAGACGACTGCACGATTATGCCAAGGATTAGTGCCGTCAAAACGATCGGGAATACGCGTCCTCTTCTCATAATCAATAACTCCTCCTTCCGCCCCTCTTTTTACTCATTTTCCCAATTTTCTCCCAGATCTCCTCAAAAACTCGGTAGTTGCTTTCCAGTTCCGAGCTGAGGAAATAGGTGATGCCGTAGCCTTCACCGACTGTTGTCAATAGCCCGTTCTTCAATAGCACATCTAGGTGGTGCCTTACGTTCTTGTATTCCATGCCTAGCGTATCGGAAAGCATGTTTGCGTTCTTCGGCATTTCCTTTAGCGACTCGATTATGCGCCCCCGCGATTCCCCTCCCCTAGAGCCAGCGATGAGCCAGTAGAGGAGTCTCTTTAGAGGCGCATTCTGCTGCATAGTGCTTCAATCTATTTCTGTATCAATGCGGATATAACTTCTTACTGATTTTAATGTACAAAATAATACATAAAAGCTTAAATATGGTTATCGTTATCCAAATAAAAACATTGGTGAAAAAAATGGGTGACCGTTTTTGGCGAGGGTCTTAGGATAGACCTTCCAGTCGACGAAATACCAAAGTACTGGTACAATATCGTTCCAGATCTCCCGGAGCCATGTCCGCCCCCGCTCGATCCAAAAACAATGAAGCCTGCGGGTTTGGACTCGCTTTGGTTCTTCCCGAAGAGCCTTATCGAGCAGGAGATCTCTCAAGAACGATACATTGCAATCCCCGACGAGGTCAGGGAGACATACATCAAGATGGCAAGGCCGACGCCGTTAATACGGGCGAAGCGCCTTGAGGAGTACCTCGGTACGCCTGCTGAGATTTACTACAAGTACGAAGGGATCTCCCCTGTGGGGAGCCACAAGGGTAACACCGCCATTGCACAGGCGTACTACAACAAGAAAGACGGGGTGGAGCGTCTCGTCACAGAGACAGGCGCTGGACAGTGGGGATCGGCTTTGTCGCTGGCATGTGCAATGTTCGATATGCGTTGCACTGTCTTCATGACGAGGGCATCACACGACCAAAAGCCATACAGGAGGGTTCTGATGGAGCTCTACGGCTCGGAGGTCTACGCTTCGCCAAGCAATGTGACCGAGTTTGGGCGCAGAATCCTCTCAGAAACCCCGAACCATCCCGGAAGCCTAGGCGTAGCAATCAGCGAGGCGATCGAAACCGTGAAGAACGATCCGAAATCCAAGTACTCCTTGGGATCTGTAACGAATTTCGTGCTGCTACACCAGACCATCATAGGCCAAGAGGCAATGAGGCAACTGGAGCTGATTGATCGCAAGCCCGATTATGTTATCGGCTGTGTCGGAGGCGGCAGCAATTACGCTGGGCTCGCCTACCCGTTCGTAAAAGAGAGGCTAGCGGGCAAGCTAGATGCCGAGTTCTTTGCAGTCGAACCTGAAGCAGTCCCATCGTTCACACGCGGGGTTTACGCCTACGACTATGGTGACACCGCGGGCATGACGCCCCTCTTCCCGATGTACACAGTAGGACACAAATTCGTGACTCCTCCAATCCATGCAGGCGGGCTGAGATATCATGGAAAGGCATATTCAATGAGCGTCCTCGTGAAAAACTCTGTAATAAAGCCTGTCGCTGCCAAGCAGCGAGAAGTCTTTGATGCTGCCAAGATCTTCTCCAGGTATGAGGGAATAGTGCCCGCTCCTGAGAGCGCCCATGCACTACTCCAGGCAATGAAGATCGCAAAAACATGCAAGGAGAGGAAGGTAATACTCTTCAACATGAGCGGTCACGGTCTACTAGATCTGGGCGGGTATGCGGAGTACCTCGGCGGCAGAATCATCAACTGCGACGCTGTTTCCATAAACTATGATGCCATTCCGATGAAGATATCCTAAACCTATTTACTTTTTTTGCAGGATGCACTCCTGAACGCGATTACTTCCGTATTTTGCTACTGCCCTAGAACTATTAAAGAGTGTTTTTTATCCATGGGCTAACTTGCCAACCATGCACCCGCAGAAATTCATCCACGCAATCAGGGCTTTTCAACTCACGCTGACTTTCGTAACCGTCGGGATAGTCAACAGCTTTGATATGACTTCGCCCGGGACCTTCGTGTCAGTGATTATCAACAGCTTCGGGTCTGGGTTCAGCTCTGGATCTTCCGCAAGTATTTGCCTGATCGATATCCCTGCGTCAGAGATGTGTTTTGTGACATGGAATATTATCCCAACAGCATCTGATTTTGCCCTCACTTCGACAACCCCATACCCTAGCGCAGGGGCTATCTCTTTCAGGAAGCTGCCTGCTGGCTTTATTCCTGCGAAGATCTTCTTCATCAGCGGATCCTTCATGATCTCCTCGACCGTCTGCCTAACGACCCTTCTGTCAACCCCTGCGGCCCTCGACAGGTCGGCATCAGAGATCTCAACACTTCCGCATACAATCCTTCCTGATTCATTAATGCTGAATCCGAGTTCGACCATCAGCCTAGCGACCTTTAGTTTAGCGGGCGCGCCTTCAAAGAACTTTGTGATCGACTTCCACAATCGGATCACTGTGTATATTTATGATCATCAATGCTTATATCCGTTTAGAACAAAGACGGGCTCTGGATCTGCTTGGCATTGTTGCCATGCGTGCTTCATGCCCTCTGAGTTCGGATTGCCTGACAAAAAGCGGTGCTGCTATTCAAGGCAATAATCTTTGTTTATTGCCAATTGGGAGGAATCCATTTATGCCTCTATGCCAATCAAGACGGTCCCCAGCCCGCTGCACTCCGTGTCTACCCCCATCCTGCTTTTCAGGAACAGGTCAGCAGGGGGCGATGGGCTCCCGACCACTGCTTTTTTGCCGAGGATCTCCCCCATCTCGAGCGGCAGTATCTGCACCATCGTCTCGTCCCGCCTGTCCTTGAAGAGCCTCATCTTGTCCCTGTAAAAGACCAAAGTCCCCGCAACTATATTGCCCTCGCATTTTAGCCTCTCAAGCCTCTCCTTTTCGTTCACGTCCTCTCCTATCACTTCATCCCCGCAAACTATTTTTATGTAGGAGGACTGGGGCCACTTGAAGCACCTGTCTGTGGCACAGGCAAAGACCCTCCCCTTCTTGAGGGCCTCCCTCACTCCGACGTTTATCCCTCTGCAGAGCCCCATCAGGACGCCTTTTTCAGCCTGCTCTTCGAGCTTCAATACCTCTGATTTCTCCTCCTCGGTCAACTCCTTGACGCATATTATGCCTTCTATGCCCTTCAGCGCTTTTGCAAACTCATCTTCTGACATAGCGCCTCACCACCCTTGGTGCCTTGACTTCTTCCATGGTCTCGGGGAAGTCTTCCAGCTGGCTATTCGGCATGTACATCGCGTTTATGTACTCTTCCTCAAAGATAGGCTGTGCCGCAAGTTCTATATATTTCACTTTTGAGGCGACGATCTGCGCCTCACGCCTCGCATTAATCGACTTGAGGCAGAGTCTCGCGCCTGAGCCGGCTGTATTGCCTGTGAAAGAGATCTTTTCCAGCGGGAGCTCCGGTATCATCCCGATTATCCTTGCGTTCTTCGGGTCGATGTAGTTCCCAAAGGCGCCCGCTATTATTATTTCAGCGAGGGCACCCCTGTCAAGCCCCCCTTTCCTCACTAGTGTCATGAATCCTGCATAAATTGCAGCTTTGGCCTTCTGGATCTCTCTTATGTCGTCCTGGGTTATGACTATGTCCTCCTTGCCTGTCTCGGTCTCCTCCTTCGGGACCAGGACGAACTCCCTGCCGCTTTCTCCTTCCCGGACGCCGCTACCAGCCTGCTGAATCCTGCCTGAAGTGTCTATCAACCCTGCCCTAAGCATCTCGGCTACAGCGTCGATTATGCCTGAACCGCATATCCCACGCGGCTTCTTGTCATCAATGGTCTTATAGGATGCCCTAAAGTCGCTGTCTATCCACACCTTCTCTATTGCACCGCTGGCCGCCCTCATGCCGCACCTAATGTGCGCCCCCTCGAACGCGGGACCCGACGCGGTCGAGCAGGCCCATATGCCCTTTCTGTCGCCGAGCATCACCTCAGTGTTGGTGCCCACATCCATGAGCAGCGTGAGCCTCTCCTTTTCGTGAAGCCTAGACGCTAGTATGTCTGCTATCGCATCTGCGCCTACAAAGCCTGCAACGTTCGGGAGGAGATGCACATTGCCTGCTGGATTGATTTCAATGCCCGTGTCCCTCGCCTTGCTGTCGCTCGACCTGCCGACCCCCGCGGCATAAGGGGCCAGCCCTAAGCTCTTCACTTCTATACCTGCAAAGAGGTGGTGCATCGCAGTGTTTCCCACAAGCACTGCCTCGTATACCTCATCCCTGCTCATCTCAGACTCGGCAACGCCCGCATCCAATAGGTTGTTTATGCCTTCAACTATTGTGCTGCGTATCTCCTCTCGGTGTTCCTTGCCTTGCGACGCGTAATTGATCCTGGAGATCACGTCCTCCCCGAACTTTATCTGGGGGTTCATGGTCCCGTCTGCATAAACTATCGTGCCGTCATTCAGGTCCACAATGAAAACCGCCAGCTTTGTCGTGCCTATGTCTACTGCCAATCCGTACTTCCTTGAAGTGGTGTCCCCATTTTCAATGGCAATGACTTCCTTCCTTCCTAGGATTACCGCAGTTACTTTCCACCCCGCCTCCCTTAGGATTCTGGGCATCTCCCTGGAAACAGTCGTGTCGATCGTGAGGTTCGAATACCCCCTTGAAGAGAGCCCCGCCAATAACCTTTCATCATCTGCAGTCGGATCCTCTAGGGATGGCGCATAAAGCTCAAGGTAGACCTTCTCGATGTTGCTCATGATCTGCACAGGCGGCTCCTTCCCCATGATGACAAGCCTCTGTTTGCCCACCCTGCTCTGATCAGGCACCCTTATCGTGACGTCGCCCTCGATGTATGTCTGGCAGGCGAGCCTGTAGTTCCTGTCCATTTTCTCCTTAGGCACCCTCTTCTTCTCATGGTCCGTCAGCGGCGAGACCTTGCCATCTATTACCTCAACAAGGCACTTCCCGCAATAGCCCTTCCCTCCACATATTGCCGCAAGATCCACTTCTCCCTTGAGGGCAGCCGACATCAGGGTTGTCTTCTCGGGCACCCTGCACCTCTTCCCTTCGGGCAGAAATACTACTTCAAATTCCACGCTCTATCTCCTCCAAGAACTTACTAACCACCAAGGATGGATCCCCATCCATCACCACCCTGCCGTCCAGCATCAGTACCGCCCTGTCAGAAACCTCCTCAAGGAGGTCAAGCTGGTGGCTTACAAGCACGATTGCCGGTCTAAGCTTCTTCTTAACCATCTTCAGCGAATTTGCGACTACCCTCAGAGTTATTGGATCTAGGTCGCCGAATGGTTCGTCGAGGATTAGAACCTTTGGGTTAGAGATCAGCGACAGTGCAAGGGCCACCCTGATCTTCTCGCCTCCGCTCAGCTCATACACGTTGCGGTCGAGAATCTCCGCGTTCAGGCCTACCGCCTCCAGCACTGTGAGCGCTACATCCCTTGCCTTTTCTGGATCTTTCGATCTGAACAGTTCCTTCAGGAGGTCATTACTTATCCCCATCTCGCTCAGCTTTGCCTTCATCTCGCCCTCCGGGAGCTCCGAGACCCTGCTCAGCGCGTCCACCAGCTCCTCTGAGAGCCCCACCCTCCTACCCTTCCTCAGCGCGGCTTCGAGCGAGCCATAGTCCTTCAGGCCGAGCTTTGCCGCGAAGAGGTCTAAAACCCTAGCGAAGTGGGGCAGGTCGAACTCCTGATGGAGTATGCCGATGCGCCTCCTAGCGAGCATGTTTTTCCTGCCGAGCTTACCGAGGACCACCCATTCACCTTTATAGGTTATCCTCACCTCTCCCTTGTCTGGCAGTTCTAGACCGGAGAGCATTCTCAGAACGACCGTCTTACCGGCACCCGAAGGGCCGACTATGCCCGTTATCTCGCCCCTCCTGAACTCAAGGTTGGTCTCAGCCATCTCGAAGACCAAGCCATAAGGTATGAGCTTGTATATCTTGCTGGCCCCTTCCATCTTCAAAACCACGGGCCCCTCTATCATGGTCTTTTCAAGCGGCTCCTCGATCCCTGATAGGAACTTGTTAAGCACTGCTTCCGTGCCCCCGTCCTCCATGACCTTGCCCCTGTCAATAAGGATCGTCCTTTCAGAGAGCGACCTGTGCGTCTGGGGATTGTGGGATGCGAAGAGAATTGCGATCCCGAGCTCCCTGTTAGCCCGCTTTAGGGCATCTAGGAGCGCTTCCCTAGTTGCCGGGCAAGTCATTGTGCCAGGCTCGTCAAGCAGCAAAAGCTTCGGCCTTCTGGCTATCTGCCTGGCAATAATCAGCCTCTGTTTCTCGCCCCCGCTGAGGACTTCAGACCAGAGGCCTGCCCTCCTGTCCAGCCCGACCACCCTGAGTATCTCCATCGCCCTCTCGTGGTACTCCCTGTACTCCCCCTCTGCTTCGGGGATCGTCTCGTCGAAGCCGTCAGAATACCTGAGTGCCCTAACCACGTTATCCACTGCGCTGTCGGGCCAAAGCCCAAAGCTCCTCTGGAGCTGGATGGCCGTCTTCCGCTGAAGTTCCAGCACATCTCCTTTTGGGGAGGAGGGTGTTATCTTGATCCCGTCGAAGTTCACCGATCCTTGGTCAAAGCTCTCAACTCCCCTGAGTATCCTCAAGAGCGTGCTCTTCCCTGCGCCGCTTTTTCCCACGATCCCGACCACTTCCCCCTCCCCTACTGAAAAAGAGACCCCATCGAGGGCAACAATGCCCCTCCCGGGATATTTCTTTGTAAGGCCGACTACTTCAAGCAACAAACTGCATATACCCCCATTCAAAACATTGACTTAGGAAGCACTTTCACTAGGATGTAGTTTCTCATCAGCGACCTCTTTATCACCGCGAACTCGGAAAGCTTCTTCTCTCCGATGCTGATATTGCCTATCTTATCCTTGTACTCGTCGTAAGGCAACTTCACCCTCACGCCGTCTATCTTGAGCGTGACTGGGTTTGGGGAAAGCGCTTCGGTCGACTCGGGCACCTGCCTCTCGATCTCAGCCTTCACCACAATCGGATCCACGATGAGCGGATCCAGATCCATCTCCCTCCTCCGCTGCTCGACTACCTCGCCTGCGACCCTAGAAACCTCTCTGAGTTTCTCGATCGACTCCCCAGTCCTTGCCCTCTCTGGATACCTGCCTATGCCGCCGACATAAGCCTCTGCCCCGGGAATGCTTTTCATCAAGGGTCCGCCCGTCACTATCACCGGCACTTCGATCTCCGAGAAGAGCTTTGTCTTCTTCATCAGACATCTTTCAAAGTTTCCTAGGGTGAAAACCGCAATGTCATGCTCCTCTATGAGCTCCTTTTCCTTTATCGTAGTGTGGACTATCTTCTGCCCGACCCCCCTCGAGAGCCCGATTATATTCGTCTTTGCCCCGTGCCTCCTGAGGTTCTCTGCGATGTCGCAGGCGGGGTGTGGCAGGTGGTGCCTGGAGAGCGTTGGCGCGACCACCCCAATCTCTGTGCCTATAAGCGGCGCAGGACTCAGCTTGCCCTTCAGTTCTGACACTATGCCTGAAAGGCGTTCATGCTCCTCCTCAGGGACAGCCAAGTTCATTATGAGGTCGAGTCCAACTACCGTCTTTTGGACAAGAAAGCCTCCTACATCCTCAAGGAACTCGAGTATCCTTTCGTGCTTGTATAGGCCGCCCTCGAAGAGCAGGTACTTAAGCATGTGCATCCCCCTCAAGCCTTCTCGCGAGCACTCTCCAGTCTTCCTTTATCGGGTCCTCAGAGGCGATTATTGTGATCATGCCTTTCTCCTTTGTGGAGCTCCTTACCCTGAACCCTTCAGGGATGATCCTGGCTGCGAGCTCATTTATTCTGGACTCCAGGTCGTACCCCTTCTCGCTGAGCCTTATCCCCTTAACCTCTTCCGGATCCGCGCCAGAAACAAAGATCTCAAGCCTGCCTATCTGCTCAACCCTGTCCCTCCCGTACTTCGACCAGAGAACCTTGAGCGCATCCCCTAGGAAGATCTCGCTGCTCAGTGTTATCCTTATTCCGTTCTTTCTCGAGTCTATGTAGGACGCATCGCCCAGCGTGCTCTTGCCGGTGACTTCCTTGTACCTTATGACGATTATGAAGACAGGCTCCTCTACCCTTATGAGCATGTCAATGGAATCTATGCTCCCTCCGAGCCCCAAGTCCTCTACGCTCTTCTCTGCTATGTACTTGTACTGCTGTCCGCCCAGCTCTTCTGACGAATCCACGAATATCCTAATCTTTCCCGCCCTCCTCCTCGATAACCCTTCTCAGCCTCTCCACCTCAAGCTTGGTCTTAGGTCTCTCGGGAGGGAGCCTCTCCTCCGCCTCGCCTTCAAGCGCCTTTGAAACGTTCTTCAGAACCTCCCGCTCGGAGCTTAGCATATGGTAGCCTGGTCTAGGGCCCCCGCCCCTCTTAGCCCTGCATATCCTCTCGTCGCCAATCCTGTACCCCCTCTGCTTGTAGAACACCTTTTTCGGGTCTAGCGCCCTCATCTCCTCGAGTGCGGATCTGACCTTATTCTCCTCCCCCTCCACGAGCAGGCCGTAGCAGGTCTCCTTGTAGTCTATCCCGCCTATCTGGGCCGCCTTCTCTGCGAGCATGGAGGGCGTCAGACTGGAGTCCGGAGAAAGAACTACAAGGAAGGTCTTAATCATCCTCTCAGCTCCTGGATGTACAACTCGCTGCCCTCCTTAAGCCTCCTGAGCAGGTCTAGCCCTCCTTCCGCCTTCCCGATCAGATTCGTCCCGTCGAAGCTCTCCGCGGTGGGACCGAACTTCTCGCTTTCCGTGATCCTTATCCCTATCATGCCTGCAAATTTCTTTACGGTGTTGGTGACCCCTATCGATCCTGCCTCTACGATCCTGGCGGGTGTGTTCTCAGGCGTTAGGCCCTTCGCGATTTCTTCGTTCCCCTTGAAGAGGATCATCTCCGTCTTGGGGGTCGCGAAGTACACCTTCAGTTTCCCGAATGCCTTCTGCTCAAGCCCTGTGACTGCCTTGAAGTACCTTACCGAGTTTGGAGCTTCCTTCTCATAAAGCCTAACCATGAGGATGTTCTCAGGGCTTATCACCTTGCACCTGACAATCCCGCTCTTGTAGATCTCTAGCGAGTTCTGTGGTTCGTGCTCCACAATTACGCCCAAATCAGGATCCGAAGGTGCCCCTTCGGTTACCAACTTGACACCCATTGCCTCGAGGGTGGCTTTTGCCTCAGAGATTCTCTTACCGAGCAGGTCGATCCTAGGAGGCTTGACCGATACCGCGAGGAAGTCCCCTTCCTTTGCCAAGTCCACGAGCTCGATCCCTTCTATAACCCTCCCAACGATGGTATGTGATTGAGCCAGCGGCGCGTCCCTCTTGTAAATGTATGCTGCCCCCACGTTCTCTCCAGAATTCCTTATCGTGAAATTGCCTCTCTTCCTCGCCCCGATCTTCTCAACCGGTAGGGCGACCACTTTCCTCTCATTGTAGCAGATGTAACTGCTGGTCTCTGAAGAGACCTTCATGATGCCCTCATTTAACACATTGTATGCCTGCTCTCCGCAGACCGGGGAGTCGTAGTCGAGCTCCACCCCGACTTCAGTAAAAATCCTGTCCCCATCTTCCAAGACTGTCTCTTCACCGCCCTTGAG
>JASFYK010000069.1 GCA_030055545.1 Thermoproteota archaeon | reverse complement strand
GCGATAGACCCGTGGATTATAATGAAAGTGTGGGGCCCTTTGATGTGTGGTCTCTCTGGGGCGCTCTCGGCTGTAGTCGGAAGGAGGGTCTTCAAGCTGGGGGAGCACAGCTCTTTGCTAGTCGGTCTGGTGGGCGGGCTAAACATAATAGCCATCGGGTCCACTCAGCAGTGGCACAGGCACATGCTCGGTACCGTTTGCCTTCTGGCATACCTAGCCGGTACGGGCAGCAAGCGCGATCTCGAAAGGCTCGCGCCGCTCGTGCTGATGGCTATGGCGTATGAACCGACAGCCATGTTGGCATCAGTCCTTTCGGCGTACCACGCCCTGAAATCCCAAAGAGCGGCGACTCGGGCATCTTATGCCCTTGTAGCTGCCGCGTCGGTGGCTTTGCTCGTCTGGTACATGAGGGTGCCAATCGTAGCCGATCCCATAACTGGCATAAGCATTATGGGGGTGATAGATTCAGGGTTCCCGGACACGACAATAGACCTGCTCATCTGGGGCTGTGTCTTCTTCCTGCCCCTGGCGCCCTCAATTCTTCTAATAGACAAGGTGCCGGGAAGCTATCGGCTGCTTATCGCCATCCTGGCAATTGCCGTGATCCAGCCTGCGATCATGCCTTACAATTCAATGCTGGAGCAGCACAGGTGGGCATCGATGTCCGTCTTCGTTTTAGTCCCGGCTGCGATTGCAGGCTATAGCCTTCTAGACAAGCGGCTGCTCGCGGCTTTCTCTGTCGCCGCGCTGTTGATAGGAGCCATCTATGCCGCAGTCCCAGACAGCGACTTTTACCTGTCTCCCCTTTCGGGCTCGTGGAAGTACAGGGCTCAGCGGGGCTTCCCCTGGGAGCTCGAGCCAGTTATGGACAGTGACGGATATTCGAAAATCAGAGCCGTCTCCGAGACGCTCGCGGGATCTACCAAGCCAGTCCTGCTTTCGTGGGAGGTCTACCCGTGGATCCACTTGGACATAAGGAATCCAAAGAACTTTATTGGTTTTGGATACGGACCGTACATCGATGATGTTGTGAGATACATGAACAAGAGCGGGGTCAGCTGCGTCTATGTTGTCACTGCGGTAGACCTAAAGAAAAACCTGATGCAGCAAATGAACCTACCTCAACTGGGGCGCATAGAACTGAATCAAATCATTTCCGGTAAGTACTCTCTCTACGAAGTGCGCCTAAACGAAGGCTGATTTATCAGCCGTTGCATTTCGATCCTTATTTTTTATTTTTCTAGGCAACAAGTTTGCCTCGCTCAGCAGCCAAGAGCTCGTTCTCTTTCCATTTATTCTGTCTTTCTTTTCCATTTTCCCTCTAATGCACACAAAGGCGTGTCGGAATGTGGCGCTCAATTAAAAGAGGTGCGCCTGAAAGGAGAAACGGTCTCAGGCTGTCGCTTAAGCTGGCGGGGTTGCTTAAATAAATCCGGGTCGATTTTCACCTCCCCGGCACGCCAGTCGGATGGGGAATATAGCGTGGACATAGCCAGTAAGCTCTGATTCCGGTTGCCGCTGTGGGGTTTGCTCCATCCCGTAGCATTAAGTGGGGCACACGCAAGCCTCAACGGTCAAAGCGAATACAGGCATTGTATGCGCCCCCTTCGCCTCCGGCAACACCGTTCTGCATGCGTGAATTCCAAATAATCCTTTTCGCATCCCACGCCTTTTGAGAGTCTGGAAATGCCGGGATCTTTCCTGCGCGCATCGGGGGCCCAACTTCCCTTTCCCGGAGAAAATGTTGCGGATTGCTAGTCCCTTGGTGCTCGGTCGGGCAGCCGCCAACCCTAAACGAGCGGCCCCCTCCAGGGCTTGGGACATGGGAGATTGCTCGAGCCGCGAGTCCTTCGCTTCCAGGTGGTCGATGCCGATCTGGGTCATAAACTCTCATCTGGGTTCGCCCCTGAGCTGAAGCTGTCCACTGGCTTGTCACTGCGCCTTTTCCTTCAGCCTTGTACAACTTGCCGTGCAAGAGGGTAGACTAAGTGCGCCAGGAAACTGTAGTTTAAGGATTCCGGGAGTGTGCTGCTAGCCTTCACAATAGTAGGATAGGCACCTCGTTTCCTGATACCCCGGACGGATGCTCACCTGGTATACGGGGAGCAATGTGTCAAGTCCACCCTCGGTCTTATGGTACATGATGTTGCACCCCAAGCCTATGGCATCCGAACCGTCTCCTTCCTGCAGGCTCCAGAGTGATCTTTCTCATAATCAATGCGGTGCATTTCTATAACTTTCCGAGTCCAGCGACTTCATCCGCCACCTCTTTCCGAATTGGGCAATGGTTCGGATCGATGCGGACACTGGAAGCTCGAAAAGGTCAAAGCCTGCTCTTTACTTCTTCGTAAACATGGCGGGGGTCATCTGCCGTTATCAGAAAGTTTCTCTTGATCTCCTCTGCAATCTGCCCTGAGATTTTCCTTCCACTCCTGTAATAAGGCACAAAGTGGTGATCTAACGAAGCAAAGTAGAAATCAACCTCGTCAGGCAAAGTCTCTTTCAGCAGATTGAACAGGTAAACTGCCTCAGACAGGATCCAAATGTCGCTCGTTTCGATCGGTTTGTTGATGAGATTTATTAGCTGGAGGTTCATTTGCTGTTCTTGCCTTTGATAAATCTTGGAGATCTCCTCCCATCTGAGGCTTCGGGGGACTGGGACCTTCTTTTCGGTCCCGAAGTTTTTGTCCTTTGCCTCTTGCTCCAAGAGTTCGTAAACCTGCTTCACTTTTTTCCAGTATTTCTTTGTGAGTTCCTCGTCAACGGGCTCGATCACTAGGGTTCTCAACAGTTTACGTAGTCTGCTCTCACAAATGTCCTGTGCAACCGATAGAACTTGGAATAAGACTTCCTTTTCTGTGCACTCATTCATTAGCGTCCTCTCTATCACTTTGTAGAGTACTTTGTATGCTTCTTCTTCCACGCTCTTGGTGGTTAGGCCTACCCTCTTATTGGGGTTCTTCTCGAAGAGAGAAAATAGCTGCATCACGTCGTCGTAATGTTCTCTCTTACACCTCACCATGTTATCTGCTATTTTGTAGGCAAGATATATTGCCCCCTCTATTAGGACTGAGGTCTCGATGAATACTTTCAGCCTCATGACGTGTACTGTCCAGCCTCTTCTATCATCTTTGAAAGTTGGTCAAGATACTTGTGACGGTCTATAGTATTCGCCTCCTCCTCCGGAGTGGGCAGCATACCTGCGCCGTCAGCCACTTTCCTCAGCATCTTGACCTTCTTTTGAACCAGGTTCACGTATTTGTGGGCGTTATCGCCGTCTTTTATTCCCGATATGAGCTCAAACAGCTCAATCAAGTCCGGAAGAACTTCTACCGCCTCATTGACCACAGACGGATTTTCATGTAGCTCGTTCGCCTTTAGGAAGCGTCTTTCCATCTTCTCAAGGACAATGCGTATGTTCCTCGCCGCATGGTAGAGGTTGTACGCTGAAACTGTGTCGATTTTTGTTTCAGAGACCCACTTCTTTTCAATCTTCTTGCATTCGTCTGCAGCAGACCTAATGTGTGCCAATGCACTCAAATCTACTCTATGTTCCTCCTTCATCCTTTCAAGCTCTGATGCAAAGTGGTCTAGGGGGAAGTTATGCATCAAGATCTCCTGGGGTCGCCCCCTACAAGTTAGGCATTAACATAAACGCGTTTCCTGCTTATCAAACTTTTCACGAATCGGAAAACTTTCGCTCATGCTTAACCGGGCATAGCTGCAGGGGTCGTTGAGTCACAGCCCCACTTTCTTGTCCCATGCGCCATGTATAACGAAATATCCCTTGATACTGATTGGCGGTTTTCTGCCTAAAATCAAATCGTCTTATTTAAATCAGGAAGGAAGGAAACTTGGAGTGAGACAATAAAAAGGAAGTGCCGCCTTTTAGGTGACTGCAGGACTATCATAACGAGGGCACCGCATTCTTGACAGGTAAATGGCTCGACGGGCAGAAGACGCGTGTAGCGAATGTTACCCTGTGTCGATCCTAAGGCAGCAGATCTCCTATGGGATAAAGTCCGCCTTCCTGACCCCGCCGCTTGGATCCCGCTCTAAGCGAATGCTACGCCGCTAGCCCCCTGCCGTGCACATTCCTCCTCAATTCCTCCAGGTCGAAGACCAGGAAGCCCTCCTGCCTGAGCCCCTCCTTACCCCCGACCTCCCTAGCCACGAGCCCAAAGTGCTCCTTCCTGCTCCCCGGTCGCCAGTCCACAAGCTTGGCCTTCTCCCCGAGCCGCCCCAGCTCCCGCCGCGCCTCCCGCTCGCCCAGCCGGCTCCACTTGGCCTCGACGAACGCTATCTGCGATGCCCTCTCGTCCAGCGCCACCAGGTCGATCTCTTCCACCCTCCGCTCCCCCCCTTCCCTGCGTGCCCCCCACCACCTCCCCTTCCGGGTCGGCTCGAAGGGCAGCACCGCGATCTCGCCGGCCAACCGCTCGAACCTCCTCGCCAGGAACCCGTCCAGCCCCTCCGAAAACTCCCTGCCGCCCTCCCCGAGCCTGTCCGGGTAGTTCCTCCACACGAACCGGAACCA
>JASFYK010000068.1 GCA_030055545.1 Thermoproteota archaeon | reverse complement strand
TCGTATGCGATTTTGTAGGGCACATAGTGCGAGAAGTCTGTGCTCGCTATGAGCAGAGCAGGTCTTCCCTTGACAGCGGCGGCGATTGCTTCCCCGAGTTCTCTTGAGGTCTCGAAGTCCTGGAGCATCATGCAGATCGGCACAATCCTGAAGGCGGATCCGAAGACGTATTGGAGGAATGGGATCTGGACTTCTACAGAGTGTTCGTATTCATGAGCCTCTGAGTCGGGCTCTGCTGCTCCTGAGGTGGCTATCGATCGCGAGACATCTAGGTCGACCCTGACTCGCCCGAGCGGGGTCAGCCAGTCACCTCCCTCCCAGACCGAGACCGCTGCACCCATACCAGTGTGATTAGGTCCAACGAGCACGACAGTCTCGGGCGGCGGTTCCTTCGAGACCTCAAAGAAGCCGTGAGCGGCGACTGGACCTGAATAGATGTAGCCAGCGTGCGGCGAGATGAGCGCGCAGATCTTCCTCCCAGAGGAAACGGGTGCCGATGGTACTTTGCCTGGGCCTACCTTGTGAAGGAAACACCATTTTATACGTGACTCGAGGGCAGCAGGGTCAGCTTCATAAAAGGATCCGGAGACTGAGGGATATCTATCCCTCAAGACTGTAGTCTCCCCCATACTCCTCCTCTGCGACGAGGACTTTCGACTCAAAGTCGTCGATTGTCGCAGGGAGGTCTTCGGTCGGACCTAGAGCGCCCCTCTCCCGGAGCACCTGCCTGGTCAGAAGCCAGTATGCAAGGGCTATGGATTTCCTCCCCTTGTTGTTGATCGGAATGACCAAGTCCATCAGTTGGGCCCGGTTGTCGGTGTCGCAGAGACCCACCACAGGTATGCCCACTTCTGCTGCCTCGACCATGGACTGCCAGTCGGCCCTGGGGTCAGTCACCACGAGCAGCTTGGGCTCACAATAGTTTGAGAGCTTCGGGTTTGTGAACGTACCAGGTATGAATCGCCCTGTAAGGCTTTTACCCCCAATCATGGAGGAGAATTTCTCAACGGGCTTAAACCCATACTGCCTCGCCGAAGTAGCGTAAACAGCTTCAGGCGCAAACTTTGCTATGAACTTTGAGGCGACCCGGATGCGTTCGTCTGTCTTCCTTACATCCAAGACATACAGGCCGTCGGGCCTGACACGGTATATGAAGGGGCGCATATCGTTGGTCTTTACGTGAGTACCGATATGTATCCCAGCCGCGAGGTATACCTCGAGCGGCAACAACAGGTCAGCAGCTTCAATAGTCGCCATGCAATTACTCCCCAATGATGCAAATCTGTGAAAACGATAAGAGCTTTTATATTTTTCCTTCCTTGTCCTTCACCGAGAACTTGAGCGATTCCCCTACGAGGTCGACGTGAGAGAGGAAAATGCGCCTGCAGCAGTACCTCTCGATCCCCAGAGAGTCCAACACCTTGGCAGGGTTCTCGCCCTTGCCCACGCGTTCATTGAACGCCTCCCATTTGTCGGCAATTACCTTGCCGCAGGTGAAGCACCGGACCGGGATGATCATAACGACACCTTATCTGTAGGACTTCTGCTTCCTTCTACGGGCGCTGTAGCCACCGAACTTCTTAGGCTCGGTCCTCCTGGGATCCTCGACCAGCATCCTCCTGTCGTAGGACATAAGCTTGCTCTTGAGGGTCTCGCCGAATATCTCAGCCAAGGAGTTGGCTATGACGACCCTAGCCGCCTCCGCCTGACCCATGACCCCGCCGCCCTCTACATTTACGTCGATGTCTATCGCATTGGCGTACTCTTCCCCAGCCACGAGGAGTGGCTCTATGACCTTCATCCTCACCAGCTCTGGCTTCATGATTTCGATCGGCGTGTTGTTTATGTAGATCTTTCCAGTCCCCTTTGTGGCTACTGCCCTTGCAACGGCAGTCTTCCTTTTTCCGCTAACAACGACTACTTTCTCGCTCATTGCACAGACCATCCTAGACTCTTTGATACCTCGCCAAGCTCCATATATGGACCCCGCAGGTTCTTGACGTGCGCCTCTTCAATTGTCTGGAGTTGGGCATTCGCGAACTCTCCCGGGGTTCCGATGAATACCTTCAGCCTCTTCAGCGCAGCCTTCCCCGAAGGGGTCTTCGGTAGCATGTTCTTGACGGCGCTGTGGAACAGGCGATCTGGAGAACGGTGCTGCTTCATCCCAACTTCCTCTGGGTTCTTGAGCGTCCTTATTGACATCCACCGTTCGTATTTGCTCATCACAGAGTCCCGATCCCCAGAGACCGCAACCTTGTCCACATTTACAACAACTACCTTGTTCCCCGCCATCAGATGCTTGGCTATCTTTGATGCAGCCCTTCCTAGCCTCAGTCCGCTACCGTCGATGTAAAGTATCTCGGGCAATTCATGTCACCTCAGAATCCTGACGCCCCTTCCCCTCGGGTTAAGGTTCAGCAGCACCTCGAGTGAGATCGCCCTACCCCCGGCGCTCGTTATCTTCTCCCTAGCCGAAGGGCTGAACGAAAGGGCAGCCACATCGACTTTCTTGGATATGTTTCCGAAACCGAGTACTTTGCCAGGAACGGCGATGAACTCGCCTTCCTTGGCGAATTTTTCGATCTTGCTCACGTTAACAGAGATCTTCTTCCTAGTCGGTACGGAGAGCAGTTCGGACAGATCCCTCCAGACACCGACGTTACTTGACCTTGAAGCGCGTCTGAGCAGCCTTATCAAACGCCTTGTCTTAGGGTTTGTTGGTAATGTCCTCTTCATTTAAGATGCCTCCTTTGTATTTTCAAGCGCAATCCTTATTGAGTCGAATTTATCCTTCAGAACCTCGCACGCCGCGAAAATGAGCTCCTGCGGGGATAGCGATCCCTCGCTCTCGAGCATCAGCATTGCATTTGCAGGGTTATACGACACTGAAATCGCCCCGTTGGGGCATGCCTCTTCACACTCCTTGCAGAGGGTGCAGTCCCAGACGGAGGAGACCTTCAATTCATTCCCCTCGACAACAAGAATCTTCTTAGGGCAGGCCTGGACGCATTTAGCCGAAAGCGAGCACTTCTTCATGTCAATCGTGATAACCGGCTCATATTTGACCACCGCGCCCGAGACAGGCTGCCACTTGGCGTGTTCCCTTCCGGAGCCGAGCCTCGCGTGCGCCTCCAAGGTGATCTTCTGGCCCTTGTTCAGCACAGCGAGTGGGATGTCGTTGTTTGCAACAAAAACCGACCCCTCGGGCTTGAGCCGCCCGGAGTAAACAGTATAACCGTCCCCCGGCGCCTCGACCTCAAGAGTTAGGATTGCCTCGCAGCGCGGGCAGCCCTTCCCTCCGCAGTCGCACTCAGAGGGGCGGACCAGCCCCTCCCCGCCTTTGAGTGGAACCAACCCGATCCTGTGTGCAAGTATCTCATCGTAAAGGACGCCCGAGTTCTCGGCTATGAACACCTTGTCGACAGCAGGGACTGTTACCTCCGCCATCACGGTCCTCCTGATGGCGTTTATGAACGAAGGATCTACGCCCCTCGCGATGAGTCTGAACTTCGTGCCCACATTGCCGAGAACCTGAACGTCCATGAGTATTGACCTCCAACAGGGTTTTGAAGTGAAAGAATAAAGAAGGTATTTAAGCCTTCTTTTAGACTCTCCTTCCCCTCCTTCCACCCGGCCTTCTGGTCGTGTCATGCGGTATTGGGGTCACGTCTTCGATCCTTCCGATCATCAATCCGGCCCTTGCCAAGGCCCTGATAGCCGCCTGGGCGCCAGGTCCGGGGGTCTTGCTCTTGTGTCCGCCTGGGGCCCTGACCTTGATGTGAATGCCGCTTATACCCTTTTCGAGGGCTTCCTGTGCAGCCCTTGTCGCAGCGACCATTGCAGCGTAAGGCGAGGGCTTCTCGCGGTCGGCCTTGACGATCCTGCCGCCCGACTGGAATGCCACGGTCTCGGCACCTGTCAGGTCGGTGATGTGCACAATCGTGTTGTTGTAAGAGCTGTATATGTTAGCGACTCCCCATTTCATGCCTTTGTCGATCCTCGACATTGCTATGCCTCCTGTGAAGCTGCCTCAGGCGAGGTCATCTTGATATTGCAAGTTAGCCTGGATTCCTCGTCTCTCTTGACCAGATAACCAGGCGACGTCACCCTACGCCCGTCGAGGAGCACGTGCCCGTGGACTATGAGCTGCCTTGACTGGTAGGGCGTTGTAGCAAATCCGAGTTTGAGGAGTACGCTCTGGAGCCTTCTGTCCAGGATATTTTCGACGTTGAGGCTCAGCACGTTGTCGAGGACCGCTTCCTCACTCAGAAGACCAAGGCTCGCGAGCCTCTGGACCAGCTTCTTCTCCTCGGCTTCCCTGACCTCAGGGTCTTCGATGGCGAGTATCTCGCTGGCCCTCTCCCTAAAAGACTTGAGTTTGGTTTCGGCTGTCCAGAGCTCCCTTTTGTTCCTGAGACCGTACTTGCCCAGAAGGGCAAGCTCTGAGACCAGGCTTTCTTTCCTCCAAGGATGCCTCGGGCCTTGCCATTTCCTCCTGCTTTTCTTTGGGTCACCCATATCAGATCACCTACTGTTTGGACTCCGAGGCACCAGCGGCCGCCGCTGTTGCCTTCCTGGCCACACCAACAGACGGACCAAACCTTCCAGTGGTCCTTGTGCACTGCCCGCGGACCTTCAGTCCCAGAGAGTGCCTGACACCCCTCCAGCTTCGTATCTTCCTCATTAGGTCTATGTCAGACTTCATGCCCACCACCAAGTCTGAGCCTAGCAAGTGCTGGTCCTGACCG
>JASFYK010000067.1 GCA_030055545.1 Thermoproteota archaeon | reverse complement strand
TCAGAGTAGAGCCCACTTCTAGGGTCGAAGTTGACTGCGACGAAGACAGAATCTTGGCGGTCAAGAAGCTGCAGGACGAGGATGAGCTGAAGCCTCCGCCGTTCAGTCTGACCACTTTCAACCCCAGAATGGAGAGGCGAAGAGGACGGTGGGAATTGAGGTCTATTCGGTGCGCTTCCTGCGGGTACGAAGCCTCTGGAAGCGAGGTGCAGGTCTTGGAATCGTTTTTGGACCATCTTGCCTGCGAGGACCCTGACCTCGTCCTGCTCCCAGATTTTGACAGGCGGCTTTACCCTTCGATGCTCTGGCTTTCAAAGAAGGAGGGCGTGCAGCTTAAACTGGGCAGGTGCGGGGACGATTACCAACGCCTACAGGGGTCTGCAGCGGGCAGGGTCTTCCTCGGGCCGGTCTTCTACGGATTCAGTGCCGACAGGTGGGGCATCGCCGGCCTTGTGGAGCGGTCCAGGTTCGCGTTCGCCACGATGGGCCAGGCGACGAGGTGGCTCAGCAACAGGGCGATCGACTCCAGGACGTCTTTCGAGTTGATCAGCAAGGGGCACGCGGTGCCCGAGGAAGACTACCGGGAGTGCGCCAGGTCACTAGGCGACCTCGCTGCTAGGGACCGGGGCGGGATCACCTTCACCCCAATCCCGGGCGTGCTCTACGAGAATGTTGCTGCCCTCGACTTCGACTCCCAGTACCCCAGCCTGATCCTGAGGGACGGGATCAGCTACGAGAGCCCGTATGGGGGCGGAGGCAGCAGTGGGAATGCAGGCGACGCCTATACCGGCGATCAAAGGGGCAGACCGATCCTCGGCTCTGTGCTCGAAGAGTGCCTCAGGAGGCGTCTCGCGCTGAAGCGGCTCCGAAGAAATCTTGCCAAGGGAACGGAAGAGCGGAAATTCTGCGATGAGCGCATAAGCGCTATCAAGATGATACTGGTCACCATATATGGGGTCTCGGGGTGCTGCAGGAACCGATTCGGGAACCCCGTGGTTTTCGAGGAGATCAACCGGAGGTCTAGGGAAACTATGGTTGCTGCCAAGAGGGTCGCCGAAGAAAGGGGATACCGCGTGATCTATGCCGACGTCGACTCTATCTTCGTGACTAGGCACGGCGCATCCCCCGCCGACTACTCGGGTCTCGTGGACGCCATCAGGGCCGAGACTGGGCTATCCATCTCCATTGACCGCCACTTCAAGTTCTTGGCATTCCCGAGGCTCAGGCGCGACCCGTCCTCGGCGGCGCTTAAGCGGTACTTCGGCCTGACCTACGACGGAGAGGTCGTGGCGCGGGGCATAGAGATGCGGAGGGGGGACTTGCCTGAGGTGGTGAGGCGGTTCCAGGAGGATCTGATAAGGGAGGTCTTCTCCTGCAGGGATTCCGAGGAAGTTCTCTCCGCGGGCGTCTGCCGGGGTGAGGCACTTCTCAGGAAAGCCGTCAGGGAGGTCAGCTCTGGTATGCCCTGCAAGGAAGGACTTGTGGTCAGGAGGCGCCTCGGAAGGGAGCCCGGGTCCTACAAGGTGAGCACCACGCAGAAGTCTGCTGCCCTCCAGCTACTCGCCTTGGGTAGGGAAGCCTCTCCTGGCGAAGAGGTCGAGTTCATATGTTCCAGCGCCTCCCACCCGAATCCCTTGTGCAGGGTAAGGATCCCGGATCTCTTCAGGGGCAACTTCGACAGAGCGCACTATGCCGGGCTCTTGACCGAGGCTGCCAAGACCGTATTCGAGAGCATCGGCGTCCGGAAGCTTTCTAAAAATACGCAGTCAAGCCTGGGCATGTGGATGGGCTAGCCTTCACTCTCAGTTTCCTGCCTCGTCTCAAAGCGTTTGGGATCCAACAGAAAGCGTTTTACTGCAGGCGTGTAAGCTAAGTGCAGGTTGGAATTTTTTGGGCTCCGTATGATAATATTTTATGAATTTCTTGGCAACTTTTATTAGTTCTCATTGCACATATTCGATCATGATCGGCACCTTTGATATTGCCGTCATAGTAGCATACATGGTCATTGTCTTCTTGATAGGCTTCATCTACAGGAAATCCGGTTCGACATACGAATATATGGTCGCGGGCGGGCGCATGGGTTTTCTCTCTTCTTATGCAACTTGGGCCGCAACAGCGATAGGCGCAGGCTTCGCAATGGGGATCATCGGCAATGTTTACCGGCTTGGCATTTCTGGGGTATGGACGCTGCTGGCTTTCGGGTTCGGGTTCGCAATGGTATATCTCCTGATGCCTCGGGTGAGGCGGCTCGGCGAGAGGTACCGGATGACGACCCTCCCGGAGCTGGTCGGCAAGAGGATGGGAAGAGGAGTCCGGGTGCTTGCTGGAATAGTGACGGTAGCGGGTATCTCGGGATTCATCGCCGACAACTTCGTGGGGCTCGGTACGATCTTCAAGGTCTACTTCGGCATCGAACTCTGGGTCGGTATACTGGTGGCCGCGGCGATAACCTCTTCTTACACGGTTCTCGGCGGCCAGGTTGCCGTCATCAGGACGGATGTTATTCAATGGGCGATAGCGGCATTTGGGATTGTGTTCATCGTTCTGCCATTGGCTCTGGCGAGCGCAGGAGGCTGGGAAAATATAGCATCAGCACTACCGCCGGATCGCCTGAACCTCTCATCCCTGTCCGCATTTGCGATAGCAGGCGGGCTGACCTCGATGGTCTTCGGGGTGCAGTTCCAGAACCATTTAGTGCAGAGGCAGTGGGTCGCCAAGGACAGGAAGGTCCTGCTGAGGTCGGCAGTTCTGGCAAACCTGACATTCTTCCTCTGGGCAGCTGTCTGCATGGTGATAGGGCTTGCGGGAGCGGTGGCCTTCCCGAGCCTATCTTCGGCACAATCGCTCCTGCCGCTTATGATAATCGAGGTTGTGCCCGCAGGCCTCAGCGGCTTAGTCATAGCCTCCCTCCTCTCGATCATCATGTCGAGCGTCGACTCCTTCCTGATAGGGGTATCCTCGAGCCTCTCGAAGGACATAGTGGGCGTTGCCTTCCCGGGGATGGAAGACAAGCGGATGCTCCAGGTGACTAGGTTGAGCGCCATGCTCCTCACGCTCCTCGCGGTCGGGATCGCAGTACTGTACCCCGACATCTTGGGGCTGATAGTAGCCTTCTTCTCCACAATTGCCAGCGGACTCGGTATACCTGTTCTAGCCACGCTTTTCTGGAGGAGGGCCACTCCACATGGCGTCGGGGCAGGCATAATCGCAGGCTCGATTGTGGCGCTCTACCTGCGCCTGACAGCTTCGCCGTTCGACCCGTCCCTCGCCGGGGTCCCTGCCAGCCTCGTGGCAACCGTGCTCGTCAGCCTGATCACGAAGCCCCAGCCCAAGGCGCTGATCGAAGAGTACTTCGCTGTGGATTGATGTTTAGATAACAGGTAAATGGTTTAGAGGGTGTAAAAATGAAATTCAGCAGGAGAAAAAAGATTCTGATCTCATCGTTGGCAGTCATATTGATCCTGTTTTTTGTGGTGCCATTCCTGATACCGATCCCGCCGCTCACAGGCACATTCCCACCCGACAGGCTGGGAAAATCCGACAGCCGCTTCGTTGAAGTGAACGGGATAAAGGTGCATTACAAGATATACGGCGCTGGGGAACCCGTGTTCATCCTAATGCACGGCTTCGGAGCCTATTCTTTCTCCTTCGATCCCGTGATACGGCAACTTTCCGAATACGGTACGGTCATCGCTTTCGACAGGCCTGCATTCGGCTTCACAGAGCGCCCGATCCTCGACACATGGGGAGGTCCGAACCCTTACACGAATGAGTTCGCAGCTGACCTTGCGGTAGGTCTGATGGATGAGCTTGGTGTGGATAAGGCGATACTGGTTGGGCATTCCGCGGGTGGTGCTGTTGCGATCCTGACATACTATCGACACCCTGAAAGGGTGAGTGCATTGGTACTCGAGGACGCTGCAGTCTACGGGGGCGGCGCTCCTTGGTACATCGGGCTTTTCCTCTGGCTGCCGCAGGTCCAGAGACTCGGACCGCTCCTGGTCAGGGGGATCGCAGGTGATAGCGGGATAAGCACGATTTACCTTGCTTGGCACGACGACTCCAAGATAACCCCGGACACGATTGAGGGCTACCGGAGGCCGCTCATGGCTGAGGGCTGGGACTATGCGCTCTGGCAGTTTACCCTCGCCTCGGGGAGAACAGACCTGAAGTCAAACCTTAGCAAAATCTCAGTGCCCGTTCTCGTCATGACAGGTTCCGAGGACAAGATAGTCCCGCCTGCAAATGCAATCCAATTGTCCGAAGACATCCCTGGCTCCACGCTCGTAGTGATACCTGACTGTGGGCACATCCCCCATGAAGAATGCCCCTTGGAGTTTTTGGATGCAGTGATGGCCTTCCTGCAATCCAATAGCCTGGTGGCTGACTGATGATTCGGGGCTGCCAAACTTTTTCTATTAGGGCTGCGTAAGTAATCACGCGCCTTGCGTGCGGAACACGTTCAGTTCCCCGGAGCTAGATGGTATTGATCGTACTGAAGGACAAAAAGGACTATGACAGAATCGAACCTGAGTTGAGGGACAAGATAAACTCTTACATCTGCTTTGCGCGCTGGTACGTGCCCTATTACAGGCGTTCCCTGCAGGACTTCTGCTCGGACTTCAGCAGGTACTACGAGATGCCGCTGACGAGGGACGAAATCCTCTCGTCTGATCCCTTTTCATTCGTAGCATTCCAAGACAGGGTTGTACGTGCGACCACCTCGGGGGGAACCTCGGGCAAGCGCAA
>JASFYK010000066.1 GCA_030055545.1 Thermoproteota archaeon | reverse complement strand
GAGGGGCCGTTTACGTACTCCTTTAACTGCAGCCTTATGCCGTACTGGTCGAAGTAGCCCTGGTTCTTTGCCACGAAGAGGGCTAGGTGATGGAGGTCCCCTGTCAGGTGACCGACCCTTATGGTTTCGACTTCGCGCGGGAAGATCACGCCAGTGGCGTAAAGACCGCCAATTATTACAATTAGGGCAACTGCAGATACAATAAGGATTTTGTTCACCATATTTTGCTCCCAAAAAAAACCTATTTTTGGTCTGATATATGCTTTTTGTGTACAATTGGGTGATAAAACTTCATTGTATGCCCTTGAGGAAAAGGAAAACCGCGAGGGCGCTCATTTCAGCTGAGGCGATGTCATGGGCGAACGCAGCAAGCACATAGTCGCCATCCCGGAGCCTGAACTTGCTCATCAGCTCATAATACATGGAAGGGCTGGTCTGCGACAGGTCGTCTGTGATAGAAGGAACAACTATCCTCCCCCCAGAGAAGTGGAAGACCAGCGCGCCCTCTGCACCCCACCTGATCGCAACATCCCTCAGCTTCAGCACGGAGTGCGCCGACGCGTCAAGGCTTACCTGCAGCGCAAACGAGGGGCTCGTCACCCCCAACCCGCTGAGGTCGATCGGGCACGAGGAAACCATCCCTTTCTTGATTTGGCCGAGCACTTCGCGACCAACGGGAGTAAGGGCGCACCCCCCGATGCTGTCGATGCTTATGAGCGATTGCTGCTGCAAGCGCTTGATTATCGTCCTGACCGAACCCTCGCCTATCCCGAGAACTCTCGCCAGCATCACTCTCCCGACCGACTTCGAGGATTCGATAATGAACAATGCCTTAATAACATGAACGGGCGTGTATGCGGCAGCAGGTCCCTTTGGCTGCGCAGCCTTGGACAATGACTGGACAAAAATGCTGTAAGGATCAGACATGATCAACAATATCGGTAAGATACAATAATACTATTTCGGTTACTCAGGTTGATGAGGCTGTCAAAACGAAAATGCGCAGTCAGCGTGCTCGTTCTGTCCGCCTCAAAAAACGAATGTTTTGCCCCTAGCCAGATGTATGCAGAAACCCTGCTCTATTTTTATAGAGCATTAGGCTTATTATTCTTAAGGAGATTTCGGGGTGTTATTTTTGAATAGCAGGGTTGAAACTAAAGGACTTTCAGGTTTAAGCAAGTGCTTCCGTACAGCAGTTGAGAGCATTGGCAAAGAAGGGGACATACTGTTTGTAGGATCACCATTCACATGCCTGCCCTTTGCAGAGTTCCTCTGCTACGGCATAAGGGATTTCCCTCTGAAGCCATTCTTCATGCCTTCATTGGACTCGGGCAAGATAAGGGAGCTGGTAAAGGATGAGGGCTACGGATATCAGCTCGGCGGACTGAAGGCAGGTACGGACTACCGCATAGTGGTTTTGCTTGGCGGGCTTGCGATCCCGAAGTACGGGGTTCATCCAAAGGCCCTGAAAAATACGATCGACTGCCTGCCTGGCATTAAGGACAAGGTTGCCGTGTGCTTCCAAGGGTCGCTGAGGAACCCTGACTGGACGGACACCTTTCAGTTCAAGTATTTGATAGACACAGACCTTGCTGTGACGATGGAGTAGATAGTAATGATAAGAGAGCTTCAAGGCGTTAGACCGCAGATCGATCCCAAGGCATTCGTCCATGAGGATGCGGTGGTGATCGGCGACGTGGTAATTGAAGAGAAGGCAAACGTATGGCCCTGCGCAGTACTACGGGGGGACATCGAGCGCATCATAATCAAGAGCGGCGCGAGCATACAGGACGGCGCAATCCTGCACACGGACAAAGGTTACCCGACAAATGTAGGCAAGGGGACAGTCATCGGACACGGGTGCATCATCCATGGTTGCAGGATAGGCAATAACACGCTAGTGGGAATGGGGGCGATCATATTGACCGGTGCGGAGATAGGTGACGATTGTGTCATAGGGGCCGGCGCACTCATACCTGAGGGCAAGACAGTCCCCTCAGGAAGCATAATGATGGGGCTACCCGCAAAGAATGTCAGGAGCATAGAGGAGAGGGACAAGGAAAGGATCAGAGAGACCGCTGGGGCATACCATGAATTGGTCAAGAAATACAGAAGCGCGCCGCAATGATCAACATTCAATCCCTACTTTTTACCCTTATCCCTTTCTGCAAGCATGATCAAAACAAGCCCGATGCAGAAGACAACTATGCTGAGGAGCTGTGGGAGCAAGGGTTGCTCCACTACGCCAGATCTGGAAAGGTAAGCATAGGAAAAAGCGGGGAGGAATACCAGGATGAGACCCGCAAAATACAAGATGTTCTTGACCTTCAAGGCAATCAACTCTTTGGCGCGTATACCTTGAGGTTTGGGAAGCCAGACAATAGCGCTCTGACGAGTGAGACAGGGTGGTCGTCCAAGCTCCTGAAGCCAACGACTGCACACTTATCTGGGTAGATGTGGATGTAGTGGTCGAGGTCAAACCTGAAAGTCGTTTCTTTTGGCCCGAACGTCACTTTGAAGGGGACTTTTTTTGGAATCAGGATGTTGGCAGAATTCATCACGAATTCTTTCTGCTCGGAGGGAACTTTCCTCGCAGACTTCCTCACCCTGATGCCTTTTGTCTCTTCTTTGGACAGCGAAATCTTGACTACACCCTTCGCTTCAGAAACGAACACTTCGTCACCCTCAAATCTGACCTCAAAGGGCTTTCCCTGGTCTAGGAATGCCTTGATCTCTCCGAGTTTGGGGGAGGCGACATTCTCGCTCAAGGGGCTCACCGACGTAGGTATCAGCTCTGCCCTATTTTAAGGGTATCCTTCAAAACTCGCCAAGGGGGATTATAGATGGCAAAGAAAAGACCGTAACTGTTAAAAATAATGCTAGGTTACTGACTACCCATATTCAGGAGTGCTTGGATAATGCTCGAGATCAGGTGGCACGGCAGGGGTGGGCAAGGCGCAGTCACGGCCGCAGAGATCCTTGCGACGAGTGTTATAAACGAAGGCAAATACGCACAGGCATTTGCAGCGTTCGGCCCGGAGAGGAGGGGGGCACCTGTCCTCGCGTTCACAAGGATAAGCGACAGGGAGATTCTTACCAGGTGTCAGATCTATGAGCCGGACATTATAGTTGTACTCGACAAAAACCTCTGCACAATGGAGGGGGTGGGTGACGGGCTAAAGGACGGCGGCATCGTTGTGCTCAACACCGACCAGAAAGCTGAAGATTACCTGCAGATCTTCAGCAATGCAGGGAAGATAGCTGTAGTCGACGCGACCGAGATCGCCCTCAGGGAGCTTGGAACACCCATAACTAACACGGCGATCTTGGGGGCACTGGTCAGGACCACCGGAATAGTGAAACTTGAAAGCCTCGAAGACGTCATGAAGCAGAGGTTCAGGCAATATGCCGAAAGGAACATCAGCGCGGTGAGGAGAGCATTCGAAGGGACGGTACTATTTGAGACTGGTGAGAGAAAATGAAGTGCGTGAAAACCACACTCAAGGGATGGAAGGAGATCCCGGAGGGGGGTGCGATAATAGAGCCTGGGAGTTCTGTTAACTTCGACGTGACAGCCTGGAGGACTTCTAGCCCTGTAATTGACCAGAGCAAGTGCACAAAGTGCGGTATGTGCTTCCTCTATTGCCCGGATTCAGCAATCGAGATTGACGAGGCGGGGAATTATCGGGTCAACCTTTCTTATTGCAAGGGCTGCGGGATATGCGCGAAAGGGTGCGCGCCCAAGGCGATTACGATGGTGAAGGAGGGGCACTGATGGTCAAAAGGGTGGGGATCAATGGTAATTACGCCGTCGCATATGCGGTCAAGATGGCGGATGTAGACATGATCGCCGCGTATCCGATAACGCCGCAGACAACGATCGTGGAGAAGCTCTCCGAGTTTGTTGCAAATGGTGAGCTTGATGCGAGCTATATGAATGTGGAGTCGGAGCACTCTGCGATAAGCGCCTGCGTCGGGGCCTCGCTGACGGGGGCCAGGGTCTTCACTGCGACCTCCTCGCAAGGGCTGGCGCTGATGCATGAGATACTCTTCATGGCATCGGCACTTAGGACGCCCATCGTAATGGCAAACGTGAACAGGGCGCTCTCCGCCCCGCTGAACATCTGGAATGACCACTCGGACGCGATGGCGCAGAGGGACTCGGGCTGGGTACAGCTGTGGGTGAAGTCGGCACAGGAAGCCTTCGACACTACAGTCGAGGCATTCAAGATCGCTGAGGAGACCCGCCTCCCGGTAATGGTCAACATGGACGGCTTCATAGTCAGTCACATGTACGAACCTGTCGAGCTCCCCGACGAGGGAGAGGTCAGGAAGTTCATCCCCTCGAGACCACTTGAGAACAGGGTTTCGACGAGGACTGCACATGCGGTCGGGGTTGTTGGACCGCCCGAATACTATTATGAGATGAAGTACCAGGCAATCGACGCGATCGAGAAGAGCAGGCTCAAGATCAAGGAGATCGACAAGGACTTCAACTCGAGGTTCGGAAAGAGCTACGGGGAGATAGAGGCTTACGGAATGGAAGATGCGGAAACCGCGCTGATAGTCATGGGATCCATCTTCGGTTCAGCCAAGGAGGTCGCCAACTCCCTCCGCCAAGAAGGGAAGAAGGCGGGCGTCATTTCCCTGAGGGTATTCAGGCCATTCCCTGTCCAAGAGCTCAGGAGGGTTGTCGAGGGTGTAAAAGCGATTGGAATCGTGGACAGGGCGACAACCCCGGGAGGGGCCGGTAACCCGCTCTTTACCGAGATAA
>JASFYK010000065.1 GCA_030055545.1 Thermoproteota archaeon | reverse complement strand
TCGGAGAAGGAGGCCCTGATGCTGTTGAAGAAGATCTCCCTGAACCTCTCCACCGGGCAGCCGTACGCCTTGGCTGCACCCGGGATGGGCCACCCGAAGTAGACCCATCGGACGCCGCGCCTGTCCATTATCTCGTAGAGCTTCTGCCTGTTCGGCGCGGTCAGCCTCACCTTGCCCGAGACCCCCTCGGACCAGTACGGGTCGTCCTCCTCGCCAATGAACATCCTCACGTCGATGGTCTCCGCGATCGCCTTGGCGATCGGGTCCATCTCCTTCAGCGAGTCCTCGGGCGATAGCTCGTACTTCCTCCTGCTCCGGACCGAGGAGTATCCCCTCATTATCGTGTAGGCTCCCTCTCTCCAGCACTCCTCCTCGACCAGCTCCGCAAACTCCCTGCAGGACGGGTCCTTGTCGTTGTACATGATCGAGACGGAGTCGAAGCCCCCTCCCGGCTTCCTCCCGATGGACATTGACCGCTTCACCAGCATTGAAGCGAATTCAAGCATCTCATTTCTGGTCAGTTCTGGCATATGGTAAACACCTGTGATGCTTAAGAATACGCTTAGTTGGCTTATAAGCCAAGCTCAACCAAAACTGGCTGCCCCCAAGGGCTCACTCAGAGATGTTTCGATCCATATGATGGGAAGGTTTTTATCTGGGCGCCATGATGGGTAAGAGGATGCGTATGGAAAGGATGGAGCTCAAGAAGATAATTTTGGCGGGAATGCTCATATCCGCATCCTTCGCCTACCTCCTAATTAGGGCAGTCTTTGGATAGATTCAGTGCGGGTTGATTCCCGCATAACATTTCTGTTTGTTTTTTCAAAAAAAAGAATTATGAAGGGCTAGAGGAGCTTGAGAACGGCATCGGCGAATGCCCTTGCCGCGTCTGGCCCGTCTCCTGTCACCACCTTGCCGTCCACGACCACATGGTCCTTCTGGAGCCTGCCCCCGACTGCCTCGATCTCCTTGACCGACTCCGGCGTCCTGTATACGGTGCACTTCTTACCGCTGAGCAGCCCCGCCTTCGCGAGTGTTACGGGCGCGAGGCAGATCGCTGCGACCACGCCGCCCCTGCCAGCCACGTCCCTTAGTATTTCGTGAAGCTTCCTGTTCGGCCACAGATAGGTCGGCGAGCCCGGACCGCCCGCTATAACCACTGCATCGAACTTGGACGGGTCCACCGCGTCGACGGTGGTGTCAGGCTTAACCCGCATCCCGAGCTTCCCCTCTGCAACCCCAGGGCCCGTGCTAGCCACGGTGACCTCGTGCCCCGCCGCCTTGAACGCCCTGTAAGGCACGTCGAACTCCTCGTCTCTGAATCCCTTCTCCGCAACCACGACCAGGATCCTTGCCATTTAGAAACATCCCCATTATAACTACGGGAGATTTGCTTTTATCTTTTTGAATTGGGCAGAGGCTTCCCGAGAGTGAGAGAACTGAGGCGGCTTTGGATCGCGTGAGATCGTATTCTTCTCGAGATCTTGATTGATCCGTGATTTTTCACCGCTTCTTGACCGCATCCTGAGTGGTAGAGGAGGCATTGCTGCGCCCCGCCCCTTCCTTGCCGCCGAAGGTTTCCCTGCTGAGCAGCCCAAGAACCAAGGAGAGTGCCATGAACGCCACGCACATGAAGAAAATCGCCTGGTACGCCGGGAAAGTCCTCGCACCGGACTCGAATGTATCGAGCAGGAGACCCATGAAGTACTGGAAGAAGCCGGCGCCCATGAAGTTGAAGAGGTTGATCGCAGCCATCGCGGTGCCGGAGATCCGCGAGCCGAACATCTCCTTGGATATGGTCATGTAGATGTTGGAGAATCCGAACCCGAAGCCGAGCAGGAAGTACGAGGAGGCGATCAGGCATGGACCCATGGACCCCCCGAGCAGGGCCAGGATCGACCAGAATGCGAGCCCGACAGCGATGCCGGCGACCATCACCGGCTTTCGCCTCATCAGGAAACGGTCGGATATGAACCCACCGGTGGGCCCAGCGATCGTGAACCCGATCGCGATGAACATCAGGTAAAAGCCGACTGCGGCCTTGTCCATCCCGTAGACGTCCATCAGGAAAGGCCCTCCCCAGAGCCCCTGGAAGCTTATGAAGAATCCGTAGACGAAGAACGGTATTATCGACAGGAGGAGGAAACTCCTGTTGCTGAAGACCTCCCTGAGGTCGGCGACAACGCTCGACCCGCTCCTGAAGGACTCGCCCTCGTCCCTCGAGATCGTGAGCCATGCCACGGCGGCGAAGACTGCCATCAGGGCGGTTATTATCATGAAAGTCCCCCTCCATCCTATAGCCAGCGTCAGCAGCGCCAGGGGGGAGGTCGCGACGATGCCGCCCACGTTCCCGAGAGAGGTCAGTAGGCCTGCGAGCGTGGCGAAGCGCCTGGGACCGAACCAGATCGCTATTGCCTTCAGCGCGGAGACGTAGAATCCGCCGACGCCGAAGCCCACCAGCGCCCTGCCGACGGAGAGCATCAGGATCGAGCTACCGGCAGAGAAGATCAGGCTGCCCAGGCATGCCACGGCTGCAAGGGAGACGACGGTCTTCCTAACGCCGATCCGGTCCAGGAGGATCCCGACAGGGAGCTGGGCGATGGCGTAGGGGAAGAAGTATGTCGAGGACATCAGGCCCAGGAGCGAGGCGTCGGTGCTGAACTCGGTCATTATGTCGAAGGATATCACCGCGATCCCGACCCTGTGCAGGATCGAGAAGAAGTAGAGTACGGACATGATCGAGAATACGAGCAGGGCGAGCCTCCCCCTGCCTTTTATCCCGTCCGGATCTCCGCTCGCGGTCTGTCTGTTGAGTCCCATCCAGCTCAGCCCTTCGCAGGATGATCCACCTATCTATGGGCATGGGATATATATCTTAACAGGGCAGGGGCGGATTCCGATTACCTTCGTGAAGGATTGGGGGATCAGAGGGGCGGATGGACGTCGGACTGATGCAGGAGAGAGAATGCTTAAGACTTCCCAGACCGATCTTAATGCAGAGCGATCCAAACAAATTGGGGTGTCCTCTTGAACAAGTGGAGATGCACGGTCTGCGGATACATATACGACCCTGAGAAGGGCGATCCGGACGGGGGCATAAAGCCAGGGACGCCATTCGAGAGCATACCCGACGACTGGGTCTGCCCGGCTTGCGGAGCCTCGAAGGACATGTTCGAGGAGATAACCGAATAGGGAATCCTAACCCCCAATTCTTTTTTGGTGAACATTCAGGAAGCAAAAATGAACTTATATACCCGAGGATGGGAATTATTGGGAGGTGCTGTGAATGAGGAAGATGACTGAGGAGAATCTGAAGGTGGCATTCTCAGGGGAGAGCCAGGCGCACATGAAGTACCTGCTCTTCGCGGACATCGCCGAGGAGGAGGGGCTGCCGAACACCGCCAGGATGTTCAGGGCGATCGCCTACGCCGAGCTCGTCCACGCAAGGAACCACGCGAATGAGCTCGGGCTGCTGAGGACAACGAGCGAGAACCTCGAGAGCTGCATCAACGGGGAGAACTACGAGGTGAACGAGATGTACCCGGCATTCAAGGCCGTGGCCGAGCTCCAGGGCGAGAAGGGGGCGGCCAGGTCCACGAACTACGCGCTCCAGGCAGAGAAGATCCACGAGGCGATGTACACGAAGGCAAAGCAGACAGTCGAGGAGGGCAAGGACATCCAGGTTGGCGAGATTTACATCTGCCCGGTGTGCGGCTACACGACAAACGGGCAGGTCCCGGACAAGTGCCCGGTGTGCGGGGCTCCGAAGGAGAAATTCAAGAAATTCTAAACATTTTTTTAAATTAGAATGGGTACGCCCCCGTCAGTACCCGAATTTCTTCAGTGCTGATGGTATGGCGTCCACCAGGTCGCGGGCAGTGAACCTCTGACCCAGCTCCTCCTCGAGCAGGTCCCCTGCGTACGAGTTGATGAACGATGCGGCGACCGCTGCCCTGAAGGGCTCAGCGCCCCTGCTCAGGAGCGCCCCAGTGACCCCAGCGAGGACGTCCCCGGTTCCGCCCACGGTCATCCCCGGGTTCCCTATGTTCTTCACCCTGTACCTGTTTCCGTCGGAGATCACGTCGTACCTCGACTTGAGCAGTATCGTAACGCCGAGCTTGGAAGCCCATTCCCTCACGACCGGGAGGCGGTCCCTCCAGCCCTCCTCCCTCTCCTCCGGGAGGCGCACGCCCGTCAGCGCGAGGAACTCCCCAGCGTGCGGCGTGAGGACCGTGACTGCGCCCTTCAAAGCTTCGGGGGACCTGCCGAGCGCCTTTATCGCGTCCGCGTCTATTACCGCCGGAACCCTGGACTTGGAGAGGAGGCCCACGACCTCCAAGACCGACTCTGCGGTCTCTGGATCCTCGCCGAGCCCCATCCCGACCACGACAGCGTCCGCGCGGGAAATCTCTTCGGATATCTGGGGGATGGACTCTGCCGTGAGGTGCTCGTCGGATTCTAGGGGCAGAACGATCAGGTCCGGCGAGTAGGACCTCACCTCCCTCGCGATCGAACCGGGGACGGCGACCACGGCGAGATCTATCCCGGTCCTGAGGGCTGCCAACGCCGCGAGCGCGGGGGCGCCCGTGTACCTGGACGACCCGCCGATCACGAGCAGGCGGCCGTTCTCGCCCTTGTGCGAGTGGGGCCTCCTCGGGTGGAGGGCCAGTGAAATGTCACCTGGTCCGGCGAATATCTCGGCTTCGGGCGGGACGCCGATGCTTATCGTCCTCAGATCGCCAACGTAATCCCTCGCGATGTCCTTCACGATGCCGGACTTCGGCTTGTGGTGCGTGACCGTGAGGGCTGCCCTGAAGGCGTCGCCCATCACCTCCCCGGT
>JASFYK010000064.1 GCA_030055545.1 Thermoproteota archaeon | reverse complement strand
CGGGTGATTCTTGGGGCTCTGGTAGTCATGATCCCTTGCTCTGCCAGGTCGGTCATAATTTTTGGTGTGACTGCGCAGTACCTTGGATTCGCGGCTGCGATGGGGATATACTTCCTCGACATCCTGGTGGTTGTGGGTATTGGACGCCTGCTCTTCAGGACAATGCCGGGGGAGTCCGTGGGCCTCATAATGGAGATGCCAAGGATTCGCCTCTTCAAGCCACTAATGGTTCTTAAAAAGACTTGGGTCAAGACAAAAGACTTCATCTATATCGGTTTGCCTTTGATCGTTGTCGGCTCTGTCATGATAGCTGCTCTACAGACCTCAGGTTTGATGGATCAGGCGGTTCTGGTGTTGTCTCCATTCACATACGGGCTTCTTGGCATGCCTGCGGAGGTTGGGATCTCGATTATTTTTGGGATGCTTAGGAAAGAAATGGCGCTAGTAATGCTCGCAACTTATGCAAATACGCTGGATTTCTCCTCATTCATGTCCCCGGTCCAGATGGCAGTCTTCACCGTATTCATGGTGTTATATATCCCATGCGTTGCGACTATCGCGGCGCTACTAAAAGAATACAAGGTCAAGTGGACGGCATTCATAGTGGTTATGAACCTGTCCGTTGCAACAATGGTCGCCTTGGCTACCAGAGTTCTGCTCAGCCTAATCTTCTGAACCCTGCCTTTATCCTCTCCAAGGTTCGGGAGAGGTGCTCTGGCATTACCTTTGTGGACGAAAGGACGGGCATGAAGTTGGTGTCCCCTGTCCACCTCGGCACCACGTGCATGTGTATGTGCTCGAATCCTGCGCCTGCCGCCTTTCCGATGTTGAACCCTATGTTGAACCCTTCTGGGTGCATCTCCATCTTGAGCACAGCAATCGAATCCTTCAGCAACCGGAAGAGATCCTCCACTTCTTCCTTCTGAAGATCCTCAAGGCTCGTGACGTGCCTGTAGGGTGCGATCATCATGTGCCCGCTATTGTAGGGGAACTTGTTAAGCATCCCGAATACTTTCTCTCTCCGCTCAAAAATCAGCGCCTCTGAGCCCTCCTCGGACGGCTTTTCGCAGAATATGCATCCCTCTTTCCTTGCCCCAGACACGAACTCTCCGCGCCAGGGGGCCCACAGTATCCTCTCTGCCATAAGTAGGAGTTTGTAAATGATCTTTTTAACTATTTCAGCTGCCCCTCGTTCTTCAGCGTAATGTAGTTTGCCCTGTTCGGCATTTTTCTGGAGATCGGAAACCCCTTTTTTTAATGCACAATCTGCCGCGCACATTTTTTCCTAAAAGGGAACATGGACTTGGCTTACTTTCAAAACCAGAGTCAATTTGCTAGCCGAGCATTATCCGCCCCAAGAGAGCGCTCAGCTCGAAGTTGTTGTTGCAGACTGCATCTTCCATGACCCTCTCAGCAGAGGCGGGCGTATCAAAGTAGCTACCCTCGATTACCAGGGAGGCTTTCAAAACCGAATTCTTTTCCCTGCCCGCATACCTCCCCTTCTTTACCAGGCTGCCCTCCACAAAGCCGCCCATCCTGAGGAATGTGCTGCAGGTATTGGAGTCATAGCTCATCAAGTATCCCGTGTCTGGGTATCTCGAGTCGGAATAGCTATTTAATTTCAGCATTAACGACTCCGCGAGTGTTTTGTACTCTTCGTTAAGAGGCAATGGGTTGGAGGAACCCAGTCCAATTCTGGTCGCAACAGAATAGCCGTAGGCAGTCCTTTTCAAGGACGGACCAACCCATCCTGCGACTGACATGATGACTCTCATAGACTCCTGCCTGATGCTCCTGTTCCCCTCCAGTATGTACTCTATTGTGGGGATCCCTCCCTTCCGCGCATTCGTCTCGGGTGAAAGCTCATTGATATCCATGACGGCCTCCTTGCAGTAGAGCTGTGTTATGTAGCTCCCCCTGCCCGTGATTTGTATGGTGCTCGGAGACGAACGGTAAAGCTCGTAGGAGAGCCCGTTGAATACTTGGTGCATGGTATAGTCCTTCCCATAAAACCTGATGCAGTACTTCCCGCCACGGTTATACACCGAGCCACCGGCAACCACCATGCCCAGGAAAAGCCTCTTTAGGTCGCCTGAGTTGAACTTCGCTGCAATCTTCTTCACATACTTGCTTTGGTAGTTCATGATCGAGCCCAGGATCGCAGCCACAGATATCTGGAGCATTATCGCGTTGTATTGCACATAAACACTCTGTGCCTCTGGTCCGCACTCTGAGATCAACCCTCCTTCGAGCGAGATCGCCGCCTGAATGGCTTCGGTCGCTGCGAGCAGGAGCAATGCTAAGCCGAGTATGCTCAGGATCTGGCATGCCCTGACTCTCAATCTCAGTACCCGACTAATCTACGGTGAGCTCTATCTTAATTCCTTTGCTGTTGTAAGCCGCCACACTGCCCATGCCGTAGGGGTAGGCTGCTATGAGCATTACCCTCCCGTAGAAGTGATTCAAGTCTTCGTCGGATGGGTTGTTGCTGCCGGAGGGATGGGAGTGAGCGATTCCGATTATGCTCAAGTCAAAAGGTATCATATGTGTGGGGAAAGACGAGAAGCCTTCACCATATGTTGAAAACGGCGGTATGAGGAACTCCTTTATTTCTGCCCTTTCCCCTCTGACCTTGCCGCGGATGAGCATTATGTTCTCGCGGGGGAAGACTTCCCTGCAAAGCTCGAGGAATACCTCGAGGACCTCGCCGCTTACGACCACCTCTTTCAACATAGAAGAGCACTCCCTAAGACTCCCTTATCTTCTTCCCTCCCTCTGGGATCTTCTCGAAAGATCCGAGGGTTACGTAGACGAGAGAGGATACTGCCAGAGTCCATAGGTTCATCGGAAGCCCAAGCGGGCTAAGCTTCAGGTAGTAGAGCGCTGTTGCAGTCGCGAACCCTGTCACAAGCGATGCCGATGCTGAATACCTCCCGCCTCTGCCCCAAAGAAAGCTCCCAAGTACGAGCGGCGCTATTGGGAGCAGCAGCGACGACGAAAGCACCGAGAGATCAACTATAAGCCCCGGTCTCGAGAGTGCAAACATCATACACCCCAATGCCAGAACGAGCATGACTGCCCTGCCCACAGCAATCTGCGCCCTCTGGCTCATATTCGGGCGCATCGGGAGGACGATATCCCTGATGGACATCGAACTCAAAGTCAGGATTATGCTGTCTATGGTCGAGATTGAAGCGGCGATTATCGCAACAAGCCCAATGATGGTGATCCATGGTGGCAACATGCCCAAAAGAGTGGGTGTAACAGAGTCCCTGTACGTTACCGACGGGAATCCCCCTGCCACTGTGGCTCCCTTCAGGACAAGCCCAAGGATGCACACCATAACTGTGAAGATCAGCCCGTACGCCCCGAAGAGCGTGATCATTTTCTTCTGGGCTTCCCTGCTTTTGGGCGCAAAGAGCCTCTGCACGACCTGAGGGTTCGTGATGGCAAAGAAGAACCATGGGATCGTCATGTTAAGGAAGGTCTGGGGAGTCCAATAGCTGTTCGGGACATAGCCCAACTCCCCTGACATGAAAGAAAAAGAGGGGAGGCTGAGGGCCCAGCTGATTGCCCACGCCAATATCACAACTCCTGCAGTAATCATCAGTGCCCCTTGGTAGACGTCCGTCCAGCCGACGCTCCAGACTCCTGCCACAACAGACCATAGCAGAGCCAGTGAAACTGCTATTATGACTGCAAGGGTAAATGGTATCGCCCCACCTGATGCCCCCTCAGCTGCGAAGGCGATGCCCATTATCTGAGCAGATGAATAGGGTATCAGCGCAACCAGCGAGATCAGCGTGACCACCATCCCGACCGCGGAGCTGCCGTACCTGTCGGTCAGGACTTCAGCCGGTGAAATGTACCCGTATTTGTTATGGAGCGAATAGTATCTCGGAGCTAGGTAATACAGTAGGAAGAGTGTGCCCACGAAGTAAACCAGTTCGAACCCCATAGCTCCCACGCCGCTCTGGTAACTCAGGCCGACTAGGCCAATAAACATGAACGCGCTGTACGTTGTCGCTGCGTAAGAAAGGGAAACGACCAGCGACCCAAATCTACCGCCAGCAGTGTAAAAATCCTTCACATCCTTTCTGAGCCGTTTTTTGGCAAGCCAAGCTATTGTCGTACCCACGGCAATGTAGATTGCGATTGCCAAGTAGGCTTGAAGCCCCTCCACTCTAATTCCTCCTCAGCTCCAGCCAGACTAAAGCCAGGTATGCTGCGGATATCGCAGTCCAGAGCAGCGCAGTGTAGGGTCCCTCAACCCCGCTAAGAACGGTGAATGGCACTATGTACATTGCGAGGATTACTGCAAGAGATGCGGCTAAGAACTTCAGCCTCATGACTGTTTCGGAAAACTTCTTTTTGTAATAAGCATTTTTATGGGTGCAATGACAGACTTTTCAGAGACCAAAACCTAAATACCCTCTGCCAAAGATATTGGTTTAACATGCCATTCGGGGTACGGAAATCTCCTGTCGGTTCTGTTCTGATAGGAGCAGTCGCCTTGGCTTCATTCTACTCTATTACTTATTTCACATTGCCCGTAGCAGTCCTTCTGTCTGCCGCTGTCGGCATAATGTCATACTTCAGATCGAGGCTCGCCCCCTTGTTCGTACTTGGTTCGCTAGCCATCCCTGCGGCTGACATCGCGCTTTCGTCCCCAGTGAGCCCTGGCGGGATCCCATACCGGGGTCTCGTAATCATAGCGCTCTTTCTCGTTGCCTTCGTAGGGTGCCTGATCGATTGGCTGGGGGCATTGGCGGGTCTATTCTTGGGAATGATGATGGGGTGGAGCTTCAGTCCAGTTCTCGTATTGCCTGCCATAGCTGTCTTGAGTGCACTGAAGTCGGGACGGGCTGGTGCTTCAGCACTAATGCTCTATTCTGCATTCGGATCCTACTTCATACACGGTCAGTATCTCGGATATGCCATTCCAAGCAGCTATGTCTTTGCAGTATTCTTCCCAAGCATATC
>JASFYK010000063.1 GCA_030055545.1 Thermoproteota archaeon | reverse complement strand
GTAAAGCGTTTAGTCCCCAGAATTTCCTTTGACAAAAACCGCTGCGTAAAGTGCGGCGAGTGCTCAGGGATATGCCCCGAAGGGGCTATTGAGATGGTTGAATATCCTGTGGTGGACGATTCAAAGTGCATAAGGTGCTATGCTTGCTATGAGATATGCGAATACAACGCGGTCAAAATAAAGCAGAAGGCACTCCCCCTGTAGGGCTTAGCCGTATCTATGCAGGCACAGCATTCAGCAATCTCGCAACCTTCCGAGAACTAACACCAATCCTCGTCCTTCACGGGTTGCCCCCAATGTCCTCAGTCCCTGGCTCGACATCCTCCTTCTTCTCCACATACTCGTGTTTCTTCGAAGTATTATCCTTAAGCCATATTGGACGATTAGCCGACTTGTCTACCTCAAGCCTGAATACGTCGAACCTATTGTAGTATCCAATTACGTCGTGAACCTGCTTATGTTCGATGCTCTTTGAGACGTCTATATCTGCGATTACTATCCCTTCCCTTCCCACAAGCGGTTCACAGAGGCATTCTCCCTGAGGGCCCAATATCATTGAAGCTGCCTTTGGCGTCCCCTCTAGAATCTTTCTGATATCCTCTCTTCCCATCGAAATGTCCTCGATCGAGCTTTCATCCAAGGCACACGAAACAACGATGTTGAAAACCTTCCCCTCGAAGGAGTGGGCGGCTGATCTGATCCTGATTGCCTCTGTAAGGTCATAGTTATCTGAAGTGCCGGGGCGCTTGAATGGGAATGCAGGAGGATAGGTTGCAATATGTATCTGCTCACCCTGCGCGAGCATCGCGTATCTCGCCAGCGGATTAGTGTTTTCGCCGCATATGAGCACTCCAATACTGCCGATCTCAGTCTTGATGGGTTCCAGCCCTTGGGCATCGCCATTGGCCCAAGTGAGCTTTTCAGCCCATGTGAGGACAAGCTTTCTCCTGTGGTTGATCAGCCTCCCCGACCTGTCAAAGAGCAAGTTTGAGTTCCACATTGTGCCCATGCTGTAAGTGGCTTTTTCGGTAACGCCTACCGAGAGGAATACTTTGTTTTCTTTGGCAATCCCAGCGATCTTCTCGAATTGCGGGCTCGGTATCTCGAGGGCATTGTCGAAGAGCCGCCGGAAAAATGTCTGCTGGTCCATTGGAGGGTATACCATGTTCCAGAGCGGGAAGGCGGGGATGAAGCTCTCTCCCAGGACAACAAGATCAGCCCCCTTACCTGCAGCCTCGGAAACTAGGCTTTCCATCTTCTCGATTGTGGAATCGCGGTTCAGAAAAATTGGCGCTGCCTGCACTCCAGCAGCGCGAAATTTCGGATATTCGTCTCCGACATGATCCAAAATTATCCCCCTGTTATCTCATCGTCGTTAAATAAAAATGGGCAGTCACTGGATGAAGAATCTCGGGAATGTCTTCTCCAGATCAATTGGCAAAGCCGTGCCGTTCCTCTCCACCTGCTGGGCCGCTGGCGGTTCTGCATCATAGTGCTTGTAGATGGATGCGATCCTCTTTCCGAAAGCCTCTTTTCTCCTGTCGATAAGGATCGTTCCGAGCGCCTTCTTCTCCCCAGACTCAAGACCTATTATCCCCTGCGCCTTCCTCACAGCATCTTCATCGTCCTTCACCACCGGATCCCAGTCCTTGAGGTAGTAGGTGTTCTTTTCCACCCAATCCATTGTAACTATGTTGTTCCAGGTTGGGCAGGGCTGAATCACCTCAAGTATGCCTGCGCCGCCATGCGAGATCCCCTGCTTCAAGCACGCCTTCAGGTGTTCGATGTCGTAGGCATAGCTCCTGGCTAGGAAAGTGTACCCCGATGCGATTCCGAGTAGGATTGGGTTCACGGCGCTGTTTATGTTGGGGAAAGCCAACGACTTCGTCTTTCTGCCGAGCTGCAGCGTCGGCGATGCCTGCCCCTTGGTAAGGCCGTAGACCCCGTTGTTGTGTATCACTACGAGTATCTCTGGGTTTCTTCTCCCCATCGCTATCAGGTGACCCATTCCTATGCCTAGGAGATCGCCATCCCCGCCGTGGACGAGCACCTTCAAATTGGGGTTCGAAGCCTTTATGCCGGTCGCGAATGGTATTGCCCTCCCGTGGAGTGTGTGCACCCCTGGAACTTTGACAAAGTGTGGGATCTTGCCGCTGCACCCTATCCCAGAAACCAGAACCAACTTCTCCCTGCTTATGCCCAGATCAGAGAGCGCCCCCTTGAGGGCAGTGAAGATGCCGAAGTTCCCGCAGCCAGGACACCAGTCGGGCCAGACTCCGCTGTTCCAGTCCGTTGACATCTCACTCGCCTCCCATGAGGACGATCTTCTCCTCGCCCCCCAGTATGCGCATGTAGGATTTCACAACCTCGTCCTGCGTTATCAGCCTCCCTGTGTATTTCAGAATCCTATTCTTGATCCTGAAACCCGTGTTCCACCCGATCAGCTCTGCGAGTTGCCCTATGTAATTTGCCTCTAGGCTGATTACTCTATTCGCCTTGGATATGAACTTCGACACAAAGTCGACAGGGAACGGTTCCATCATCCTGACTTGGAGGATTGCCGTTTTTGAACCGGCTGTCTGCAGCTCTGGGAGTGAATCAACGGCAGCTCCTGTGGTTACGCCCCATGTGACAAGGAGGTCTTCGAAATTTTCATCACCAAATAGGACTGCCTTATCCTCGTCAGGAGCTTCCTTAAGGATCTTTTCCCTCTTCGCCATCCTCTTTTCATACATCTTTCTTCTGTTTTCTGGATCCTCGGAGATGTGGCCCAACTCGTCATGCTCATCTCCGGTGTACCACATCAGCTCATCTCCGAGGAAAGCCCTTGGCGAGACGGGATCCCCGTCGAAAGCAAATCTCCTGTAATCCCAAGCCCCCTTTTCGGTAAGCTTTCCGCGCTCTATCTTCCCAAAGACAGGGGGATTTATAGTGGTTACGCAGTTTGCAATCCCCTTGTCGAGGAGGTGGATCACCGGCACTTGATATCTCTCGGCAAGGTTCATGCACTTTATGGCATCATCGATGGCTTCTTCATGACTGCCTGAGGCCAAGACGATCCTCGAAAACTCGCCGTGGCCTGAATTGATTGCGAAGAGTAGATCTGACTGACTATGCCTGGTCGGCAGACCCGTCGACGGACCCCCCCTCTGGTAGTATGTGATGACCACTGGGACCTCGTTCATTCCTGCCCAGCCTATACCCTCAACCATCAGCGAGAAGCCAGGTCCACTTGTGCAAGTCGCAGCCCTTACGCCTGTCAGCGCTCCCCCAATAGCCATGCAGATCGCAGAGATCTCATCCTCTGCCTGTATCACAATCGGTGAACCCACTATCTCGCCTTTTAGATCAAAGAGGCTGGAGTGCTGCTCAATTACAAATGACTCGTCTGCAGCAGGGGTTATTGGATAGTATGTCTGCAGCCTGAGTCCGCCAATCAGCTTCCCAATCGCGACGGCATCGTTCCCAGCAACAAGCATCTTCTTCCCCCGGGCGGATCTTTTTTTCCCTATGATTTCGGTGCCCAAGTTCCTATTTCCAGAAAATTCATTGAAACCATCGTTGACCGCATTTGCCACTGCCTTGTTCAACTCCTTTGCCTCGACTTTTTCCATGAAGAGCGCATCAACCGCCTCAAGTATAGTGGCAAATGGCATCCCGGCAGCCCTCAGGAGTAAGGTTGTCATTGCAGTATTCATAGCCCTCTCGATCATAGGGGAGGCTAGTTTAGCTTTCTCTGTTATGATAACTGAGAACGGAAATGGAAGCACGATCCTCCCGTTCCTCTCTAGCCACTTGTCAAATTCCCTAACCGTATTGCCTATGTCCTCCTTCTCTAATTCGGCTTTCAGCCTCTCAAGCCTCTCCTTCTCCATGGGTGGCAGTTTCGTTATCGGTTTATCGAGGAGAGCGGCGTCGTGGATTAATACGCCACCAGGTTTCAAGTCCTTATAATGTGTGGCGATAGTTTCGACGTCAAGAGCCCCGATGAGGTCCACGGGATATTTGATGCTCCTTATCCGTTCCTCTGATGCCCGAATGTGCGAGTAGCTGTGCTTCCCCTTGATGTTTGAATGGTACTCCCTGTCGGCGAATACTTCGAGTCCATGCATCGCCAGGGCTTTCACAGCGAGCAAACCTGCAGTCTCGATCCCGCCTCCCTGCGCCCCCCCGATTATGAAATTCAGACCCATTTTAGTTTTAGTCCCCCGTGCTCGTGTATTCATGCGCATCTAGATCGACCCTAGTCCCGCAGAAGAAGTTGTGTCCTTTGTGGAGATCCCTCTCTGAGGCGTGAAAGGTGACCCTGCAGTCCCTGCACCAGCAGAATTCGGTTTCAATTTTCGCCTCAAAGATCTCGCACGCAGCCTCATTTTCTGGGCGTATCCCCGTCATTTTCTCGCACTCGCCCAAATTATCAAAGAAGTAGTCTGGTCTCCACCATTTACATCCCTTGCAGCTCCCCATAAAACCACAGAAATACCTTGTTCATCTAAGGCTTTTAATATTTCGAGCACCATCTGTCCAAAAATAGCGAAAATATTTAACACTCTAAAGATCTGCTTCCAACCGTGGGCATCTTGAGAGAGATCAAAGATGGGATAATCTTGGATATTCTGGTCAGGCCCAATTCAAAAAGAGACTCGGTCTCAATAGAAGGGGATCTTTTTGTGATAGAGACGAGAGAGAAGGCAGAGCAGGGCAGGGCAAACGTTTCTGCGTTAAAGCAGCTCTCAAAGTCGCTTGGAGTGGGCACCTCTTCTATTGTCATTTTGAGGGGCAAGTTTGATCGTAGCAAATCCGTTTTGATAAAGGGCGTCGGAAAAGATGTTGTTGAAAAGCTCAAGGCAAAAATAGAGAAAAGCCTCCAAGATAACCTTAAATAGTAATAGAAATTATCAATCGGTGATTGGTATGGGTCTCGTAAAGTATATCGTCAGGCGACTCATATACATGGTACCTCTCATTCTTGGCATATCGATTGTTGTCTTCTTGGTGATGTACGCCGCGGGTGACCCGATACAGATTGCGACCGCAGGGAACCCCAGCATCACAGAAGCTCAAAGGCAGTTCTTGAGGGAGTACTACGGGCTTAATGACCCCGTACCAGTCCAG
>JASFYK010000062.1 GCA_030055545.1 Thermoproteota archaeon | reverse complement strand
GAGGGTCGAGTTGAGCCCGCAACCTCTCACGCTCAAGGAGCCAGAGGACCTGCCATCAGAGCTCCTTGCGCTCCTCACAGACCCGAACGTGAGGAGCAGGGAGGGAGTGGTCAGGACATACGATCATGAGGTGAGGGGAGCAACGGTCGTTAAGCCTATACAGGGGCAATTGGGAAGCCACAATGACGCCGCGGTCATCAAGCCGCTCAAGGACTCCTGGATGGGTGCGGTCATCTCTTGCGGGATCAACCCGTTCTACCCGGATCCGTACTGGATGGCAGCGTGCTCGCTTGAGGAAGCCCTAAGGAACAATGTTGCAGTCGGGGGGAGGAGGATAGCCATACTTGACAACTTCGTTTGGGGTAACCCTGAGAGGGAGGACAGGATGGGATCGCTGCTCAGGGCTTGCGAAGCCTGCTACGACTTCGCAAAGGCCTTCGGCACGCCTTTCATCTCAGGAAAGGACTCCCTGTACAACGAGAGCCCGATGGGTCCGGTGAGGCCGACACTGCTGATAACGGGCGTCGGAATAATACCCGATGTCAGGAAGGCAGTGACCTCGGAGCTAAAGGCAGCAGGCAACCCGATCTACCTACTGGGTACAACAAAGGAGGAGGTTTGCGGTTCCGCCTATTTGAGGTCGAAGGGGATCGAGGGAGGCGATTGGCCGAGGGTAGACCCTTCGGTTTCAAGGAAGGTGATGGAGGCCCTGACAACGACCTTAGACGCAGGTATCGTAGCGGCATGCCACGACCTTTCGGACGGGGGGCTCGGGGTGGCGGCAGCCGAGATGGTGATCGGGTCGGATCCTGGATTGGGCATGTCGCTGGATCTCGGCAGGGGGCTGATCCTTACGGGAAGGGACGATTTGGCTATCTTTTCCGAGTCTACCGGGAGGTTCTTAGTGGAGGTCAGGGCAGGGCACGAGGCGGCATTCGAGGGGGCATTCAAGGGGCTTCCGGCAAGCCGTGTTGGGATAGTGCTGCGGGAGAATGCGCTCAGGATCAGGGGTGTGAAGGGGAGGGAGCACATCCTCGAGAGGGCAGACTTGACTAGGGCCTGGAGGGGCGAATGATGGATCTCAAAAAGGCCAGGGCTTGCATATTGAGGGTCGGAGGCACAAACTGCGATGCCGAGGTGAAGGTAGCGCTCGAAGATCTCGGCCTCAGGTCGGATGTTCTGCATATGGACTGGCTTGAGAAGGGGAAACTCTCAGAGTATCAGCTCCTTGTATTCCCCGGGGGGTTCTCTTACGGCGACTACGTGAGGGCGGGCGCGGTCTGGGGGAAGAAGGTCCTGACTAGGACGAGGAGGGATCTGGAGAGGTTCGTCGAGGATGGCAGGCTTGTGATGGGCATCTGCAACGGCTTCCAAGTGCTTGTCGAGGCAGGTATACTCCCCGGGGGCGACGGCTCGTTTTCCCCCACTCCTACGGCCGTCCTGGCGAACAACAACTCAGCAAGGTACGAGTGTAGGTGGGTCTTCCTGAGGGGGGAAGGCAGCCGAACACCTTTCGCGCGCAGGGTAGGAAAAGGCGAGATCCTGCGGGTGCCGATCGGTCACGGTGAGGGGAGGTTCCTCGCCGAATCGGAGGAGGCGGTGCAGGAGCTCGTCCGCAGCAACCGGGTTGTCTTCAGGTATGCCCGACCTTCGGGCGAGCCTGCCGAAGGGGTTTATCCGTTCAACCCTAACGGTTCCGTCCACGACATCGCTGCGATCTGCAACAGGCAGGGGAATGTCATGGGCATGATGCCCCACCCGGAGAGGGCATTCTTTGGCTGGCAAACAATGGGATATGGCAACCCCCAAGGCCACGGAGACGGGAGGAAGGTATTCGAAGGGATAGTGGATCACATAAGGTCGCTGTAACCAGAGTCGGCATAAACGTCCTCTTTTGGGCTGGCTGAGAAGTAGTTGTCGAGGATCTCCAGAAGCACCTGGAGTGGCTTCACTCCCACAACCCTAGCCACCCTGCGGCCTTCCCTGAAGAGGATTATTGTGGGCACGGACATCACGCCCAGGCGGCTCGCCACGGCGCTTGTACCAACATTCACCTTTCCGAATGAAATGCCAGGGCGCAGGCACTGCAGCTCGTCGAAAATCAGCGAAACCATCCTACAAGGCATGCACGAACCGCTCCAGAACAGCACGACAGCATACCTCGCCCCCATTACAAACTCGTCAAAGCTCCGGTCGTCCAGATCCTTGGCTGATCCGCCCGATCCGCGCCCCCTACTCCCTTCGCCTGTGCCTTCATTTTTCGACAATGCAGGGACCCTCCCTGTCAAGCAAGGCGGCATATTTCCTTATCCTCATGAGCACAAGGTAGACCAGCGGCGCCAGCATCAGAGTGAGCAGCCCGGTCGCTGCAGTAGAGCCGAACAGCAGCGAAGAGGAGGAGAGGAAATTGAAGAGGGCATGCATCCCGATGGCGGCAGCCAGGTAAGGCACGACATCGATGAGACGGACAATCCCCCGATTGGCTATTAGGGATCTTGAGACCCCGAGCCCTGCTATTGCAGTGGCTGAGGCGTGCAGGAAAGACGAGAGAGCGGAGCGGACGGCCACCAAGGCAAGCCCTGAGACTAGACCGCCTGCCAAGGCCTGATCCCAGCCGTAGATAACGTTCTCCGTAAGGGCGAACCCAAATCCTATCGCCATACCGTATATCATCCCATCCTCGACCTCCTTTATCTTCCCCAGAATAAAACGGAATCCAGTCATCTTTATGGACTCCTCGACCAAGGGCGCGACCACGAGAACAGAAGTAAGGAGGGCCAGGTCCGCCTGCATCTCGATTGGGACAATAATCACCATCCTAAAGAGCCCGAAGAAGAGGGCGTTGAACACAGTAGAGACGATCACTGCAAAGAAGACAGTGTAGGTGGCACCGACCGCCAATGCCCGGTACAGATCTTTCAGCTCCTCCCTGTTGCAGATCTCCCACCCCCTCACCCAAACCAAGTAAATCAGCGGCGGGAGGGCAGAGGCAATTAATATGACGAGCAAGTCAAAGATCTCAGACACAAATGATAATTCTGCACACCCGATAAATAAGCCCAATGTAATCCCGGAAATTGCTTAGCCCATCCAAGTATGAGGTATCAGAAAATTATATAATCAGCCCATTACTGCTCAATACCAAAAGGTGGAACCAATGTCGGCATCTTCAAAAATCCTGAACCCGGCACCGCTGGGGCTGGCAGCATTCGCAATGACGACGACAGTGCTCTGCCTCTTCACCGTTGGCGCCATACCATCTTCCTGGGTATCCATCGTCATCCCGCTAGCAATCGCATACGGAGGGCTGATGCAGATCATCGTGGGACTCTGGGAGGCGAAATTGGGGAACACTTTCGGCTTTGTCGCATTCACTTCTTACGGGGCATTCTGGATGTACTATGTGCTCGTCGGCATCCTCTCTTCTGTTGGCATGATAACGGTCAGCCCAATGGCAGCCGGAGTAGTCCTCATCATGTGGGGATTCCTGACGCTGTATCTCTGGATAGCATCCCTGAAGGCACCTAAGGTCACCTGCTTGGTGTTCCTTTTCCTGACGCTTACCTTCTTTGTGCTCGGGATAGGGGACATCACAGGGTCCAGCATTGTAACGAAGGTAGGCGGGGCTCTCGGATTGCTGACCGCTGCCTTTGCTTGGTACAACTCGCTTGCCATAGTGATAAACGACATGCATGGAAGGACTGCTGTGCCTTTGGGCAAACCCCTCATATGAGGGGCAAAAAATTTTTTATGATGGAAAAAGGGTTCAAGTCCTCGCTCTGTAGGACTTGATCGTATTCCCCAGCCGCCTAGCGCCTTCCCAGATCTGTTCTATTGTTGGGTAGCTGTAGTTTATTCGGAGCGTGTTCTTTCCTCCCCCGCTAGGGTGGAAGGATCCCCCTGGAACATAAGCCACTCCGTTCGACACTGCCTGCGGCAGCATTTTGGCGGTATCGTACTCCGACGGTAGGGTTGCCCAGATGAACATGCCTCCAGTCGGGCGCGTCCATTCTGCGCCATCAGGCATGTTTTCGGCAAGAGCCTGGAGCATCGCTTCCCGCTTCCTCCTGTAAGCAGGCTTTAGCCTTTCGATGTAGCCCTGGAGATATCCCCTGACCATAAATTCGCAGGCTATGTGCTGCGAAAGGGTATTAGTGCACAAGTCCAAGGACTGCTTCAGTATGGCAAACTTCGACGTCAACTCTTCTGGGGCAGCTATCCAGCCTAGCCTGAGACCTGGAGCGAGTATCTTTGAGAAGGTGCTTGTGTAGAGGACCCGCTTGTCATCAAGCGCTTTTATGAAAGGCGGGTTCTTGCCGTCTGAGAGGTAACTGTAGGGATCGTCCTCGATGATGACAAAATCGTACTCGTAAGCCAGCTCAACTAGCTCTTTCCGCCTCTCCTCGGTCGTAGTCAAGCCGCTAGGGTTTTGGCAGGTCGGAACCGTATATAGGAATTTTATCTTCGAGCCCGACCTCCGCTCCTTCAGTGCCTTTCTGAGTGCGCTCGAATCCAGACCGCCTGAGTCCATTGGAGCGAGCAGGATTTGCGGGGAGTGCACCATGAAAGCGCTCAGGGCGGCCAAGTATGTCGGCTCCTCGAGTATGATCGTGTCGCCAGCGTCGAGGAAGGCCCTGCCGAAGAGGTCGAGGGCCTGCTGGGATCCTGTCGTGACCAGTATTTCGTCCTTAGAAGATACCTGCATCCCCTCAGATCTCATGAACTTGAAGAGCTCCTCCCGGAGCCCTTCGTAGCCTTCAGTGGTTTCGTACTGGAGGGCGACGCTGGCCCGTTCATTAAGCACGTCAGCCGTGATCTGCCTTATCTCCTTTACCGGAAATAGCGCAGGGTCTGGCATTCCACCTGCAAACGAGATAATGTCCCCTGACTTGATTACCTTCAGGATCTCCCTGATGTCGCTGGCCTTTGCTTCCCTGGCCACCCTCGAAAAAAGGTCTTTTGCGGTCATCGCTACCAACCTTTGAATATGAATTGTAATAATTGCACAATGATATATAAAAAGAGTTTGTTTCCTTCATGGTTTCCATTTTTAAGTTTGGGTTTTTGACAAAAAACCTTAGAAAAGCAAGGATCCCGCCACATCAAATATATACTATATAAAATTGATAAATATTTAGAATATTCTGTGTTGATGAAAGTATATATCAGAGATCAGTGCAAATCGCAACGGGAGCCCAAAGGATCTTAACCCGGGGGGCACTTCGAAATACATCCGATGCCGTTAAATCGAGGAGTTTTCAAACCATTTGAAAGGTAGGCGGCTACGATGGAGTTCCTGCAGTCAATGGCTTTGGCTATCCTAGCAGTCACC
>JASFYK010000061.1 GCA_030055545.1 Thermoproteota archaeon | reverse complement strand
CCCTTACAAGGTCGTATACTTTGATTACCGGATCTCCCAGCACCTCCCTGACCGCCGCCGCCGCCGCCCTCCCAATGACCCCGGCGCCGAAGATTCCTACCCTCCAAGCACCCTCGGCTGCCATGTGCTTGGTGGCTATCCCGACCGCCGCGCCCGTCCTGATCGCCGTGAGCTCCCCGCCCTCGATAATCGCCAGCGGCTCTCCAGTGCTCGGATCCAGGAGGATCGCGACCGCGCTCAAGGTCGGGCGCCCCTTCTCTTGGTTCCTCGGGTAGACCGAGACGACCTTGACAGCGAGCGCCTCCTGGTCAGTGATGTAGGCTGGCATGCAGAGCAGGCTCCCGTCAAACTCCTTTATGGGAAGCCCCAGCCGCCTCGGAACAACCGCCTTCCCATTCCCAAGCGCCCTGAAGCCCTCCTCGACGAACCTTATCGCCTCCCTCATGGGTAGGGCTGCCCTGACCTCCGTGCCGTTGAGTACTAGAACCAAGACTGACCCCTCAACACTATCTACCGCTGAAAAAATAAGCGTTAGCTTTCCGCACACCGCCTTTCATCTTAATATCAGGAGCGGGGATCCATCCGCCCGCTTTCTGTGTATAATGCTTCGTTATGCCGCTTGAATTGCTCCCCGCTCTGCTTACCGCCACTCCTTCGTCAAACCTTCCCGAGCCCCAGCGCCCTTGTTATTCCCGCGAGTGCAGGTGTTGCGCCGTCCCTGATCAAGAGGTCGGCCCGTGCGTCGAGCGGGGTGGGGTCGGCGTTTATTATGATGAGCCTACCCCCCGCTGACTTGACCACATCGGGTATTGCCGCGGCCGGGTAGACCGTGAGGGAGGACCCCACCACGATGCATAGATCGCTCTCCTGCGCGATCCTGAGCGCAGCCTCGAACATATCCACCGGCTCCTCGAAGAGCACCACCGACGGTCTGATCAACCCGCCGCACCCGCATCGAGGCACTCCTCCCTCCCTCCTCACAAACCCCACGCACTCCTCGGTGGTTCGAACCGCCCCGCAATCTTCGCACCTGCTGTTCCTTATGTTCCCGTGGAGCTCGATCACCCTCTTGGATCCAGCCTCAACGTGGAGCCCGTCGATGTTCTGCGTTATCACCGCCGCCAGGAGCCCCTCCCCCTCCAGCCTCGCGAGGGCCCTGTGGCCTTTGTTAGGCTTGGCACCGGCCAGCGCCTCGAAGCGCATAGCATAGAACTCCCAGAACGCCTTTGGGTCCTCAAGCATGAATGACCTTGTCGCCATCCTCGGATCAAACCTCTTCCAGAGCCCTTGCCTGCCCCTGAAGTCAGGTATGCCGCTGTCCGTGCTGATCCCAGCCCCGGTGAAGGCCACCGCATCCCTGCTCCCCCTGATGATCGAGGCAGCCCTCTTTATGCAATCAGCACCCTGCCCAAACCCGCATCCGCCCCCGCCTCCCATCCCGACAGCCCCCATTAACAGTTAATAGCCCAAAGGGGCAAATATAGTGTGGTGGAACAGCCTTGAACATTCTCATCACGGGCGCCAGCGGTCTCCTGGGCGGGAGGATCGCAGAGTACGCGGACTCGAGGGGGGACTCCGTCTTCTCGGGGTACCTTAGGCATCACCCCCCGTTTGGATACCCGTTGAAGCTGGACATCACCAGTTCGCAGTCCGTTTCCGAGGCATTCAGGAAGGCGCGTCCAGACGTCGTCTTCCACACCGCGGCGATCACCGGCGTCGACAGGTGCGAGTGGGAGAGGGACCTCGCATTGCAGGTCAATGTAGATGGCACTAGGAACGTCGCGGATGCCGCCAGGGACGCGGGCGCATATCTTGTCTTCCTCTCGTCCGACTATGTCTTCGACGGTTCTAGGGGGCTCTACAAGGAGGACGACGCTAGGAACCCGGTCAACTTCCTGGGCAAGACCAAGGTTATCGCCGAGGATGCCGTGAGGGCCTCAGGGGCGAGGCACCTCATAGTCCGGACCTCCTTCATATTCGGATCCAGAGCTGCGAGGGCCGAGGCTAACTTCGCCCTCTGGACCATCAGGAAGCTGAAGTCGCACATCCCTTTCAGGATCGTCGCGGACCAGTTCGTTACACCCACGTACGACCGGAACCTAGTCAAGATGCTCTTCGAGGTTGCTGAGAAGGGAATCGAAGGTACATTGCACCTTGCTGGCGCGACCCGGGTCTCAAAATATGACTTCGCCTTCAGCATAGCGAAGTCCTTCGGTCTTGACTGGGAGATCATAATTCCTTCGAGCATGAGCGAGATCGGGTGGATCGCGGAGCGCCCGGTGGACTCCTCTCTTGACACCTCCAAGGCCCAAAAAATGCTGGATAACAAGCCCATGGCGTTGGGCGACTCGCTGAAGAGGATGAGGGAAGAGATCCCTGATTGAATTGCTAATTCATTTAGAAAATAAATGGCATTCTTTTACTTTGCAAAAACATTCAAATTAACCTTTTAAACACGATCAGCGCATAGAATTGTCGGTAATCCCAATGAGGCTCTCAACAGGTATAAATCTTCTGAACGTCTTGATTGTCCTTTCGATCGTCACAGCTTCGACGGTCTCCATCCTCCTCGCGATTAACGCCTTCGGGGTGGTCTCTTCTGTAAGGGTCGGCGAGCCATCGGTTTTCTCCTCCGGATCCGTTGTAGAGGTATCGATCCCAGTCCAGATCTCGAACAACGGACCATTCGGAGTTTCGGGAGTGCGCGTCTCCGGGGAGCTGAGGGACGCCTCCGGGGTCATAATCGCCTCTCTATCCTCTCCTCCGTTCTCTGTTGCCGCGGGTGAGAAGGGCGCCCACCGCATCATGCAGGTCAGGATCGACTTCTCCGCCATACCGCAGGAGCGCCTTTACACCCTCTTCAGCCAGGCCGGGAACATTACCCTGCTGGCAAAAGCCGGCGCTAGTCTGGAGCCTTTCATCTCGATCTCCGCGCAGGCTTCCGGGGCAGTCCCATGGGTACCTCCAATCCAGGACTTTGAGCTGGGCAGTCCGCAGCTCTTGGGCTACAACTCGACCCACATATCCGCGTCCCTGCCCGTCCGTTTCAGGAACCCCTCCGAGATCAGCGTCGAGGGTTCTGTCAACGCTTTGTTTTTAGACACAGAGACCGGATCGGTAATCGGCTCGGGCTACTTGGAGGTTAACGCACCCTCAAATTCCGTGTTCGAGGGCACCCTCCTCTCAACTTTCAGTCTGCCTGAGAACGCCACCGCCCTCCTGCTGGAGGCGAGGACCTACAGGTGCAACGCTACGTTCGGCTTCATGGTCTTCGGCAACCAGGTGTACTCCATCTCGAGGCCTTTCGAACTCCACTGGGCGCCCCCTGTCGGGTCGCCCTACTTCGGGTCCCCTAGCGTGGTGCCCCACAACTCGACCCACTCGATGCTCTATTTGCCTTTCGGGTTTACCAACACCAACGAGCTGGTCACGCTGAACGGCTCGGCTAGATTAGGGATGGTTGTCGGGGGTTCCCTTGTTTCGGAGAGCACTCCAGTCGGGATCAGCGTCCCGCCCGGATCCGCCCACTCCTGCAACTTCGCCTTGATGGTTCCTAACTGGGCGCTTTCCGCTCCGGGGACGATCATCCTGTCGATGGATACGCAGTTCGGCAGCGCTTCTGTGGAGGTGCCGATAAATGGTTAAGATGCTCGGTCTGGAGTTGACGGGAGCCTCCCTCGCGCTCAGGCTCATTCTGGGGGCGCTCCTCTCTGCCGGAGGCTTCCTGATCTTCTACTACTTGCCAGCGAACTTCGTAGAGCTCGCCTCCAGCGCGATCGGGGGAGAGGTCCCGCCCGCGGCATCTGGGCTGCTCTCGTCTCTGATCGATCCCGCACTGCCTCTGGTCGGGCTGGCACTTGTGGCGGCCATCTTCCTCTGCGCCGTATTCAGGGGCACGAAGGCGTACGGCCCAGTCACGATCGCACTGAGCCTGGTCTACGCACTATATGTCGTCCTGTTGTTCCACGGCGGAGCCATATCGATCTCAGTCCCCGCGGATCTCCTTGGAGGAGGGCTGCCATTCGGGGCTTCCCTTTCGGTAAGCGTGGATATGCCCGTTCTGATGGTGCTATTCCTCGTGCCTGCACTTCTTGGGATCGTTAAAGGTTTCCTGCTGATATTGATGACTAGGAGGAGATGATGTAAAGCAGCCCGTTACAAGCTCCTCAGTTCCTTCCTTCCTTCCTTCCTTCCTTCCATTCATTTTTCCAAAAGCCCGCTTGCGCCGCATATCCCTGTGAAGTTCACCCTGCGAACCGAAAAGTCTTAAATAGAAAGAGGAACTGAAGGTTCTGATGGGTTAATATTACCGAGGAACATGGCGCAAGCCAGACATTTCTCACAGATGCGTTTTCAGCCAGTTCGATCCCCCAGGTGGAATTCGATTGGGGTTCATGAATAGGGACATCGTTTCGATAAGGGACTTCACACGGGATGACTTGGAGAGCATCTTCGGGCTCGCCCGAAGGATGGAGAATGAGGGCTATGACAGGGGGATGCTGAGGGGGAAGCGCGTCTCCCTCCTGTTCTACGAGCCCAGCACGCGGACGCGCCTCAGCTTCCAGGCTGCTGCCCAGTCGCTCGGAGCTGACACGGTCTGGTTCGCCGGCGTGGAGGGGACCTCTGTGATGAAGGGCGAGACGCTGAAGGACACGATCGAGACCGTCGCCAACTACGCGGACGCTATAGTGATCCGCCACCCCTACGACGGGGCGGCCAGGTGGGCTGCCGAGATCACCACCAGGAGGGCGGCGCGTGGCGAGAAGAAAGTCCCCGTGATCAACGGCGGGGACGGGAGGAACGAGCACCCCACGCAGACCATGCTCGACCTCTACACCATTGCACAGTCCCAGGGCAGGATAGACGGGCTCACGATAGGGATGGTCGGGGACCTGAAGTACGGGAGGACCGTCCACTCGCTTGCCTACGCGCTCGGGATGTACAACTGCAGGATCAGGCTCGTCGCCCCTGACCAGCTCCAGATGCCCCCCCACGTGCTCTCCTACCTCTCCTCTCGGGGGGTCGAATGCACCCTCCATACGTCGATAGACGAGATCATCGGCGAGGCTGACATACTCTACATGACCAGGATCCAAAAGGAGAGGTTCCCTGACGAAAACGAGTACAACAGGGTCAGGGGGCTTTACAGGTTGACCCGGAAGACGCTGCAGCCGGCGAAGCCGAGCATGAGGGTGATGCACCCGCTGCCGAGGGTCGACGAGATCTCGATCGACGTGGACGACGATGCGAGGTCTTACTACTTCAAGCAGGCCGGGAACGGCGTCCCGATAAGGGCCGCCCTCCTTGCAATGGTCCTGGGGGGGATATCTTGAACGTGCATACGGACGGGGCGAAGAAGGGGATGATAGTCAGCCCGATAGAGAACGGGACGGTGATAGACCACCTCCCTCCTGGGAGGGCGGTCAGGATCGCCCAGATGCTTGGGCTGACCGAGGGGGCCGTGGTGATAATCGGGCAGAACCTCAAGTCCACAAAGTACGGCAGGAAGGACTTGATAAAGGTCGAGAACCGCTTCCTCACCGACGAGGAGTGCAGCCGTATAGCGCTCTTTGCCCCCAATGCAACCGTGAACATCATCCGGAACTCGGAGCTCGTCGAGAAGCGCAAGGTCTCGATACCGGATGTCGTCGAGGGGATCGCCGTCTGCTCGAACGCCAACTGCATAACCAACAAGGAGCCGGTGCCGA
>JASFYK010000060.1 GCA_030055545.1 Thermoproteota archaeon | reverse complement strand
CGTGCAAGCTCCTTCACCACCCTCTCCCAATGACAAAATAACCTGTGTCGTCAATTCCTAAAACGTGCCAACCAGTAGGATCCTCCCATCCCTGAGTGGATTGTACAGCGTTGACGACGAGTGCCCGGGGATTAGTTGAAGCCACAGCCCTTCAGGGCCGTCCACCAATGCGATCACCTCATGATAATCGGCATAGGTTGCTACAGCAATTTCCGCATCGACCTTGTTTTCTGGGATTGAGAGCGAGTCATCCACGGGGATGCGATTATGATCTGGTCCCAGGGGGATCATGTCGATGTAGGTCTTCCCATCCTGCCTGACAAGGCTTGCACTCTGCGAGGGTCCATAGTAACCGAGCAGGCCATGGGTGCCATTGAAGGGTTGTGCATATGTGTCCCAGTAGAGCGCCACCCGCACCCCCGGGACTCCTACGAGAGCACGGTCTCCCCAGTCGACTGTCTCGACCGCAAGGCATGTCGCGTTGAATTGGTATATGACAGGAGCTAGGGTTGTGTATATGATCCTGCTGGTGGGCAGCCAGGTCGCCCTGAAAACGGCCCCGTCCTGTGAGGTAGCCCAGACGGGCAACTCGACTGACGACCTGAGCATAGATGCGTTCATCTCCTCGTACGGTATGTACAGCTTCGCGAATCCATACGAATCGCACGGCGTCGAGAGCCTGCTCACATTCACAGTCCCGCCGACCAGCGCACTGTACGCGCCTTCCAGAGAGGTCATATAGCATCCTTCCCTTCCTGTTACCGGATAACCGTCCGTCGCATAGACGAACCTGAACGTCGCGGTAGCCCCGGTCAGGTTATAGTCGAACTCAGCAGCCACATCCACCGAGTCGACCTTCCAAGTGCTGTTGTACGAATAGTTGCAGGACCCGACGGTCACAACCGCATAAGCATAGTGCTGCGAACCCACCGGCGCGCTCCTTTTCGTCGAGTAGAAGCTTTTTGGCAGCTCTCCGAACGCAATCGTGAACCACCCTGTGGCGTTTGTGGTGGTCGTTCCGCTGAACTTGCATAATGAATTCTTCCACTCGCCTTCTGAGTAGCATATTGCGCCTGAGAGGTCGAGCCATGCCGTAACAGTCACCTGAGACGGGGAAGAGATCCCTGGCACAGTGCCGGTCACGTTCACCCCAAAGTTCTCATTAACGACCACCCTCTCGAGCGACGAACCGGTTAGTACGTTGCATGGGGATACTGTTACTGGCCCGATGATCTGCGCTTGCTGATCCAGCGCGAACTTCGCAACTGCGATCTTATCCTCATTCATCGTCACTTGAACCGTTTCGTTGATGTATTCCATCCCGTTGACCGACCACTTTTGGAAAATGTACCCCGGATGAGGTGCTGCGATTAGCGTGACGCTCTTTCCTGCCTCGTACCGGTAAGTGCCAGGTGCCAGATTGGTGCTTCCCCCTTCGGCAGGCTGCACGGTCAGGTAATAGTAGGCAGTCGGAGGCAGTGTTTCCGTGATCGCGATGACTACATCCAAATTCCTTGCCAACCCACCTGCAGCCGTGCCCACGATCCTCAGCGTGTACGTTCCAACAGGCGCGTTTGAGCCCGCCTGAACTTGCAAGGAGGCAGTTGCTGTTGGTACTATCGTGAGGGGCGATAGCCCGATCGAGATCTCGGGAGGTGCGCTGCCTATCCAGATATAATTTAGGGAGACCTGTTCTGCACTGCCAGAGAGTAGGGTGGCCAAAACCGAGACACTTCCGCTTCCGCCCCTGTGAATGACAACGTCCCCTGATTTTGAAAGACTGAAGTTGAACCCGGTTGGCGCCGCGGCGAAGACCGGGCACAAGGTATGGTTTGCATCCATGACCACCGAGATCGGATTGGAAACGACGGTCTGACCGTCCAAGAGCCAGTTGGAGAAGCTATTCCCCGAGTAAGGGGAGGCCTGTACCGAGACCTGCTGCGTCGAAGGGTACGCATAGGTTCCAGAAGAGGGGCTGGTTCCGCCTCCCGTCGAGGGCATGATCGTGAGGTATGCGCTGATTATGACCTGGAGGCTCTTTACATCCGTTATGCCCATAGAATCAGTTAACGTGCAAGTCACTGTGTATGACCCCGGAGAGGTATAGGATTTGGATGGGTTCTGGTCGTAAGATCTGCTGCCGTCACCGAAGTCCCAGCAGAAAGCATAGGGGGGCACTCCGTCCTTGGCCGAGGCATGGAACTGTATCGCGGCACCTACGGGTGCGTCGTTCTTGCTGGATGAAATGCTGAGCTCAGCCCAATGAAAGGTCAAGATGAGTGACGAGAGAGTCGCCCTCACTTTGACCTCCGAGTAGTCCGTGAGGTACTCATTGTTCCAATATGAGTAGCTTGCCACCGCCCATGCAGAAGGGCACACCACAGTATAGTTCGTCTTCCCACCTGAGTACTTGCCGGCGCCCATTGGAATAGTGCCACTCGAGAGTCCTACTCCGTATAGTGCGTCCCCCATGCCTGAAGGCGGACAGGAGAGCCCTACCCCGTCATCAGGGTTATGAAATACCGGAACCGTCACGGCGTAGTTCTGCGCTTCCCACGTCAAATAAGAGATTGCCCTTGGGACAGAGGAGGAATATGAGAGGCTTCCGGAGATGTTTGCGTTGGGCCATCCGCTGCCTCCGGTCGGAACAGATGCCCTTACATTGAGCTCAAACCCCTCTGGTATTGTGAATGCCTGGTAGCTCAGGATGGGCTGTTCGAACCCGAGCCGCGAAGCCTCATCGTTTGGGAATACGGGTCCTGCCTGCCAGCTCCATCTGAGCTGCGCAGGCGTCAAGGTAACGCTCTCGGTGTACGCGCCCACCGGTTGCGCACAGGCTGCTACTGCCGAGGTAACAAACAGCAGAAGGATCCATAAGAATCTTGGAGCAGATATGATCAATCCTAAACCCCCTTAATTTTGTCCAAAGTCTTGGATGGAACTTAAGGTGAAGGTGGGCCTCCACCAAAAAATGAGCGGGATCTCTGCCTCAAGAGTGAGCTCCACCGTGTGCTCTCCGCTTAGTCCGGTCAAATCCACGGTTGGACCAGTAACAGGAGTCGCGCTGCCCTCAACTAGGCACCTGACGATTGAAAGCGGAATCCATCCGCTCCCCCACCAATCGAAACCCACCACCATTATTTTCGAAGGCTCGTTGTATAGCAAGTACCTGTCGCTTATTGGGACTATCCCGACCACGCTCGCCTCCGAAGGCAGGTATTTCTTCCCTGTGGTTTGCAGCATAAGGTTGTAGGCTTCAATAAAGTCGCTGGCATCAAGAGAGAGCTCGTAGCCTTCCCCGTAAGGGACCTGTTGCAGCTCCCGCCAGTGGGCCGCGGAATAAACCTCATAGACCGAATCTAAGAACCTAGTGCTGGCGATTCTCGCGGGAGAGTCTGATGGATGTGTGATGCTCCTCAAGAAATATGTGGAATTGTCTGGCAGCTTAACTATCAGGGTGGTTACTGGTCCGATTGAGCTCCTGATGCCAGAAACATTTACCTTCAAGGCCGCAAAATTCAGTGGTCTCTCGAAGACTATGCCCTCTGGCGCCGGCTCGTACCTGCACTCCGCCACCTCCGCCCCAACGCTTACGACCTCATACACCGGTCTTACGGTGGCAGACAGCAGGGACGGAATTGAAAGCCAAAGTAAAATTGCAAAGGTACCTGCAATTGCCAAAACAGACAGGACGGCTTTGCCTCCTATCCTCAACCGATTCCAGCCTCCAAAAATACCGGCTCCTTTTTAACCGCACAGATTCAGCCACCGATCTGCCCTAGCCCTGACGGGATCCTGCTGCCTTCCAGCGATTACTGATAAATTACACTCCGAATCTGATATTAGATGGAAAAGCAGATTCGATCGCGTGGAAGAGCTCTCCCCTGCAAAATGGTGGGAACGAGAAGGAGGCGCCGTTAGGTGCCTTCTCTGCCCACACCGATGCCTGATCAAGGACGGCAGGCTTGGCTTCTGCCTGGTCAGGAAGAATGTTGGCGGCAGCCTATTCTCGACCAACTACGGCATTGTGTCGGTCTCGACCATAGACAATATCGAGAAGAAGCCGATCTTTCACTTTCTGCCGGGTTCCAAATTATACTCCGTCGGATCGTTCGGATGCAACCTCAGGTGCCTGTACTGCCAGAACTACCCGCTTGTGGAAGGCGGGTTCGATACCGCGCCGTACAGGCGTCTTCCACCTGGGGATCTCGTTTCAGAGGCAATATCCAAGGGGGCAGACGGCATTGCCTGGACCTTCAACGAACCGATCGTCTGGTCAGAGTACGTAATCGAGACCTCGCGCCTTGCGCATGATGAAGGGCTCTACTGCATGTTGAATACAAATGGTTACATCATGGATCGCGCCCGTGACGAACTCCTGGAGGTTGTAGACACAATAAAAGTTGACATAAAGGGGTTCTCGAACAAGTTCTACAGGGAAGTCTGCGGAGGATCCTTGGAGCCTGTTCTTGGAACATGCGAAGCTGCATTGGAAAGAGGAATACACATCGAGATAGCCTACCCTGTGATCCATGGGATGAACGACCGCCTTGACGAGATAGGACGTTTCTGTGAATGGGTCCGCCTCAAACTAGGCCAAGACACCCCTGTCCACTTCATTATGGTACACAAGTTCCACCGCTTGACAAGCCATGCCGAAATCAGTTTTGAGGTGCTCGAAAAAATCAGGCTCTTCGGAATCCAATGCGGCCTCAACTACGTCTATGTGGGTGGAACAACAAAGAGTCTGGCTCAGAACACGAACTGCCCGAATTGCGGGGAATTGTTGGTCTCGAGAACAGGAGATGCTAATGCAGAAAAAGTCTATTACAAGGACCAGCAAGTAAGCAGATTCTGTCCGAGCCACTCTGATGTCAGGATTATGATAAACGGCAGATCATGCCCCCGTTGCGGCAGGACTATACCCATCAGGAAAAAATCGGATCTGCAGAAGTGACCTGCGGCAGAAAAAATCGATTCGCCGAGGGGATGGCGTTTCATCCATATTCATTCATAATTGGCATTGTGCTGCTTTGCCTGGAGCATGCGAAAGAGCAGGAGGCGCTCTTCTCGGTGGCACATAGTTAATTTAATATAAAGCCGTTTCAGAAATAGTCTGACACTGGGCCGGTCGTCTAGTTTGGTTAGGATACCGCCCTGACACGGCGGTGGTCTCCGGTTCGAGTCCGGACCGGCCCACCATAAATTCGCCCCGGTTTAGAAATTCTTAAGTTGATTGGCGTCGATATATCTATCCCCAGAGGGGGCATCAAAAATCTCGGAATATGACCAATGGGCTGAAGTCTACGACATAATGTACGGGAATTACCGCGAAGACATCGACTTCTACAAGAGGGAGGCGAAGAAAGTCCAGGGGAAGGTCCTTGAGGTTGGCTGCGGGACAGGGCGGATCTACTTGGAACTCCTTAAGGAGGGGATAGATGTCGAGGGGATTGACATTTCGCAAAGGATGCTGAACCAGCTCAAGGAGAAGGCGTCGGCAATGGGGCTCAGCCCGAAGGTCTCAGTGGCAGACATGCGGAATTTTGATCTCGGGCGCAGGTTCTCGCTCATAATCGTGCCATTCAGGTCTTTCCTTTACAACGTAACCACTGAGGAGCAGCTCGGCACCCTCCGCTCCTTCCAGAGGCATTTGGAGCCTGGTGGCGCGCTCATACTGAACTTCTTCTACCCTGATCTGGAAATGATGATGGGTTTGAACAAGGAATCGGAAGAATTGCTTGTCAGCGACGAGGGAAAATATATCCTCCGGCAGAGGTCTTACTTCGTAAGCGAGC
>JASFYK010000005.1 GCA_030055545.1 Thermoproteota archaeon | reverse complement strand
GAGACCACCTTTCCGCCCTTCACAAGCGGCCCGCAGTGGTATATCACTCCCCCCTGGAGGTCGAAGGGCAGGCTCCCGCCTCCCCTCAGTATCTCAAGTGCCTTCAGGTGGGCTTGGTCTCTCATGGTGAATATCTCGCCGGTTATGTACACCACATCTCCGACCTGGAGCTTCAAGACCTCTTGCTCCCCGATCCTGCCCCGCAGACTGTATGTCTTGCCCACGAAATCACCTCCTGATTACGACCTCCTTCCCTTCAGCCTCAATGAAGATCCTCCTGAGCGCCCAGCACTGTATGCTCACCGCGACTGGGAGACTGGCAGTGTGGCAGTCCGCAGCCTCCATCCTGACAGCGAGCGCCGTGTTCTTGCCCCCGAACCCCATAGGGCCGATCCCGAGCGAGTTGATCTCCCTCAGAAGCTCTCCTTCGAGCTCCCCTGCAAAGGCGTCTCCAGACGGCTCGTCAAGCCTCCTCATCAGGGCCCGTTTGCTCAGCAATGCTGCCTCGTCCAGGCTCCCTCCAACGCCGATCCCCACGATGATCGGGGGACAGGGCTTGGCACCTGCCTTCCTGACCGTCTGGAGGACGAACTCCCTTATCCCTGCCACCGACTGGTCTGGGTCGAGCATCGTGGCAGCGCTGACGTTCTCCGACCCCGCCCCCTTTGCGAGTATGCCAATCCGCACCCTCTTCTCTGGGCTGGGCTGGACATGTATCATCGGGTTGCCCCTGCCCAAGTTGTTGCCCGTGTTCCTCCTCGAGAACGGGTCGACTATGTTAGCCCGGAGGGGCACAGCCTCAGTTGCCATCGCGACGCCATCCCTGATGGTCCTGCATATCTCGCCACAGCAGTCCCTTGCCGTCACGAAGAAGACCAGGCTTCCCGTGTCTTGGCACATCGGGACCCCTGCCTCCCTGGCGATCCTTACGTTCTCGAGTATGGCTTCGAGAACTTCCCTGCTGATCCCTCCCTCCTCATCCCGGCACCTGGCGAGTGCCGCCTCCACGTCAGGTGGGAGGTCAGTCTCCATAATCCTTATCGCTTCAACGATGTCCTCCGCCCTCATCTGCAAACATCGAAGATTTGATAAGCGCTCAGGTTATAAAAAACCGTGTGGTCTGATTGTCCACCTATGACCTGCTCCACAAGTTCGAGGCCGAGGTCTCCCAGATTGTCCGCTACGTGTACTTCAGGAGCCTCCCCAGGGCCGAACAGGACCTCTCTGTTCTGAAGAACAAGCTGAACGGCACGGGCGAATTGGGGAGGGGGTTCTACGACGCCGTCAGGGGGATATACAACTGCGCCAGGGAGAGGGATCTGGCCTCGCTTTACATGAAGCTCTACAGGAAAGGTTCCGCGCAGGAGATCGGTGCGCTCTCGGACAAGTTCAGGAATGAGGCGTACAGACCGACGATTGACGACTACGAGAGGGGCTTTCTAATAGCCTGGGAGATAGCGGCAAAGACCCTTGCGTTCCTGAAGGAGAACTACCCTGAATACCCTCTCAACAGCGAGCCCCAAGAGAAGAAAAAGCAGCAGGAGACGGGCGACGAGACCTTTGAGGTCGCCCCTCGGAAGAAGGCTAAGGCACAGCGGCAGGGTAGAGAAGGTTGATCGATAGCACCCATACCGAGAACCAGAGCAGGAAGTAAGAGAAGATCCCTGTCATGTAGTACTTTTTCTTGTCCGGGATATCCTTGAATTGGCCGAGGCTCTTTAGGAATACGTAAGAGGCGAGGAAGACCGCTACCCCAACCAAGATTCCAAGTTCCCCCCTGATGTTCAGACCGCCTGTGAGCAAGCCGCCGATAACTGCAAATATTACCCTGATGTAATACATCCTCCTGTAAAGGCCCTCCGGCTTGGGAGCTGATTGTTTTGAAGTCTGGGATGACATCCTTGGACATCCTCGCTACCGTAATTGAACTCAACTCCACCTTAATAAGCGCTCGCGTTGAAAACGTTTACCAGGTCGAGGGCTCCCTTCTTGTATTCCGTATCCATGCCCATTCAGCAGTCTACGACCTGATCTTCGACCCACCGCGGAGGCTGAACCTCACACGCTTCAGGTACCCTGTCCCGGAGAGGCCAACGCCAACCGCGATGAACCTCCGGCGCTACTTGGTGGGTGCCAAGGTGTCCCGATTCGAACAGCTCGATTTTGACCGGATCGCCGTAATGGTATTGGAGCGGGGAGGCGAGGAGAACGCTGCGTATTTTGAGATCTTCGCTGACGGGAACCTCCTGATCACGGACAAGGAAGGCGTGATAAGGTTCGCCCTCCACCAGAAGGAGATGAAGGACAGGGTGCTTAAGGTCGGTGTGCCGTACAGGCCGCCCCCGAGGCGGGGAATCGAAGTGGCCTCTGGCCAGATCCCGATCGGGGAGCTGAAGGCGTCCAAGCACCCCGCCTCCAGGGCCCTCACCCGGATCTTCAACCTCCCTTCCGAGCTCGTCGAGGAGGGGCTCGCTAGGTCAGGCATACCGCCCGATCGCCCATCAGAGGGAATAACAGAGTCTGAAATTGATGCCTTCAGGGTCTCGGTCCTCTCCGTGCTCGAGGAGGTCCGTTCTGGGAGGCTGAAGCCCACGGTAGTCGATCAGGGGGGGAAGCCTGTCACGGTGGTGCCTGTGGATTTCGTGTCGATAACTGGCGACCGGCGGCATTTCCAGACCTTCAACGAGGCGGTCGACGTTTACTTCGGGGGGCTCGTCCTTGAGCAGGCAGGCGACAGGCGGAAGGCAAGGGTTGAGGAGGAGATAAGAGGTCTCGAGGCGATCAGGTCAAGGCAACTCGAACACATAACCGAGCTCGAGAAGCGGCGTACAGAGTCCTTGGAAACTGGGAAGCTCATCATGGCAAACCTTCCCGTCGTGCAGTCCTTGGTCCAGCGTGTGCTCGTGGAGAGGCGATCTGGAAGGAGCTGGGATTCGATACGGTCTATGGACAGCAACATAAGGGAGATTGATGGAGCGAGGGGATACTTGGTCTACTCGCTCGGGGGTAAGGAGGTAGCGATAGACTTCAAAATCTCCGCAGCGGATAACGCAGAGCGCAACTTCTCAGAGTCGAAGGAGGCATCCCGTAAGCTCGAGGGCCTCAGGAGAGCCTTGGAGGAGACCGAAAGGAAGATCGAGGAGGCAAAGAAGGGCCTCTTGGCGATACCGAAGCCAACCGTCCTGAGGGCGATGAACAAGGAGTGGTACGAGAAGTTCCGGTGGATGTACTCTTCAGACGGTTTCCTGGTTATTGGCGGCAAAGACGCGAGCCAGAATGAAGTTTTGGTGAAGAAGCACCTGGAACCCATGGATATATTCGTCCATGCAGACCTCCCGGGAGGATCTGTCGTTGTGGTCAAGTCCGGGGGTAAGGAGATCCCAGATAGAACAAAGGTCGAGGCTGTGGCATTCGCGGTGGCATACTCGCGCGCATGGAAAGCGGGTGTGGGCATGGCTGACGGGTACTGGGTATACCCGGACCAGGTCACCAAGGCGCCCCCCTCAGGGGAATACCTCGGCAAGGGGGCATTCATGATCTACGGGGAGAGGAAGTATGTGAGGAACATACCGCTCGAGATCCAGCTAGGGATCATTTTATCGAACGGTGAGTACAAGGTGATCGCGGGCGTGGGCGAATTCGTCCGTTCGAGGGCCGATCTCTGGGTGGGTCTGAGGCCCGGTGGGCTGGAGGGCAAGCGCCTCGTCCTGGCAATAAAGGACCGCTTGGGGAGGCAGGCAGACCGCGACTCGAAGGAGAAGATCGCCGCAGTCCCGGAGTCCGACATACTGAACATGCTGCCGCCCGGCGGATGCGCCTTGATCTGATTACGGATCGGTTGGTGCAAACCCCCATCCGCCGCCCCTACTATACTATAAATATCAGGAAAAACAAAGATAAGACCGGGGCTATAAATGGTCGGCATCCGAGCTCGAGTTCTAGTCGCTGATGTGATGACAAGGGACCTCGTGACGCTCTCAGAGACTTCAACTGCAAAAGAAGTCGCCATAGCCATGAGTGGGAAATCCGTCGGCTCAGTGGTGATCACCAAAGAAGGTCACCCTTCAGGCATAATCACCGAGAAGGACATTGTGGAGAGGGTGATCGCCCGAGGGAGGGACCCCGAAAGGACCCTGGCGAGGGATATAATGTCATCACCTGTATCGGTAATTGACCCCAGAGCGGATGCGATGGAGGCGGCGAGGAAGATGGCTAAGCTCGGTATAAGGCGCCTCGTTGTTGTTGACAAGGGCAAGATGGTGGGCATTGTGACTTCGAGGGACATCCTCTCCACGGCGCCAGAGCTGATGGAAGTGCTTGCCGATGCTGCCAAGAACAGGATCATGCCATCCAAGAGAGGGGAGAGCCTCGCCGGCTTCTGCGACAACTGCGAGGAATGGTCCGAGAGCCTGGAGGAGGTAAACGGGCACTTCCTTTGCGAGGTCTGCAGGAACGATATGGAGCCATGATCGCCCGTCCTTCGTGCGTGTGCCTTGGGAAGCGCTGAGTGGAAAGCCATTCGGAGACGGGATGCCGTTATAGCCGCTGGCGGAGGTAGTTGAGAATATGAAAGAAGTTGGCGAATTGATGAAGAGCCCTGTTGTTACAGTCTTAAAAAATGACACGGTTGCGAGGGCAAGGAACCTTATGCTTAGGGAAATGGTGAGCAGGCTGGTGGTTGTTGAAGGGAACTCCCCAACAGGGATCCTGACCAAGAAAGACCTTGTGAGGGATCTGGCCAGCTATAAGATGCGCAACAGGGAATTGGACTCAATAATGGTCCTCGAAATCATGAGGACCCCTGTCAAGGTGATCCAGGAAAGCGCTACTGTGGAGGAGGCTGCAAAGATGATGGTCAAAGCCAACATAAGGGGGCTCCCGGTGGTCGACTCAGGCGGCAACCTAGTTGGCATAATAACAAAGACAGACATGGCTTCGTATTACTTCCAATCGCACAAGGGAAGGCATACGGTGGGGGAGATTGCGAGGAAGATAGACCAGACTCCGATCGTGAAGAGGACACACTCCTTCTACCGAGTGGTCGACATGATGGAGGAGTACTCTGCCGACCGGGTCATAGTCGAGGAGGGGAAGAGGCCTGTTGGCATCATAACCGAAACAGACCTGTCATTCCTCAGACCATACAGGGGATCGGAGCCCTTCATCAAGGGAACCGCAATGAAGTCCGAGGAACCTTGGCCGACAAGGCTCTATCAGCTCCCGACAGCAGAGTCGTTGATGACTGTTGAGCCTATCACCGTCGAAGCGGACCAGGATGCAGCCGAGGCTGCGAGGATGCTTTTGGAGAACGGCATAGGCGGGATGCCTGTGGTTAACAAAGAATATGAGCTGGTCGGGATGATCACAAAATTCGACTTCGTAAAGGCGATAGCGAGGGAGGGATCTGCATGAAACTGACTGACATAGCAACGAGGGACGCACCAGCCCTTAACAAGAACCGGCCCCTGCTGGACGCCTTGGACTTGATGGAAAAGCAAGGGCTAGAGGGCATATGCGTCTCGGACGACGGTAAGGTTGTGGGCTACCTCTCGTACGCAGACATACTGACAAAGATAGGGACCCAGCGTCTGAGGGCAGTCTCACCTGGGTCGCTGTACATTTCAGGTTTCATGAGCAGCTTCCCGGCCACGGTCTCGAACGATACCTCGGTGAGGAAGGCAGCGAAGCTGATGCTGGAGCTGAATGCCGACCTTCTCCCGATGTTCTACGGGGAGATGTTCCTGGGTGTCGTCTACAGGTCGAGCATGGTGAGGGCAGTGCAGGACAGGGAAGTGAGCGCATCCCAGCTGATGCGGAGGAAATTCCCTTCCGTCAGGTCCAGCGAGCGTGCAATACATGCGAGAAAGCTCCTTCTGGACAGCGGATCCCCATTGATCCCAGTTCTCAATGATGACGGGCGGTACCTCGGCGCAGTGACAAGGGGGGCTCTGCTTAAGGCGCTGGTGGACTTCCACATGTATGTCCCGGAGAAGCACCAGAAGGCAAGGATAAGGCAGCTCTCGATCTCAAACGTGATGAAGGTGGACTACCCGTCGATCGGAGAGGAGTCGAACTTGGGCGAGGCTGCCAGGAAGATCTTGGCTGAGCGGTGCCCTGGCGTGGTCGTGGTGAACGGACTCACGCCCGTCGGGATAATCTCGACAGACGAAATCCTCAGCTTCATCGTCAACACATTCCCAGAGGAGCAGTAGGGTTGCGGTTCGTTGCCGATGCGATGCTCGGCAAGCTTGCAAGGTGGCTGAGGATCATCGGCTACGACACGGAGTACCTGCCCTCAGCGGGAGACGACGAGCTCATAACCGCCGCCGAGGCTGGCGGGCGCCTCCTACTGACAAGGGACAGCGAGCTCTTCAGGCGGGCTGCAAGGCGGGGCGTCCCCGCCATCCTGATAAAGTCCACGACAATAGTTGAGGAGCTTTCGGAGATCACCCGCACTCTCGGGCTGAGGCTTTCTGACCAGACCAGGTGCCCCCTCTGCAACGAGCTCCTGGTCGAGGGCGGGGACGGTCCCGGGGTGCCGGCAAGGGGGAAGGTCTGGGAGTGCACCAGGTGCAGAAAGTTTTATTGGCATGGCACCCACTGGTTGAAGATAAGCGAAACACTTGAAGCTTCTGGCTTAAGGTGAGCCGAGTGTACTCCATTGATGAAGGAAGATATCTGGTCAGGCTAGCCAGGCGTGCGGTCGAAGAGTATATGACCACTGGCAACAAGTTAAAACCCGCTGACGTGCCAGACCAAAGGCTGCTCGAAAAGTCGGGCGTATTCGTTACGCTTGAGAAAGTTACCACCAAGGGGCGTTCGCTCAGGGGCTGCATCGGCTACCCTGTCCCGCACCTGCCGCTAGTGGAGGCAACGGTGGACTCGGCGATCAGCGCGGCATTCAACGACCCGAGGTTCCCGCCTGTTGAGCGCCAGGAGCTCGACTCGATAGTCTTCGAGGTCAGCATACTGACCCCTCCGGTCCTGATCAAGGTTGAGTCCCCGAAGGACCTCCCTTCCAGCATAAAGGTCGGGAGGGACGGGCTGATCGTCGAGAACGGCTACTACAGGGGGCTGCTCCTGCCGCAGGTACCGGTGGAGTACGGTTGGGATGAGGAGACCTTCCTCGCTGAATGCTGCATGAAGGCCGGCCTCCCTCCGGACGCTTGGCTCTCTAGGAAGACCCAGGTCTACAAGTTCACCGCTGAGATCTTCGCGGAGTCCTCGCCCAAGGGCGAAGTGATCCAGAAGCCCCTGTAGGTCGTCCGCCCATGAGAGTCTACCTTGCGCCTTGTGGCATCGCACTCGGGCATGCCGGTAGGTGCATCCCCATCGCGAAGGCGCTTAGATCCAGGGGCGACCGAGTATTCTTCTCCACCTACGGAGAGGCGGTCCAGTTCGTCAAGAAAGCCTCATTCCCAGTCGGCCAGGTCCCACCCATCAGGGTTTTCGAGAAGGAGGACGGGGAATTCGATCTCCGCAGGACACTCTCGATCGGACCGAAGAATCTGTACACGTTCGCCTTGCAGGTGGGCGCAGAGCTCTCGCTGATAGAGCACTTCAAGCCGGATGTGGTGGTTTCGGACAGCCGCCTCTCCACAGTCATTGCCTCCAGGATGAGGAGGATAGCCTCTGTGCTGATCCTGCACCAGCTCAGGATCATGATACCGCACAAGAAGCCGATCATCCGCAAGTCAAAGCTGAAGGTGAAGGCTAATGTGGAGCGCCTCGGACTAGAGATCTTGGGGAGCCTCTGGAAGACGAGCAGGGTGATCGTCGTACCGGACTTTCCTCCCCCTTATACCATTGCCAAGGCCAATGTGGTCCCGTCAAACCAGTACTTGAAGAAACTACGGCTCGTCGGTCCGGTGATACCCAGGCATCCTGATGATCTGCCGGAGCAGGAGGAGCTTAAGCGTTCCTTGGGGTTCGACGACCGGCCGCTCATATTCGCCGCAATAAGCGGCACCAAGGCCGAGAAGCTGATGATCACCAAGACGATCGCAGAGATATTCCGGGAGTTCCCCGACAGCTACAACATCGTACTCTCGAGGGGACTTTCGGACGTCCCGAACCCCGAAACGAAATCCAACGGAGGGCGCCTCCGGATATACAACTGGGTCGATGACCGATACAAGTACCTGAAGGCATGCGACCTGCTCGTCACGAGAGGAGGGCACAACACTGTCGGGGAGGCCATATACTACGGGAAGCCGATGGTCGTGATCCCAACTGTTGCGCACTCCGAGCACCAGGGGATAGCAGAGTCCGTGGAGAAGATGGGGATAGGCACGAGGATCCAGCAGTACGATCTTAGCAAGGAAACGCTGTGCCGCGCCGTAGAGGAGACGATGCGTTCGGAGTCCTGCCTGAAGAAGATCAGGGCGGCTCAGCGGTTCGCAAGGCGCTTCAATGCCGTCGACTCGATCCTAAAGATTACGCGGGAAGTGGCTGGAAAGGCCTGACAAGCACCTCCAATGCATCCTGATGGTCATTTGTTTCCAATTTCATTGTATTGCCTTGTTATCCCCCGCCTGTCCGCCTTCGCACAAAAATCGATTTGGACTGGACAAAAAAGAAGTTGCTATATGGAGATGAGGGTCGCACTCCTGAGCAGCCCCTCGATCCTCCTAATCTCCTCGACCCTCTTGCTGAGCTCCTTGACATCCTGGGTCTGTATCTTCACGATAATGTCATACTCGCCAAAGACGACAGTGCCCTCGACGACGCCCTTGACCCCGAGGCACCTCTCGAGAACTTCCCTCTCCTTACCGATCTGGCAGACCCCCAAAACAAAGGCTGTGAAAACCAAAATTATTCCTCCACTTTGCACTTTTTATTCTGCGTTTTACCTTTTATAAAGGTTGAGTAGCTTTTCCCAAGTTCTATCACTAATCCTTATTTGAATCGAATTCATTTACGCATCTATGAGCCTTGCACCTCTCTTGGTAGCACTCCTGCTCATGCAGGGCACGGGCTCGGTCTATGCCTACAACCTGTCGATAACCTTGGCGAACGGGGGGGTCGCAATGGACTGCACGGAACAGTACAGCCCGTGCCAGATGCTCCTCAACCAGAATGTTTTCAAGAACAGCTCGGAACAGACCGCTGTAATGGAGTCAGTAACAATCAACGGGGTTGATGTGCCGTGGGAGCTCCGCGCGGACCCGGACGGGAACCCTATGGTCAGGATCTTGTACACTGATGCGATCGCGCCTATGCAGAACGCAACTTTGACGATGAACTTCAAAATCACCATAAACCGGCACCCCCCGGAGGTCGATCCAGCGCTGTCTGGCACTCTTGCTGAGATCCCACAGCAGCTCAAGGAAATGTATCCGCTCGCCGGGATCTGGGATCCCTCCGGTCTGGAGGATCCTGGGGAGGTGTTCGAGCTCGCAGAAACGATCAGGGCGGGGGAGGAGAACGTGCTCCTGATCCTCCGCAACCTGATACTCTGGTTCGAGGAGAATATGGTATATTCGTACAACAACACGACGCCGCAAACGGTATGGGAGACCTACACGGGGCTCACTGGCGACTGCGACGACCAGGCAAACCTCTTCGTCCTGTTCTGCAGGATCTATGGCATACCTGCATACACCGCGATCGGCCCGATCTACATGCCAGGCCAAGTGAACTCCGATTCGGATCACAACCTGCATTTCCACACCAAGGATGTCGGGTGGCATGGCTGGGCCATGGTCTATGTGCCGAGTCGCGGGGGAGGCGGAGCCTGGACGCCTGTCGACCTCACGTACTTCCAAGGAGGGACCCATAGAGGCGGGCATATCGCGAGCACGGACTGGAGGCAGCACATCCGCGGCGCCGCCTTCTACTGGAAGGACACCGCCGTCTTCATCGAGTACGTAAACTATGACCATATCTCCGAATACGCCCGAATGAGGGACGCAATCATCGGCTCCGACTGCCTATGGGTGGAGTCCCACACGATGTCCCCTGCAGGCGGCCCCGCCCACTTGGAATCTGTTCTCCTGATCGCACTGATCGCATCAGCGGCGGTTCTTGCATCTTCTCTATTGCTCCGGAGAAGGCGGTGCAATGGGCTGCTGAACAAGCCGCCCCTCTAGATCCCACGAAATCCTTTTCTGCTGTCCTGCAAAGTATTAGACATGGAATCCTCGGAGAGCCGAAGGAAGGACTTTTGCGATTTCTACCACCGCCTCCTCAGTCCAAGGGTAGCCGCGCTCATCGTGGCGCTCAGGGAAGACGGCAAGCCGAACGTTATGCCGGCTGCCTGGCACACCCCTGTTTCAGTCAGGCCCCCCATCTTGGCAGTGTGCATCTCCCCCTCAAGGTACACGCACCCGCTGATCCTGAAGAACAAGGAGTTTACGGTCAACATACCCGACCTCTCGATGAAGGACGCCGTCGAGATGGCAGGATCCAAGTCCGGCAAGGACTTTGACAAGTCATCGCTATTCAAGTTCACCCCTGCCACGAAAATAAAAACGCCCTTGATAGAAGGCGCCATAGGCACCATCGAGTGCGAATTGAGCCAGGCGATTGACGTCGGGGACCATACAGTCCTCCTCGGGAACGTCGTTGCCTGCCAGGCAAGGGGGTTCGGCGAGGTCTGGAAGGGCGAGTCACCACTCCTTCACCTCGGATCAAGCTTCTACACCGTTATGAGGGAGAGTCCCACTTAGTAGGTGCGGTTCCCTCAAACTATAATTATCTGTGACTGTGATCGTTGTATAGCCCAGAGAAAGGTGATTCAGGTTTGTCGGATAGAGAGACAGAGGAACTCGCAGAGCTCAAGCGGTCCTTGGAGGAGAAGGTCTCGAGGCTCGAGAAGGAGCTGGCGCTCTGCAGGATTAACATCAGGCTCATCGACGAGGCGCTCGCAAAGGTGAGCTTCAGGCCGGCGAGCAGGCTTGTTGAGGCAGCTCCGAAGGAGGAGTACCCCCCCGCGCAAGCGGCGACTGTGAGGCCCCCTGTAGCTCAAGAGCGCCCTGCCGTCCCCGCCCCTGCGCCCGAACCAGCCCAAGCTGCCGCCTCACCCGCAGCTGCGCCTGCAACCGGTGCCGCAAGACCGCCGCCCCCTAAGGAGCCTGTACAGGAGGCCGGAGAGGAGGAGCAGCCGTTTCCCATAAAGTCAAAGACAGGGGAGGAACTCGGCACGATATTCGTCGGCAGGTCCTGGGTAAGGATCGTCCCTGCGCCTAGCCTCCACCTGAACGTGAGGACCCCTCCGTTCCAGACGTTCTTCATCGACAGGGTGCTGGGGGAGATGCGGAGGAAGGACGAGATGGCGGTCGATGCCGGATCCAAGGACCCGATGTCGATAATTGAGCACAGCCTTGTCCTCGACGGCGAGACGCTGAAGGAGATCAGGATAAACAACCTCGACGAGGACTCGCGCCTCCGGGAGATAAGGAGCTCGATCAGGTGGACATTCGAGCGGATGCTCGAGAAGACGAAGGGCTGAATTGGGCACTCAGCCTTTCATGACGATCTCAATTACCTCCGGCAGCCCCTTCACTATGTAGTCCGGGGCGTGTGCCCTGAGCTCTTCCTCGGATCTGACTCCGGTGGTTATTGCTGCGACCCTTACGCCTAGCTCTTTCGCTGGCCTGATGTCCATCTCGCTGTCCCCAACGACCAGAGCCTCATCCGCTGATACGCCGAGTAGCTCCAGCACCCTCATCAAGTGGCACGGGCTCGGCTTAGGGTTCTCGACCTGGTCCCTCGAAACAACCGCGTCGAAGTAACCCTCGAGCCCGAGCCTCTCAAGCGCCAACCTGACGGCCCTGGAGTTGTTGTATGTGAATATTGCAAGCCTGACCCCCATCGCCTTCAGCGCAGACACCGTTTCCTTCGCCCCCGGGAGGAGCCTGGTCGTCCTGGCAGCCTCCACCTCGTGCTCGACCGCCATGCCCTCCGCTGCCCTTAGGATCTCGAGGATCTGGTCCTTTCTCATGCCCTTCGAAAAGAAGTGCCTCTCGACCTCGCCCTTGATCTTGGAAAAGGGGAGCGCCGGTGAGAGCACACCCTTCGGGAACCCACTGCCCTCGAAGTACTCTATGATCTCGGTCTTGATCCTCCTGCTGTCTATGTTGAAGTTGACGAGCACGCCATCCATGTCGAAGACCACTGCCTTCATTCCAAACCCGCCCCTTGGGTAGCACCAACCTATTGAATAAGTACATAAAGAGTTGTGGGCTATTAATTACTGTTGATCTTGGCAGGTGCTTGCCCGTCATGCCCTTGCTTTACGCCGAACTGGTTGAGGTCTACGACAGACTCAGCTCTACCACAAAGCGCTTGGAGATGACCGACATCTTGGTCGAGTTCTTCAGGCGCTGCCCGAGCGATGTGATCGACAAGGCTGTTTACCTCACGCAGGGGAGGCTCTACCCTGAATTCATCCCGCTCGAGCTGGGGGTGGCAGACCGCCTGATAATCCGGAGCATATCGCAGGCTGTGGCCGCGAACGAGTCGGAGGTCACCTCGATGTACAAGAAGCTCGGCGACCTGGGGAAGGTTGCCGAGAGCCTCCTCGCAAGGGGGAAGAAGCAGGTCACGCTCCAATTCTTCTCCGGAGGGCGATCGAGGGAGAAGGTCACCGTGGAACAGGTCTACAGCGTCTTGGACCGGATAGCCAGGTCCCAGGGCGAGGGGTCCCTGGAGGAGAAGCTCCGCCTGCTCTCTGACCTCCTGAGGGACGCCTCGCCGAGGGAGGCGCTTTACATCGTTAGGACCGTATCGGGCGCAATGCGTCTCGGCGTTGCAGACATGACAATACTCGATGCCCTTTCGATCGCATTCACAGGCTCGAAAGAGGCCAGGGAGGAGATTGAGCGGGCGTACAACCTCACCAGCGACCTCGGGGCAATTGCCAAGTCCCTCGCAACGGGGGGTCTGGCTGCCCTGGGGCAAACGAAACCAACGCCTGGGAGACCTATAAGGCCCATGCTCGCCGAGCGGCTTTCGACGCCCGAGGAGATCTTGGAAAAGATGGGCGGCAGGTGTGCGGTCGAGTACAAGTACGACGGGGAGCGCGTTCAGATACACCGCGGCGATGACGGTAAGGTGAACCTCTTCTCGCGGCGGCTCGAGAACATAAACGGGCACTACCCTGACGTCGCAGAACTCGCCTCGAAAGGCATCTCCTCCAAGACCTTCATCGTCGAGGGTGAGATCGTCGCAGTCGACCAGTCGACGGGCGAGATGCTCCCGTTCCAGGAGCTTATGCACCGGCGGAGGAAATACGGGGTCGAAGAGGCAATGCAGGCCTACCCTGCGGCGCTCAGGCTCTTCGACGCACTCTACGTCGACGGCAGGGACCTTACGCTCGAGCCCTACCCGGTTAGGCGCGGCATTCTAAACGACGTGACCAGGGAGAGCGAAAGGATCTCCTTGGCGTCTCAGAGGATCGTCGACAACCCCAGATCCTTGGAGGAGTTCTTCGAGGAGGCGATCAGCGAGGGGTGCGAGGGCCTTGTGGCGAAGTCCTTGGACGGCTCCTCTATATACAAGGCGGGCGCCAGGGGGTGGCTCTGGATAAAGTACAAACGGGACTATAAGAGCGAGTTGCAGGACTCCGTGGATCTTGTCGCCGTCGGGGCATACTGGGGCACCGGGAGGAGGGCCGGCAACATCGGCACGCTGCTGCTCGCCGCCTACGACCCTGCTGAGGACATGTTCAGGACGGTCTGCAAGTGCAGCACGGGGTTCAGCGACGAGGAGATAAGGAACATGCGGGCGATCTTTGAGAAGAGCATAATTTCGCACAGGCACGCAAGGGTGGACTCGAAGCTGACCCCTGACATCTGGCTCACACCCTCGAAGGTGCTCGAGATCAGGGGCGCAGAGATAACGCTGTCCCCGATCCACACCTGCGGCATGGACACCATCCGGGAGGGGTCGGGGCTCGCGATCAGGTTCCCGAGGTTCACCGGCAAGTGGAGGGACGAGAAGAGCCCTGAGGATGCAACGACCGTCCAGGAGATAGTCGAGATGTACAGGCGGCAGCTCAAGAAGGTCGAATGAGGAAGATCTGAGGAACGTAGCTCAGGCTCAATCCGATTCAATCGTGAATGCATAAGTTAATATACAAGGTAAGTTTTCATTCGAACAGGGATAGCCGAAGGAACTGAATTTTTTCAGCTTCTTTTGCGCACCCAAATGAAGAAAGGAAAGAAAGGAGGGAAGCATGTGGGATACTACCGTGAAGGCGCACGGAGATTCGGAGGTCCGAGACGCGGTCCAGCCAACTTCGGCCCCAAGCCTGTAGAAGAGGGCAAGGAGTACGAAGTGGACATCAAGGAAGTCAGCAGGCGCGGCGAGGGTATCGCTCGCATTGAGGGCTTTGTAGTGTTCGTCCCGAACACCAAGGCAGGCGACCATGTCAAGATCAAGATCTCGAAGATCTCAAACCGTTTCGCAACCGCTGAAGTCGTACAGTAAAGTTGATTGCAGTTAAAAATGCAATCATTTTTTCTTTTTATTATTGCCATAACCATTGCTGTGTTTTTTATTTTTGTTTTCGACTCAGTTTTTTATTCTGTCAGTCTGCTTTTTTAACAAATCATTCCACAATTATTTCCAGATCGGGTTTTTAATGCACTTTTGACCTTTTATGTTCAGGTGGTGTCTCCTGCAGGTGATTAATTATCCATTCGGCAGGCTCGAGCTGGGGGAGAATCTCGGCATAACCCTGAACGGAACCCCGCTAAAGGGCGAACCAAGGTTTCTCCGGGACCTAAAGCCGGTTCTCAGGAACCCTGAATTCATAACAGACCAGAACTCGGGCAAGGTCCTGTACATGATGTACCGCTCCGTGGTGGTCGATCCGATGCACAGCGAGGCATTCAGGATGCACTCGGTGAGGTTTGACATCACCGTGATGGACTCCTACCTCCTCGATAGGGAGCCCAACAAGACGCTAGGGCATGTCCACCCCGAAGCTGTGCCTGGATTCTCTTACCCCGAGCTGTACCAGGTACTCCACGGGAGGGCGGTCTACCTTCTCCAGAGGCTCCACGACAGCAGGGGGCGGGTGTCAGAGTTCCTGGCAGTTGAGGCGGGCCCGGGGGATGCCGTGCTGATACCCCCGAACTATGGCCATGTGACCGTGAACGTGGGCGAATGCCAGCTGGTAATGGCAAACTTGGTATCCACCCGCTTCTCCTCGAACTATGGGCCCTACAAGGAACTCCGCGGTGCGTCATACTACCTGCTCAAAGATGGCGTCTTGGAGCCGAACCCGAACTACCCCGACCCGCCAAAGCCAATCTGGTCTAAAGTCAAGTACCCTGTGTCGAAGGACATTTACACAGACTTCATTTGCTGCCCGAAGAGTTACGCTTTCCTGAACGACCCAACAAGGATAGGCATGCGGTACTGCCAAAGGCAATGAGCCTGCCCAGCATCGGGCAGACCTTAAATCTTTTAAATGCCGGGTAATCATTTGTGGTCAGTGAGGCGTATGCAACTCCACTCTCTCCCGTTCTACACGATGGACGACTTCAATTTCGACGGCAAGAAGGTCCTGCTCAGGGTCGACATCAATTCGCCGATTGACCCCAAGACAGGTAAGATCCTTGACGACACGCGAATAAGGAGCCACGCCCAGACGGTGAAGGAGCTGATCGGACTCGGGGCCTCGGTTGCCATACTTGCACACCAAGGAAGGCCCGGCGACAGCGACTTCACGACTTTGGGAGCACACTCGATCCTCCTCTCAAGGCACCTCGGGAATGAGGTCAATTACTTGGAGGACCTCTTCGGGCCCTACGCCAGGTCACAGATCGCTTCAATGAAGCCCGGGGAAGTTCTTTTGCTCGAGAACACTAGGTTCTACTCCGAGGAGAACATCGAGAAGGTTCCCGAGGCGCAGGCCAAGACCTTCCTGGTGAAGATCCTCAGCCCCCTCTTCTCGCTCTACGTGAACGACGCGTTTGCGACCGCCCATCGCTCTCACCCATCCCTAGTTGGCTTCCCCTTGGTCATGCCTTCCGCAGGCGGCAGGCTGCTACAGAAGGAGGTCGAGATACTTGGCAGCCTATTCGAGCCCTCCTCGAAGCCCTGCATATTCGTACTGGGCGGTGGCAAGGTCCCTGACTCGGTCCAGCTGATGGAGACCCTTCTCCCCAAGGGTCTAGCCGACAAGGTCCTGCTCACCGGTCTCATTTCTCACCTCTTCCTAATCGCGAAGGGTAAGCACGTAGGCAAGGCTACCACCAAGATCATGGAGGGCAAGGGGCTCAATGCGCTCCTGCCCCGCGCAGAGGCGCTGCTGAAGAAGTACGGGGACATGATACTGACTCCTGCGGATGTCGCATACCTCAAGGGGGATGCGCGCGTCGAGGCCCCGCTCGACCGCATACCTGACGACTCGCCCATCTACGACATCGGCGAGTCCACAATCTCCCAATATTCTGAACTGCTGAGGAACGCCAAGACCGTCATCATGAGGGGGCCCGCAGGGTACATCGAGGATCCGAGGTTCGCCCGCGGATCGGAGGGGCTCCTCCAGGCACTGGTGAGCAGCAGGGCGGTCTCCCTCCTTGGCGGCGGGCACCTCAGGGCGATCTCCGAGAGGCTCGGCATCGCAGAAAAGATTGGCTACTTCAGCACCGGCGGCGGCGCCTTCATCACCTTCCTCTCGGGGGAGAAGCTCCCAGCATTGGAAGTCTTAATAGCATCCAAGCAGAAGTTTAACTCGGACAAGTGATTTTGGGGGCCATATGATGAAGGTAAGGGTAGGGATAAATGGATACGGCACAATAGGGAAGAGGGTTGCGGACGCAGTCCTGATGCAGCGGGACATGATCCTGGCCGGGGTCACCAAGACCAAGCCAAACTTCGAGGCCAGGATGGCGAGGCAGAAGGGGATCAGGGTCTATGCCGCGTCTGCAGAGAGGCTGCAGGCATTCAAGGATGCCGGCATGGAGGTCCAGGGGACGCTTGAGGACCTCCTCAGGGAAGTTGACGTGATAATCGACTGCACCCCAGGGAAGATCGGTGCGACCTACAAGCCAATGTACGAGAAGTACAAGGTCAAAGCGGTATTCCAGGGGGGCGAGAAGCACGAAGTAGCTGGCTTCTCGTTCAATGCTGTTTGCAACTACAGGGAGGCCCTGGGCAGGGACCTCGTAAGGGTAGTCTCCTGCAACACCACCGGGCTTTGCAGATCCCTATACGCAATGGACACTGCATTCGGCGTCAGGAAGGTAAGGGTGGTCCTTATCCGGAGGGGGGCTGATCCCTCGGAGGACAAGAAGGGTCCGATAAACAGCATTTTGCCAGACCCGGTGAGCATTCCGTCGCACCACGGCCCTGACGTCCAGAAGGTCCTGCCCAAGATCGACATAACGACCTCGGCGTTCGCCGTCCCGACCACCCTGATGCACGTCCACTGGCTGAACCTGGAGCTGCAGAAGGATGCGACCGAGCTGGAGATTCTGTCTGCGCTCTCGAAGTACCCCCGGATAAGAGTGGTCTCAGCGTCCGACGGGATCGACTCGACTGCACAGGTGATAGAGTACGCGAGGGACCTCGGGAGGCGCAGGTACGATATGCCCGAGCTCATCGTCTTCAAGGAGTCGGTCAAGTCCTTTGGAAGGGAGGTCTACCTGACCCAAGCAGTCCACCAGGAGTCGATAGTCGTCCCTGAGAACATCGACGCCATAAGGGCAATGACCAACCTCTGCGGGACCGCCGAAGAGTCGATGAGGATGACGAACGAGAGCCTGGGGCTGGGGGGTACCTGAAGCCTTGTTCAAGAAGATCCTGATACCGATCGACGGGTCCCCCGCGTCCCTAAGGGCCCTCGACCTCGCGATCGAGTTCGCGATGAAGGACGGATCGAAGCTGACCCTGATCCACGTGGTCAGCCCAACACCCATCTGCAGCAAGCCCGCGATGATAGAGGAGATGAGAAGCATCGGTAACTCCGTCCTCGAGGCGGCTGCAGCCAAGTGCGACGCCTTCGGGATCTCGGCAAAGAAGGTCCTGAAGGTCGCAGAGAGCAACCAGACCTCGACCGCCTACGAGATCTTCAGGGAGGCCGTGGACGGCAACTACGACTGCGTGATCATCGGATCCAGGGGATACTCGGGGGGAATGGGGATCCTGATGGGGAGCGTAGCGATCTCGGTGGCGCTCAGCCTGCCCTGCACAACGATAATAGTCAGGTAGTCCCGTCCGGACAGGCAAATAAATCGGGATGGGGGGTGAGTCCTTTTGCAGAGAAGGATATCATTCGGCACTGACGGGTGGCGCTCCAAGCTGGACGAGGGCTTTACATCCGAAAACGTACGGCGGGTCGCCTTCGCGATAGCGGAGCACGTATTGGAGTGCGGGTCGCCCGGGAAGGGTGTATTCATAGGCTACGACGGCAGGGCACAATCGAAGGATTTTGCCGAGGAGTGCGCCAATGTGCTCGCCTTCAAAGGCATCGCTTGTTACCTGCCGCCAGGTCCCGTGCCCACGCCGGTAGCTGCCTTCTCGGCAGTCAGGTACTCCCTCGCCGGATCCATAATGATAACCGCGTCCCACAACCCCCCGGAGTACAACGGCATAAAGTTCATACCTGACTACGGCGGCCCTGCGATGCCCGATGTCACGAGCGGGATAGAGCGCCACATCCCACCCGAATCACCCGCTATTCCCGAAGCCGCAAATAGGAGCCTGATCTCTGAGCTCGACCCCTACGAGGATTACCTCAGGCACCTCCACGGGCTGATCAAAGGCGAGCTCTCCGGTCTACGCATCGTGCTGGATCCAATGCACGGCGCCACCTCGGGTTACGCGAGCAGGATCTTCACCCAAATGGGGGCGATCGTCGAGACCGTCAGGGACAGGATTGATCCCATATTCGGAGGGGCGATCCCTGACCCCACTCCGGAGAACCTATCAGGGCTCAAGTCGAGGGTTATCGCATCCGGCTCCGACCTGGGGGTGGCATTCGACGGTGACGGGGACCGGCTCACCGCCGTCACTAGGGACGGGATTTTCCTGGCGGTCAACCAGCTGCTCCCCCTTGTCTACCTCCACCTGATGGAAAGGAGGTCGATGATAGGGGACGCTGCCAGGACGGTCGCCACGAGCCACCTCGTGGACAGGGTCGCGGACGACCACGGGCAGAAGGTGGTCGAGGTCCCGGTCGGTTTCAAGTACATCGGTGTGCTGCTCAGGGAGCGCGCGGTCGTTATCGGCGGGGAGGAGAGCGGCGGAATGAGCTTCTCGAACCACATACCCGAGAAGGATGGCATCGCCTCCGCGGCATTCCTGATGGAGGCTGCTAAGTCATCAGGGAAGGGTCTCGGCGGTCTTTACCAGGACATGGTATCGAGGTACGGGCGCCTTTCCTCAGCCAGGCTGGACCTGCGAACGTCCTTCGAGGGCGATGTCATCCGCCTCATCGAGGGCGAGGTCGCAGCCAAGGGGGAGATCATGGGCAGTAAGGTGTCGGGAGTGAACAGGAAGGACGGCATCAAGATCATCCTCGGAAACGGGTCGTGGATGCTCTTCAGGAAGTCAGGCACAGAGAATGTGGTGAGGGTCTACGCGGAGTCAAGCGATGATGCCTTCACGGCAGCCCTCCTCTCGTACGGAAAATCCCTTGTTTTTAGTTTCATATGAAACGGAAATTTTAAATTAAGTGCCCCCTCAAGCACCTCTTGGTGCTTCTTGATGAAAAACTCGACCAAAGCTTTGTCATTGGCAGTGATCGCAATAATCGCCGTCTCGTCGGTAGGCATCCTCCTCGCGGGGGGGTACCTGAACGGCGGCTCCGGCGTGAAGATAGTCGACATGTCGGGCAGGGCCGTCCAGCTGAACTCCACTGCAAACAGGGTCGTGATCTTGGAGTCGTACTGGACCGAGATCGCCTGTGCCCTTGGCGCGCAGGACAAGATCGTCGGCATCGGGACCTACGTCACCTCTTCCGTCTTTATCCCCGACTCGGTCAAGAACAAGACCGTCGTCGGCAATGTCTTCTCTGGCGTAAACATCGAGACCGTGCTCTCCCTCAAACCTGACCTGGTGATAATGGACTACGGGTACGGTAAGGCGGAGGACATTGTAAGGAGCCTCGAGGGTGCAGGAGTGCCCGTGATCACCCTCTTCGCAAAGAACTTCGCCGACATCTCGAACGCAACAATAATCATAGGGCAGGCGCTCGGGAAGGCCGAGCGGGCGCAGTCGCTCGCTAGCTACATCAACGGGCTGCACTCGCAGCTGATCTCCAACGCCAGCAGAATACCCTCTCAGGAGAGGCCGCGCGTCCTGATCTGCAACCTAGACGTCTGGAAGGACGGGCTGATCTACACGTACTCCAACACGAGCTGGGGCAACGTTGTCGTCGACGTAGGCGGCATCAACGTGGCCCACGGGGGCTTCGGCGACAAGTCTTGGGTCAAGGTGAATATGGAGCAGGTGCTCCTCTGGGACCCTGACATAATCGTAATTGTCGGGAGGACCCAGTCCGTGTTATCTTCACAGATAAGCTCGATGAACGACACCAACTGGCTCAGCCTCCGCGCCGTCCGGGAGGGCAAGGTCTACCCAGTGCTAACCGGGTCATATGACCTGAACAGCCACCTTGACTGGACTCCAAGGATGGTCGTAGGCGAGCTCCAGCTGGCTGCGCTGATACAGCCCGATCACTTCGCCTCCGTCAACTGGGCATCCGTCAGGGACCAGCTCATGGGCGGCTACTACGGCTACCTAAAAAGCTGATAAGCACCGTCTTTTTTCTTTATCTCCGAGTGATTCTGATGTCAAAAAAGAAGCTACTTGTCTCGGCGCTCCTGCTGCTACCCCTCCCCGTGCTGGTGGCTTCCCTATTCGTGGGCATCTACTCAATCGACCCATTAACCGTGCTCGGCATACTTGCCAAGCGCCTCTTCGGTTCGTCCAGCACCGCGCCATGGCCTGAGGTCTACGAGACGATAGTCTTCAACATCCGCATGCCAAGGGTCCTCCTCGCACTCGTGGGGGGGTTAGCACTCTCCGTCTCAGGCGCCTCGCTCCAAGGGATATTCAGGAACCCGCTCGTCGACACCTACATCCTTGGGGTCTCGGCCGGTGCTGGGCTCGGCGCAGCGCTGGGGATCGCCTATTTCCCGGGCGTTCCAGGCTCGGTCCAGGCGCTCTCCTTCGCGATGGGCTTCGCAGCCTTCTTCACGACCTACACCGTCGCCAAGAGCAAGGGCGAGACCCCCGTGATATCCCTCGTCCTCGCGGGCGTGATCGTGACCGCCCTCTTCTCGGCCCTACTCTCGATAATAAAGTTCTTCACGGAGTCGGAGAAACTCGCAGGAGTGGTCTACTGGATGATGGGGAGCCTCGCAGTGACCGGATGGGGGCCGCTGAGCCAGATCGCCCCGCTGATCCTGGCAGGGTTCGTAGTTGTATTCCTCATGCGTTGGAGGATAAACGTACTCTCAATGGGGGACGAGGAGGCGAGGGCGCTCGGGGTGAACGTCGAGAGGGACAGGTTCGTCGTGCTGCTAGCTTCGACGCTCATGGTCTCTGCATTCGTCTCGGTGGCGGGAATAATCGGCTGGATTGGCCTCGTCGTCCCGCACACGGTGAGGATGCTCTTGGGCACGCCTGACAACAGGGTGGTCGTCCCCGTATCCGCAAGCCTCGGGGCAGTCTTCCTGATGGTAGCAGACGACCTGGCGCGGTCGGTCGCCTCTTTCGAGCTCCCGGTCGGGGTGATCACCACCCTAGTTGGCGCCCCGTTCTTCCTGTACCTGCTCAAGCTTAGGGGAGGGTCTGCATGGAAGTAGTGCGCATCTCGAAGCTTCAGTTCTCGTACGGCGGGCAGTTCTCGGTGAGGGCAGACTCGCTCGCCGTCCAGGGCGGGGAGGTCCTAACACTCCTGGGGCCGAACGGGTCGGGAAAGACGACCCTCCTGAAGTGCATCAACGCACTCCTTAAGCCCGACTACGGATCCATTGAGGTCTGCGGCAGGAACATCCGCGAGTACTCCAGGAACGAGCTCTCGAGGGCGATCGGCTACGTCCCCCAGTCGCACACCCCGTCCTTCCCCTTCTCGGTACTGGACGTGGTCCTGATGGGGAGGGTCTCGTACCTCAGCATCTTCCAGCAGCCCTCAAAAAACGACTACAGGAAGGCTGAGGAAGCGCTTTCAACCGTCGGCATTCTCCCGATGCGCGACCGCACCTACACGAACATCAGCGGGGGGGAGAGGCAGCTTGTCCTCATAGCCAGGGCTATAGCCCAGGAGCCGCGGCTCCTACTCCTCGACGAGCCCACCGCCCACCTGGACTTCCGGAATCAGGTCACGACCCTCGAGACGGTGAGGAGGCTCTCCAGGGAGAGAGGGATCGGAGTGGTCATGAGCCTACACGACCCGAACCACGCCCTGATGTACTCCGATAAGATAGCGCTGATGAGGGGCGGCGAGATCCTGCACAGGGGGGCACCGGGGGATGTGATCAGCGTTGGGACGATCGAGGAGGTCTACGGGATCCCGGTTGAGATGTTCGACCACTGTGGCAGGAAGTTCATCCTCCCAAGGCTCTGACCGCTTTTCAGCCACACGTCCTGATATTCAGCCCGTTTAGGAAAAT
>JASFYK010000059.1 GCA_030055545.1 Thermoproteota archaeon | reverse complement strand
TTGATGGGCAAGATCAGATAATTCTCTTGGATCTGGCTGAGGCTGTCCTTGTACGTGTAAGTCAGGTTGAGATTATAGACCCCGCTGGTCAAGTTATCCCCGACCAAGCTGAGCGTGAAGGAGGACGGGACATCCACCGCGATGTCGCCGATGAATATCCTGTCGCTAGTGACCGGCCTGAGTTCGCCGGTCCCTGAAGGGGTCAATATTGCGCTCTTTGCAGGCGAGGTCCCTAGGTTGATCATGGTGACTGAGACCGAAAAAGGCTTGCCTGAAGATACGTTCTGTGGGAAAGTCGAGGTCTCCAGCACGATCAGATCGACCTGGCCTTTCACGAGAATGCCTGCCTGCTTAGTCTCCTGCTTTGACCTCTGGAGAGAGTCCGTGTAGAACAGCGATGTGCTCAGCGTGGCAACAGAGCCTGCTGAAGATGGGGGCACATATACCGAGACGTTCACGTGTGCCTCTTCCCCCTGACTCAGATCCCCGATGACCCAAGTCCCGTCGCTTCCTATGAGGACTAGGGATGAAGACTGTGGGATCGAAACAGATCCGGTGCTTGCAATCGAGGAGAGCTGCGACCCCGAAAACCCGATGCCTAGGACAGCACCGCTGACCGGTCCCGACCCGATGTTCTTCAGAGTGACATCCAAATGATTTATCCTACCCGCGATCACTTCCTGCGTGCTAAGGGAGATGCTGAAGCTGGTGGTCTCTGAGGGTGCGGGCAAAACCCTGATCCCTGCGTATTTCGTCTCCTGCACATAAGTGAAGCCATCGGAATAGGAGAGCTGGACAGGAAAGAGGAACACTGAGCCAGCGGTGGAAGCTAGGGCGTAGATGGTAACCGGGATGGCTACGGTCCCGTTAGCCCCGACCGAGTCGACTACCCACCGCCCTGCACTGTCATAGATGATGAACTGCGAAGACCCCTGCACTGTCGTTGTGGTCGGCGTAAGGGCGGTGAGGAGTGACGAACTCCCTGTGAGCTGTGACGTCCCTGCGCCGCCGGGATGTCCGAGCACTAACGTTACATTGTGCGCCTCCCTCATCCCTGTGTTCTCAATGATGAGGTAGGCTGTGTTGTTCTGCCCGGGCCTGAATTCGTTCGGCGTGAGCCGGGGAACCAAGATCGGGGACTCGAGGTCCTTATTTGGCACGCTGAAGCCGACCGACCTCGTAACAGTAGTCGTGACCGAGTCTCCGCGGTAACTGATGCTGAACGAGATCTGCAGGATCTGCCCCGCCGCCGAGGGCGAGACGTAAACCGTCATGGTGAATGACTTATTCTCACCGGGCCCGATCGTCGAGAGATCGAACCTCCCGTCACCGCCGACGATCATCATGAGGTTTCCTCCGGTGAGTGATGTGCCGATGGTCGCCGATGCGATAACTTCATTCGCAGCAGTGTTTCCCAGATTGGAAATAGTGAATCTTATCGTGTTCTCAGTCCCGGCGACTAGAACCTGCTTATCAGACAAAAGCGAGAGGTTGACTGCACACTCTGTAGGCTGGACTGAGACCAACAGGATTATTGAGATGAGGAGCAGGAGAGCGAGCACTCCGCCCTTGCGCCTATTTATGCCCACCATCATTTCAGCACCGCTGATAAATCGAAGCAGACCACTTTTATAGTTTCTACTTTGCATGCAAAACCTCCTCCCTCTCTATTTTTCCGTCCCTGAAGTACCAGACCCTATCGCAGTGAGCAGTGAGCTCTAAGTTATGCGTGACCATTATCACGGTGACTCCTTTCTCTCTGTTCAGACCCCTCAGTATGTCAATAATCTCAAGGCTGGATTTTGAGTCCAAATTGCCCGTCGGCTCATCGGCAAGGATGATCTGGGGGTCGTTTGCCAATGCCCTCGCGATCGCGACCCTTTGCTGCTGCCCTCCGCTGAGCATCGATGGGCGGTTCCTCTCGAAGCCCTTGAGCCCGACCATCTCAAGGAGCTCATAGGACCTCTTCCGCCTTAGTTCAGGAGGGACGCCTGCGGCGACTAGCGGCGTCTCGACGTTCTCAGCGGCGCTCATGTAGGATAGGAGGTTAAACGTCTGGAATACAAAACCAAGCTTCTTGTTCCTCAGCTCTGCGAGCTTGTTGTCGCTTAGTGTAGAGACGTCCAACCCATCTATCATCATCGTGCCTCTCGTGGGCCTGTCGAGTGCGCCCATAATGTTGAGGAGGGTGGACTTGCCGCTCCCCGAGGGGCCGACGATGGCGATGTACTCTCCGCGCTTCGCCCTGAAGCTGACCCCTCGCAGGGCAGGGTACTCTATCGCGCCCAGTCTGTAGACCTTCCACAGGTCGTTCGCCACCATTACCATCTGTTCATCGCTACGATTCTGGTCTGGTTCTGCACCCATGATACAGGCACTCCGAGGCATTTCCTTTGATAAGAAGGCATTTAGAACGTATAAAAACCGTGCTGTCAGAAGCAAAACCCAAAAGGATATTATATCTTTAACCGAGACCTTCTAACCGGTGGCTGTTTTGGAGGGGGGTAGGATTGAGCAGGATTTGGAACAATTCGTTTGTTGACCCATCCGCCACTCTCGGCGACAAGGTCAGGATGGGCGGGGACTTCATCTACATAGCCCCTTTTGCGGAGGTTGCCGGAGAGGTGACGATCGGCGGCGGCACGAACATCCAGGACGGCGCGCGGATCTTGGGTCCTTCTAGCCTTGGTTCACTCGTGAGCGTAGCCCACAGGGCTGAAGTCGTCTCATCGAAGGTGGGCGATTTCACATTCATAGGGTTCAACGCAAGGATCAGGGATACTGAGCTGAAGGCAGGCTGCTTTATCGGGCATGGTGCAGTCATAAAAAACGCCGTCTTGGAGGAGGGATCATACGTCCCACCAGGCGGGAGGCGCCCCGCTGGGTCCGTCGACGAGGCCCTCACTGCATTCAAAGAAGAGGTCTTGGAGGTCAATTCGGAGCTCGCCCTCGGTTATGTCGACCTATACAGCTCACTGAAGGCAGTCCAAGAGCAAATATCGCCATCCCCCAAGACAAGTTGGAGCGAGAGGGTGTCGCTCCCGAAAGCGGATAAGGTGAAATTCTTGGGCAGGGCCAGGGTTATCGGCGATGTCGAGTTCAAGGGATACGCCGAGGTGGGCGACAGGACCTCGATTAGGGGCGACGAGGGTTTCCCGATTGTCATAGGGGCTAACGCCAAGATAGGCAACGGGGCAGTATTCCACAGCCTGAAGGGGCACGGGATCGAGGTTGGCCCCGACGTGACCATTGGGGACGGCGCGGTTATCCACGGGCCCGTCAGGATAGGGGACGGGGCTGCCATTGGAGCAGGGTGCGTGCTACTCAAGTGCGAGGTCGATCCAGGCATCGAAGTCGAGGACGATACCATCCTGATAGGCAAGCGTCTGGGCAGGGGCGGCGTTTCAGACATAGGCAGCAAGTGAGGGGAAACATAAAGAAGGGAAGGCGTGACAGAAAAAAGGCTTGCTGGAACGTGGAATATTGGACTGGTTTATAGTTCTGATCGAAGGGCTAAAGGGCTATGGCTATGCCGGAGCGCTCCTGATCGGATTCGTGGGCAACCTGATACCTTTCTTGCCCGTCCCCTTCCTCATACCAGTATTCCTGCTGTCGGGTGTTATGGATCCCTTGCCGCTGGGGATCGTTGTTGGGATCGGGGCAACAATCGGCAAGTGTGTCTCTTACATGATCGGTAGGGGAGGTGCAGCCTTCCTTTCAGACAGGAAGAGGCAGGAGTTAAGGTGCTTTTCAAAAGCCTTGGGCAAGTACGGCGACCTTGCGATCTTCCTATTCTCGGCGTTCCCCCTTCCCGATGATGTGATAATAATACCGTTTGGGTTGGCTAAGTACAACTTCAAGCGCTTCTTCATCATGCTCCTGCTGGGCAAACTCTTCCTTGGGCTTCTCGTGGCATATGCCGGTCATTACTCCTTTGAGGTGATGATGGCTTTCTTGGGTGAGGGTAATGTCCTGATGGGTGTGCTAGGATCGGTCGTGCTCCTAGTAATCCTGACCGCGATAATCCTCAAGATAGATTGGATTGAGGCGGTCGAGTACATAAACAACAATGGTATTTTGGCATATGCCAGGATGATGCTCGATAGGATCTTCAAAAAGATGGGTACGCAGCAGCAAAGCAAAGGCGCAGATAGAAGTTCTTGAACCGCCCGAGCGTTCAAGGGCGATCCCCATCGGAAACCGTTCAAGATCGCTTCTGGAACCAATAGAGCTGTATGGAATGGTTTTTAATATGGTCCTCCAGATTACTCTCCGGTGATGGTCTTGAAGATAACACTGCTGGCTCACACGCCCGACCCTGAGCGGACTGCAGCCGCAGCGGCAAGGCAGTGCTACTCGAAGTTCAGCGCCACCAAGGCATACGTCGAGCTCTCTGAGGAAGACATACGGAGGCTCCTAAGAAAAATAATCTCAAGCGGGCACCTCTCCGTACTCGAGCACGCCAGCTTCACCTTCGTTGTGGACGGGATCTCGCGCGCCTGCAGCCACCAACTGGTGAGGCACAGGATCGCCTCCTACTCCCAGCAGAGCCAGCGCTATGTCAAATTCGACGAACTGGAGTTTGTTATCCCCCATAGCATATCAGATGACGAGGAGTCGAGGAGGATGTTCCTAGAGGGTCTAGAAGGATGCAAGGAGACCTACCGCAAACTCTTGGCTAAAGGGATCCCGGCTGAGGACGCTCGGTACATACTCCCACAGGCATCGCCCACAAAGATCGTTGTCACAATGAACGCGAGGGCGCTTCTTAACTTCTTCGAGCTCAGGTGCTGCCTCTCCGCCCAGTGGGAGATCAGGAGGGTCGCAGAGGAGATGCTCTCACTTGTGAGGTCTGTCGCCCCCACGATCTTCGAGGGCGCAGGCCCGTTCTGCGTTTCTCGCAGGATCTGCCCAGAGAAGAAGTACGATTGCCCGAAGTGGGTCGAACTGTACAAGAAGGGGAGCACACAGTAGTTTCGGGACAGGGCTGCTCCTTTAGACCGATTCCTCGAAGAACGCCCTTATCCTCTCCAGCGACTCCTCCTTGACTATCATCGTCACCCTCTGGTCAGGCTCTAAGGTATGGTTCGGATCTGGGCGCAGCGTAGTGCCGTTCTTCTTTACCTTTATTATCAGCCAGTCCGTTATCAGCGGGAGATCGATGATCCTCCTTCCCGCTACGAGCGAGTTCTTGGCTACCTTCAGATCCACGATCTTCACCCCGACCGGGATCGTGCCCTCGATCGGGAACTCCTCCTTGATTAGCCTGAGTACCTTCTCCGCAGCGGTGAGCTCGGGGCAGAGTGTGTCGGTTATTCCCAGCTTCTCCGCTATCTTTGCCATCCTCGGGTCGCCTATCCTAGCAATCGTCCTCTTCACGCCGAGCTCCTTTGCTATGAGGCAAGCGAGGATGTTTGCCTCATCCTTGCTGATTACGGATATCACGAGGTCGAAGGTGGCTATGTCCGCGGCTGCGAGGTCATCCATGTTGGTGACGTCCCCCTTCAGCGTCAGGACATCATACTGCTCCGAGAGTTCCCTGCAGACATCCTCGTCGATGTCCATTATGGCGATCTCGTGCCCCTTGTTGTTCAGCTCCTTGATTAGATACCTGCCGATGCCGCCAGCCCCAAAGATGAGGATCCGCATAAATCAAAACTTCATCTCGGATTCAACTATCAATAAATACATATATATAAATTTAAAATAGGCTTCTTGTCCAGAACGAGGTCTAATCATGATCGAGGAAGTGAAGGAAGAGATCCTCAGCGGGCTGCTGGGCCTCCTCGTGATCTTTGGCGGGATCCTGCTCCTGCCAGTCATCCCAGCGCTGATTTTCGGAGAGTTCGAGAGCGC
>JASFYK010000058.1 GCA_030055545.1 Thermoproteota archaeon | reverse complement strand
GGACATCTGCCTCTCCAATCTTGTAGGTCCCGCTCTTTACGCTCCTGCAGCTCTCGAGCATCGTCTTCAGCTCTAGCGCCTCGAATGGTATGTAGTATGCAGAAAGGTGTAGCAAATCCCGGATCAGTATGTCAGTGAGCTGCTTCGTTATCTCGGTCATGTACACTGGGGGCGTCTCAGATATGTAGAAGAGGGGGGCAGTGCCCGAGTGATCAAGATGAGCATGTGTTATTATTATGCCGTCTAGATCCTTCGGCGATGTGGAGAGCGGGAAGGCCGGCCTCTCCTCCTTGACGAGGACCCCATAATCCATGATTATTTTAGTCCTTTCGCCCTTGACTTCGAATCCTGACCTCCCCACCTCTTTACCTGCGCCGAAAACTGTTACATTCACCAAATTTAATTTAACCTCCGTGATATCTGTCAAAAGAAAGTTTCTCTACCTTAAAAATTCTTCTGAATCCAGCCCAAAACCAGTCAATATAAGCTCCCCCGAGGCACTCTTTATTAATGAGGATATGTAATCGATATCGAGGTTATGGATATGACAATCACGTTCCATGTGGACAATTCCTCCCTAAAGGGCTGTTCGCTCATCACCGGTTTCCACGGTCTTGGTGCCACCGGTTTTATCTCGGTCAAGCATGCAGTCACCTCGCTCAGTGCTGATCTGATAGGGTACATAGAAACCGACAGGATTCCGCCTTTTGTGTCAATGGAGGAGAAGCGCCTTTCCCTTCCGTTCGAGATCTACAAGAAGGATAAGTTCGTATTTGTACTCACCAACGTCCCGCCACACCCGAAGGAAAGGCAAAGCTTTTCCAAAGCGCTTGCTGAGTGGGCGATAGACGAGGGTTTCTCCAGCTCATACCTGATTGGAGGCCTAGACAGCCGTCTGCGACCAACAGAGACCGACAAGATCCGCTGCACCGTCACCAAGAAGTTCAAGGATGTTGAGAGCGTCGGCATACCCTTGCTCGAGAAGGGGCTGTTTGTTGTCGGTCCGTTGGCTGTAATGCTTACATACTTCGAGATAAACGAATTTCCTGCAATAGCGCTGCTCCCCTACGCAAATCCGACACGACCGGACCCTATGGCTGCCTCGGTGGCTGTAGAGAACCTGAACAAGTTGACCAACCTGGCGATGGACGTATCCCAGCTAATAACCGATGCGCAGCGGATTGAGATGGAGATCCAGGAGTTCAACAAGCAAAGGCAAGACAGGGGCAAGATTGATCAGCACACCCTTTACATCTGATCCGAAGCGATACCACCCGAGAGCTCGGCCTATGCCTTCCCAAGTTTGATTATCGCGTTTGCCCCTTTCCTCAGCGCGGCCAGCAGCGACTCCAGATCCTTCTCGCACTCGATGACATTGACCACCGCCCCCACCTGTGCCTTATCGTGTGCATCGCTACCGCCGACCACAGGTGCCCCTATTGCTTTGGCGAACTCCTTGGCCTGCTGGTTTTCCTCCCTGCTGCACTTCCCATTCACGCCCTCTATAAGGTCCACGCCGAGCATTGCGCTCTTTTCTCCGAGCGAAGCCCTCTTCCAGTCAAAAGGGTGGGGCGCAACTATTATGCCGCCGGCTGCCCTTGCCCTGTCGACGACTTCGAAGGCGTCTCTTGAGACTATAGCCTCTCTTACACCAATGACTATTACGTCCCCGAGGTCTGTAGTGACCTCGATTCCTGGTATCACTAGGATCTCCCCGAACCCCTTTGTATCCAGCACCCTCCTGTATCCGTCTAGGGTGTCGTGGTCTGTGATCGCGACTGCATTGATGCCCTTAGTCTTCAACCTCTCCAGCAGCTGACCTGGAGTCAAAGAGCTGTCTGGGGAGCTATTGGTGTGCACATGCGCATCAAGGAGAATCCTCATCAAGGTGCCCTCTAATTTCATCGATAGACCTGAGGGTAATCGCCCCTTCGATCGCCATAACTGACCTCGGATCGATTATGAAAACTTTTCTGTAAGAGTTGGCTGCGATGAACTTCTTGAGGTCCTTTGCTACGTTCATTCCAGTGCCCTGTGAACATTCATACTGCGAGAGCGGGAAAGTTTCAGAAAGCTCTGAGGGGACCACGCCGAACGGCTCCCCATAAAAGCATATGTGAAATTCTTGCCCAACTAGGGTTTTAATGACATCTTGGTACTCATCCGACCTGATGTAGGGCCTCTCCGGAGGATTCGGTATGAACACCCCTATTTCTTTACCCAGAGGCCTGCTGTAGTTCTTGATCACCCTCTCGCGGTGCCTCATCACCTCCGGTCTAACAAGTGAGTACCTGTCGTAGATGAAGATGCCCCTGACCTCCTTCCCTATCACAGGGTCATTCTCTTCCAGATATTTGGCGTACTTCCCTAGCCTCTTGTAAGCCTCGTACAGCTTTGGGTGTGCCCTGCTCCTGGCCTCTACGAGCTCCCATAGACCGCCTTCCTTCAGTGCTTGCCTTATTGCCCTCATCTCCGAGGCGGTGACGTAGAGATTGTGCCTTGCGAGGGACTCTTCGCGCTCTTTTTTTGGCATCTCCAAGAGATCCTTCTGGCTGTACCTTGAGCATATCGGGCAATTGCAGGGGAGCTCGCTCAGCCGATCGAGCTTGAAGGTGCCGCGAACCGTCAAGTAGCGGTCATCTTTGGCGAAGAGGGCATATGCAGCCGAGTCAAAGAGGTCGCAGCCGAGGGCGACAGCCATCGCCAGCATCATCGGGTGGCCTGCCCCAAAGAGGTGCAGCGGCCTATCCGGAGGGAGATTGCGCTTGGCTGCAACTATCATGTCGACCAGTGTGGAATAGTCGTATCCTTCCATTATCTGCACGGGGCTTCCCAGCGGGTGAGTTTGGAAGTCCAACCTGCCCATCATCCTCGCGCTCTTCCTTACCAGGTCGAGGTACCTGCCTCCCTGTATCGGGCCTGCCCAGAGCATGGTCGGGTCTTCCCTCCATTCAAGGCTGAGCTTTGCCCTCCTAATCGTTTCTTCCACCGTCTTCTCCGCATCATTTCTGCTTGCGAATCCGCCGGTCGGCGTGTCTAGTATCACGCCAATGTCGCTTCCGATCCTCTCCTGGAACTTGACAATTTCGTGAGGATCCGTCTCGACCCCGCCATAGATGAGCAGCTGGTAAGCGCCCGAGTCAGTCATTATCGCACCGTCATAACCGATAAGCTCGTGGACGTCGGGCGCCTCGTGACCAAAATGCTTCAGTATCAGATATGAGTTTGTGATTATCATCTTAAAGCCGAAATTGTCCTTTAGGTCTCGAGGAGGGATGAGGTTCTTTACCGGATTGATGACGGGCATAAGGCAGGGTGTTTCAACCTCGCCTCGCCTTGTCAGGAGTACGCCTGCCCTTCCAGCCAGATCCCTCTCTGCAATCTCAAAGGACATCAAAAATCCTTCCAAGAAAAAAGGGGGGTTCTAGGCGCCTTTCTGCTCGAGTACGTGCTGTTCGTAAACTTTTTTGACCCTCTCAACCATAGGGCCTGTACCCTCGACACCTTCCGCAGTCACCCTTATCCTTTCCATCACAGTGATGAACCCTGCATCTTCGTAGTACTTCACCATGTTCGGGAAGAGCTTCTGTAGCCTGTCCGATAGCCCTTTCATATCGAATGGCTTCTCCTTCAGCAGGATCTCCGAGATGGCCTCACCCCTTATTATTGCACGGGCAAACTTCTCTTTGTTGACTGTGGCATCCTCGAGACAGACGCTAAGGTTAGAACCGTCAAAGCCCAAGAGCTTCCCCTCGTAGGAGACTCCCCTTGTAGTGATGACCTTGACAGTCTTGTCCACGAAACCATTCAGCTCGCTGATGAATTTGCGCCCACCTACTGAAACACTCATTTTCGCTCACCTACCCACCCTTAAATATTTTATAAATTATAAATATAGTGCAAAACAGCACCTTGGGCGTCTTGGGCTCCAGGGTTTTTCATTCCAAGCGCTACAGCTGTGGGATCGCGTGCCTCTGCTGCCGCTACACTTTCGCCCCTCCCTCTCTTTCTCCGGCTGGGAATCCTCCTCGGTGAGACATGGTCGCTTCTTCTGAATGCACCTTTGAGCCTACTGACGGGAAGATTGTTTCTGGTAAGTCTTAAAGCCCCTGGGAGCTGTAGCCGTACAGTTCAGCCCTGAATAATACAATTTTGGTGGTGGAAAATGAGCTGCGACGAATGCAAAGGCGTTTTGGTCCCAGACGGCAACGGAAGCCTTGTTTGCGTACAATGCGGACTCGTCCATGCTTACAGCGACGTTTTCGGTTCGTCGGTCGGAAAAAAGCAGCGGTTGGGGAGCCTCATATCCAAGGGATCTGCGTTCTTCACCGACTCCTCTGAAAGGAAACTCACTCCCGAAATCCAGGCGAAGTACATTCGGCTCAAAAGACTTCAGGAGTCTGCATACAACGGTTCGTGCCTCGATATGCTCCAGTTGCACCGAGACCTAGAGTCAATCGCAGTAGAACTCTGCCTGCCCAAGGAGGCCGTTGACACTGCCATGAACTTCTTCGACCAGCTGCTAACCAAACTCAGGAACCCTTACGGAAACTATGGCATGCTGATGGCAGTCTGTTTGGCCTCTGTTTCCAGGGAATTCGGCGATCGCGCGCCGGTGCGCCTCTCCGAGCTAGTCGATGCTTTAAAGCGAAGGGGGTATAGACTATCCCTAAGAATCGTCGCAAAGAACCTGAACTTCCACTCCTTCTTCATACCTTTCAACAAGAAATTCCATCAATCAGAGGATTATATCGGCAGAGTGGTCGAAAAGCTGCGGTCGTCTCCTTTCATCCAAGTCAGGATTCGTCTAATCGGTTTCGAACCAGATGAATACTTCGAGAGGCTGTTATCGATGTCGAAAACACTGCTCGCAGGTCTCCCCCCTCCCCGCAGATCAGGAAAGAACCCATACCTCCTTGCGGCTTCAGCGGTCTTCCTCGCCAACAAGATCCTTGCTGAGTCAAGATCGACCGAAAACATACTAACCAAGTCACAGTTCTCCAAGGATGTGGGGATTGCCGAGTATACGCTGCGGAGCCATCTGTCGACGGTGTTCGCTACTGACCTCGCACCATCCCGTATGATCGCTGCCCAGTCCTAGATTGTGCCTTCCCACACCCCTCTTTTTTTCCTTGACCTTCGGGGTTCAGATTGCTACCCTGATTGTGTGGTTCGCCCTGAAGAGGATCCCATCGCCCCAGAACTCGACATACAGGTTTCCAGTCACCAGCCACTTCTCGTCTCCTGTCTCACCAGCAAAGCGCATCTGGTGACTATCCACCTGCTGCCCCGAGTATTCCTCAACCCGGACAGAATCATAGTGCACAATCGGACTGTTGACTTCCCCCCTCTTGGCGTAGGTATTGATTTGCGAGCACCACTGCTCTAGCAGTGGGGGGATCCCTTCGCTAACCTCGTCCAATGAGGTGAAGTCTGCGTGTGCTTTGATATAGCCGCAGAGATCGAAGAGCAGGTTGTAGGATGTGAACTCGAAGCTCTTGAGGAGATCCATTGCCTCGGCCTCTCTCTCGAGCTCAATTCGCTGGGCGTTTATGGTTAGGGCGGAGAGCAGGACTATGAGTAGTATCATTGACTCGCTGGCGGTGAGGATTACCCCTTTCTTGTTATGTAGAATAGTGTGACCCTCCCTTCTCTGCTCGATAAGAGCGGCACATACGGTTCTTGGTCTGGCTCTTTCAAGCTCAATCTGATGCCTCCGATATCCAAATCGCCTTGGTCAATGCACAGATCAAGAAGATAATTCACTTTGCCTGTAGCAATCAACTGGTAGAATTCTTGCCTCAGGTTATCCTTTTCAGCGATCTCATCAAGATTGACCCCCAAATCGGACTGAGCAAGGAATGGCACTGAGAATACTGCAATAGACAGCAGAAGTGCTTCCAATGCATCGATAAGTGAGACCTGCCCCCTAGCCACCGCAGAAAACCTCCGGGTACATGTTTCCTGAGGCGTTGTCGATCACATATTCGAAAGGAGCCATCCC
>JASFYK010000057.1 GCA_030055545.1 Thermoproteota archaeon | reverse complement strand
GTCCTCGTATCGAAAGGAATGCTCACAGCCGCCCCATGGTTGAGCGAATTCCTCTTCAGCCCATACAATCCGGCCGCTTTCGGTCCCGTGGTTGGAGCGGTCGTCTTGACCTACACGGAGGGAGGGAAAGAGCGGGTGGCGGCGCTCTTCAGAAAGATCACGAAATACAGGATAGGGCGGTGGTATCTACCTGTTTTCCTTGTCTCCCCTGCGATCATGGGTCTAGCCTTGCTTATGGCGGTGCTCAGCGGGGATCCTTTGCCGGAGCTCGCTGCATTTTCCGATCCCCTGACACTCCTATTCGCCTTCGCCTACATCTTCTTCTTGGGAGGACCGTTTCAAGAGGAGTTCGGTTGGAGGGGGTATGCGCTCGAAAACCTGCAGCAGAGGCGGAGCGCCTTCACTTCCAGCGCAGTCCTCGGAGCGGTCTGGGGAGCATGGCACTTGCCCCTCTTCTACATCCAGGGGACGATACAGTCTCAGACTCCCATCTGGGGGTTCTTTGTTCTGATAATTTGCGGGGCGTTCCTCTTCACGTGGATCTATAACAACACTGGCGGCAGCGTGCTGGCAGTGATGATCTACCACACAATGAATAACCTTGCCTACCTGATCTTCCCCACGCTCGAAACGGAGACTGGCGGGCTCTATCTGCTGATTCTTAACGTGCTCGCTGTCGCAGTTGTGTTGAAGCTGTACGGCGCAAAAAAGATGGTCCGCGGGAACGTTCCATTGAACGGGAATGATTAAACTCGTCGACACAAAGGGGTCGGGTAGGAGCGTATGCATGGCACGAGGCCCAAGGCACGGGAGGCGGGTTGGCGGGATTAAAAAAAGGAATCAATACAGCATAGGATAAGGTTCACTTTTTCCTAAGATCCAACACCCGTTTGGCTTTGCCCTCGCTCCTCTCGATGGACATGGGAGGCAAAACTCTTACCCTTGGCTGGAAGCCCAAGACCGTTCTGAGCTCCCTGAACAGGGCACTCTCCAGAGACGGGTGAGATTCTGCAAGCGCGACGCCGGCCTCAACGAGGACTGTCAGCTGATCGAGAGCTCCGACCTTCTCTATCACTAGCTGGTAGTTCATACCCACCTCAGGATACTTCATCAGGACGTGCTCGACCTGTCCTGGGAAGACCTTTACGCCATTGATCGAGAATGCATCGTCGCACCTGCCCTTAACACGCGCTATCCGTAGATGTGTCCTACCGCAGTCGCACCTCCCCGCATCCAAGATCTTCGAGACGTCCCTGGTCCTGAACCTCAGCATGGGCATCGCGGTCTTCGTCAATGAAGTCAGGACGACCTCGCCCTCTTCCTCTGGTCCAACTGGTTCCCCGGTCGATGGATCGACGATCTCGACAATGAAGTGGTCTTCCCAGATGTGCAGGCCTTCGCCGTAGGAGCAACTGCAGCCGACCCCTGGACCGTACATCTCGGACATCCCGTATATGTCGTGGCAGTCCATGTCCCAGATATCCGAGATCTTCCTCATTATCGAGTCGCTCCAGGCCTCGGCACCGAAGATCCCTTTCCTGACCTGCAGATCCTTCTTTACGTCGATCCCCATCTCCGACGCGACCTCTGCGATGTGGAGGGCGTAGCTTGCTATGCCGGCGATCATTGTAGTGCCGAGATCCCGCATGAGGTTGACCTGCCTTTCGGTATTCCCGGTGCCTGTCGGGATCACCGTCGCGCCGAGCGCCTCTCCCCCGTAGTGGAAGCCTAGACCACCGGTGAAGAGCCCGTAACCCGGCGTCACCTGGAAAATGTCGCCTCGCCTCAAGCCGCTCATGAAAAGGCACCTGCACATGAGCTCTGTCCAGTTGCGTATGTCCTCACGGGTGTACATCACGAGGGTCGGCTTTCCTGTCGTCCCGGAGGAGGCATGAACCCTGACGCACGCCTCCCTAGGTACGGCGAGGAGGCCGAAAGGGTAGTTCTCCCGCAGGTCGATCTTTGAGACCATTGGGATGCGTTTCAGGTCGTCCAGAGACATTATATCTTCTGGGTGCAGCCCCCTGCCCTTCAAGGCAGAACGGTAGAAGGGGACCCTTTCGTAGGATCGCCTGACTGCCAGCCTGAGCCTCCTTAGCTGGATCCTCTTGATCGATTCTCTGTCAAGCGTCTCTGAACCCTTGTTCCACATCTCATCCATTCCTAGTCACCTTCATATTGAATGCCAAGTAAACCAGAACCCCCACAACAAGCCCGGGGATTACAGGGTACACGAAGGAGGCGGTATAGAATTTCAGCTGCCATACTATACACGTCGATGCTGCCGCAATAACGGACGCTGTAGCACCAAGCTTCGAGGTTCGCCTCAAGTATAGACCCCCGACTAGCGGAGCGAAGAAGGCCGAGGAGATTGCCGAGAATGCAACACCAACAATTCCGACAATAACGTCAGGGGGGTTGAGGGCAAGCAGGAGAGGCACAGCCCCGAACAGCACGGTTGCGAACCTGAGGACGAGGACGCGATCGCTCGCACCAGGTCTTGCTGCTGAAACCACGTCCCTAAGCAATGAGCCAGAGAGCATTATGCATATGGGTGCCAGAGTGGACATTGCGGCTGCGAGTATGGACACGAGCAGTATGGACCCGAATCCGGTGCCGAATATGGAGACAGCGATGGATGGAATGACTAGATCAGGGTTTGCAAGGCATTGCCGGAGGAGGTCCGGCTCAGTGATGACTGCCCATCCAAAAGGGCCGGCAAAGAAGACCGCGGAGGCGAATACCGCAATCAGGATCGGGGCGATTGCCCTCCCCACCCTGAGGACAGAGGCGTCCCGGGCGGCGTAAAACTGCACGACCATGTGCGGGCTAGTCATCTGTGCGAAGCTTATCGCAAACGTGAGCGAGAGTATATAGGGGAGCGCTGCGCCAGCTGCCGAAACGGCTGAGGGGACTGGCCCCGGGAAAGAGAGCAGAGAGACCCCGCTTTCCCATCCGCTGAGGCGCACTTCATTCAGCACCAAGAGTGCGTTCCCCAAGCCGCCAGTCCGTAGCATGATCCCGCCCATCAAGACGAGTGCCGATGAGATCATCAAGACCCCCTGGAGAAGGCTCGCGACTACGTTACCCCTGAACCCCCCGATGCTTGCATAAAGGAGTGCAGGGACCGCGACTATGAGCAGGGCCTGTGAGTATGGGATCCCGAGTAGCACCTGCAGGATGTTCCCAGAACCCTTGAATATGGATATCAAATAAAACTCCATGAACACAATGAACACTAAAGCGGAGACGAGCTGGAGACCCCTCGAGGAGTACCTTGTACCCAAGAACTCAGAGACGGTCATCGAGTTTGAGAGGTCGGTGAATTGCTTTATCTTTGGGGCAATAAGCAGCCATGCCAATACCGCAAAGAGGACGTGAAAGAAGAAGAGGAAAGTGCTCCACTGGAACCCGAGAAGGAAACCCATCCCTCCGCCGCCCAAGAAAGCCGCCGAGCTGAAGTAGGTTGTCGTGTAGGAGAATGCCAGAAGTACGGGCCCAAGGCTTCTGTTGGAAAGAAGAAAATCCACCACTGCCTTGTTCTTTCTCCCTCCAATAATTGCGATCGACAGAATCATGAAAACGTAGGCAAGGAGGATAACTATCGGAATAAGTTCCGTACAGGTCACCTCTTTTTCATACTGACTAAGAAGTTCGCAGCTGCCAAGAAGGCCCCGCAAATTATGACGAGGATGAGCACAAGGTCCAAGAATCGATCACCGCGCAATCATGTACCAAAATGGTTTTTTATAAGAATATATAAACATAATTGTACTAAAAAGTACATTCAATTTTCGGGGGAGCCTAATCCTCGGAACAGCACTGCAAAGATGCGAAGAAGCAAGTTCCCACATTCATGGGATCCGAGTCGCGAAAGAAGGGGTGCTGCAAAAAATGTTAATATCTGCGGTTAGTGATACCTCACTGGAGCAATATGCCAGAGCTGCTCGCTGCAGAGGAGATTATCCGGGAGATCATCGAGAGGTACAACAAGAAGCCGCTGGACTGGAAGATGGCTTCGGATCTTAAAGGGAATGCCATAGTTATCGGACCGGATTTCGGGTATAGGCTCAAGACTATGATGATTAGCCCTTCGGAGAATATCGGCTTCGGGGCCCGCTTCGAGTCCAAGGATCTCGGGGCATTATTCGACACAGGCTACTCATTCGGCTTCAGACCTGTCCCGACAGATCTCTTTGAAAAGCTATTGAAAGGCAACCCGACCGGATCTGAGGGCGTGCAGAACATAATTGGAAAGATACTGGAAAGCGATCCGATCCCCTTGAACAAGATAGATTCTGGGGCAGGAGGGGTCTTGGGAGGGCCATTCCTGCAGCACCCTGATCTCAGGGCGTTGTCCAAGGCGCAGAGGGAGCTGGACGAGAAGCTCAGGATCGAGGTGGAGAGGGAGTTTATCAGGAGATGCCCGCTTAGGGCCTCGATCTACAGGTAAGGCACGGCATATTTGGCTGCGCAGTGCAGATAAACCACTTAAGGTAAAATAGAAACTGCGGTGAGAAGATGGGCAGGATAAAGCTTTACAAGTCTCCTTCGTGTACAAGATGTCCTATCGCGAAGTTTATCCTGAATCGGGTTTTAATTACAATGGGGCTCGACTATGAAAGCCTCGTCGTGGAGAGGGACACGGAAAAAGACTCCGAGGCAATGGCAGAGTTACTCATGCTTGACTGTGACAAGACTCCTGTAATTAAGCTCGGGGATGTCCTGATCAAGGAGGAGGAGACCCTTAAGGAGAAGATAGTTAGGGAAGGTATAGAGCGCTGGATCGCCTCGGGGAAACCGGACTGAAAGAGGGGAGCGAACCAACCATGCGTTGCAAGTCGTGTGAGAAGTGGTACGGGGCGGAGGACGATGACTATGGGCCATGCAGCATAAAGCATGCACGTGGAGACAAAAAATTCATCACGCATGGGGAGCACGTGTGCGATGAGATCTACAAGAACACGGGATCTGACCAAAATGGAGATCAGGGAAGCTGACCATAAGGATTTCCCGGTACTCGTGATGTTGACGGAAATTGAGGGCTGGAATTACACTGAAGAGGATTTTAATTGGTTCAGTCGGGTCGGCGGGAAGACATTGGTCGCGACCAACATGGGCGAAATAGTCGGGATGGGCACGATATTCGACTATGGGAATGTCGGGTGGATCTCGAACATTCTGGTGAAGCCGAGAGAAAGGGGGCACGGTATCGGTGCAGAGATCCTGACCGAGTGCGTGAGGCGCCTCTACGACAAGAGTACGGTTGCCCTATTTTCTTACGAACGGTCGGCAGACTTCTACGAGGCGAACGGGTTCAGGCTTGACCTCGAGGCCCACCTGGTCTCCCTGAAGAGTGGCGATGCGATCGGGGGGCGCGTCGAGGTTCTTGTTGGGGCGGAAGTCGAGGCGTCGATGCTTCGGATGGACCAAGAATGCTTTGGTTATGAAAGAAGGAGGGTGATCAAAGGGATGGCGGAAAGGGGCATTGTTCTGAAGCCAAGAGGGTGGGACGGATTCGCCATAGTAAGGAAGGACCCTGTTGAGCCCTCTGTAGGCCCTGTGATCTCTGAAAAGGGCACGGGGCATGAACTGCTCTTGGTATCGCTCGAGGCGGCCGGGCCTAATGCCAAAGCAGTGGTACTGGAGGAGGGGATAGAGTTCCTTATTTACGAAGAGAGGATCAGGAGGCTATATTTTGGCGCCCCGCTGAAGATCGATCGCAGCAGGGCAGTCGCTTTCGCTGGGCTTGAACTGGGGTGATCATGTGCAGGTATTCAACACTAAAAGCGGCAGTAAAGAGGAGCTCATCACAACCGAGCCGGGTACCGTGAAAGCGTACATCTGCGGACCGACGGTATACGACTATTGCCACATAGGACACGCCAGGACGTACATAAACTTCGACGTGTTCAGGAGGTACCTTGAGGCGCTCTGCTATGTCTTCGTACACGTGCAGAATTTTACTGACATAGACGACAAGATAACTGAGCGCGCGGTCGCC
>JASFYK010000056.1 GCA_030055545.1 Thermoproteota archaeon | reverse complement strand
TACATCAGGGGGGGGCTTATCCAGCAGCTTCCGGAGCCTCCCAAGGAGATTGACCGGTGGCGCCCATGAAGTTTGGCGGAGGGGGGCGCCTGTCCAGAGGCGTTTCGCAGTCACCAGCAGACAACACAATGGACGGGGAGAAAGCACTCCTAGAGCACCTAGAAAGGAATGAAGGGATACTGGACTTCAGGGAGCTGAGCTCGAAGTTCGGCATGAACGAAAGGCAAGTCACTAGGCTTATAGAAAGCTTATCTAAGAAGGGTTTGATAAGGATAATGACTGCAAGCGAGGCGATTGCAAGTGATGGCGATCAATGAACTGGAATCAGCTGCAATAAAGTATGCGAGTGAAGCGATCAGGCTGGATAATCAAGGATCGAAAGGTATGGCGATCACTTACTACCAAAAGGCGATCGACGTGCTTTTGAAGATCGTCAACCTTTACCCGAACTACGAGCTTAATAGGATCTATGTCACTCGGGCAATGGCATACCAAGAGAGGATAAAGGTCCTGCAGACAGGGCATTGTGCTGAGGCTCCTGATGAGGAAGGGTCAGCAGTCTTCGAGATCAAGCCAATCAACAGAGGAGAGCCCGCCCCGAAGGCAGATGCCAAGCAGCAGCCACAGCTGCAGCAGCAGAAGAAGAGCTCTTACGAGGATCTCCTTGTGGTAGACAAGCCCAACGTAAGGTGGGATGACATCTCTGGCCTTGAGATGACCAAAAAGGCACTCAAAGAGGCGATTGTTTACCCCTCACTCAGATCAGACCTTTTCCCCCTTGGGTGGCCAAGAGGGATCCTGCTCTACGGACCGCCGGGATGCGGCAAGACCCTAACCGCGGCAGCTGTGGCCACAGAGATAAATGCAGCTTTTTACTCGGTTGATGCTGCGTCCATAATGTCAAAATGGCTTGGTGAAGCTGAGAAAAACGTCGCTAAGCTCTTCAGGTCAGCAAGGGAGCGGATCGCCAACAACGAGGCGGTAATCATTTTTATCGATGAGATCGACTCGCTGCTGGGTGTCCACTCCAACGAGGTCGGGGGGGAGATCAGGGTCAGGAACCAGTTCCTCAAGGAAATGGACGGCATAATCGACAAAGGCAAGAACAGCCTCCTCTACGTAATTGGCGCCACAAACAAGCCGTGGGCGCTCGACTGGGCGTTCATACGCAGATTCCAGAAGAGGATCTACGTCCCAGTCCCCGACTACGAAGCCAGGCTGAGGATGTTCCAGATATACACCCAGAGCCTGGGCATGGAAGGGGTGAGCGTCGAGGAGTTGGCCAAGATGACCGAAGGTTATTCTGGTAGTGACATAAGGGACATTGCACAAGCGGTACAGTTGAAGGTAGTGAGCGAACTCTTCGAGGCAGGGCTTGCACTGGACAAGGCTTCTAAGCCAAGACCGATACGTATGGAGGACTTCAAGGAGGTGCTCGCAAGACGCAAGCCGAGCGTTACCAAAGAGATGATCAGGGCCTACGAGATGTGGGAAGAGAACTTCAGGGCTTGCTGAAAACTTTTTTATTTCCAATGACAAATATGAGCCATGGATTGGATTGTCGCCCATGGTGACAGTGACGGGATATGCTCGGCTGCGATAGCATTGGCTGCCCACAAGGGTAGCAAGGTTTTCTTCTCCCATCCGTCCGGACTTGCCGAGGATCTGAAGCAGGTAGAGGGCAACGTGGTCATCTGCGACATAGCCCTCTCCAGCACATTCCTCCGAGAAGTGAAGGGCGAACTTGAAAGGATAACCGCCGGAGGGGGCAGTATAATATATATAGACCACCACCCTTTGCCGCGCGGCTTCAGTAGGGAGGATTTCCCAGGAAAAATGGTGAGTTCGACAAAGAGCTGCACGAGCGAATTGACTTACCTAGAGTTCAAGGATCTCGTCCCGGCGGACATGAGCAGGGTAGCCATATACGGCGCTATAGGCGACTACATGGATAACACTTACGAGATAAGACGCCTCCTTCTGGACTGGGAGAAGAGGAGCATGTACCTTGAGAGCGGGCTGCTCATCCAGGCGATAGACGCAGGGGGAAGGGATTATGAGACGAAGAGGAAGATGGTAAGCTTTTTGGCATCGAATAGGACTCCCAGCTCGGATGAGGAGATCGTCGAGAAGGCGATTGCCGAGGCGATTGCCGAGGAAGAGATGAGGAAGAGGATAAGAGAAGAGGTTAAAGTGGTCGGAAGGGTAGCGTACGTCCTAGACGTCAAGTGGTCGATGGGGAAGAGCGCAGTCTACGCCAGGGCTTACGGCAACACACCCATAGGGATAGGCGCAGAGACGAGGAAGGGCAGGATAGACATGAGCATACGCTCTTCGAGCGAGCAGATAGACTTGAACGAAATCCTTCAGGAGGTCGCACCAAAGTACAATGGCAGCGGCGGTGGGCACCCGATGGCTGCTGGAGCCAGGGTACCAGAGGACAAGTTTTTCGAGTTTTTAGAGGATTTCAACGCTCTTGTTGAGAAAAATGAAAAAAAACGAACTGTGGAATATTGAGTGCCGCCCAATAAACGATCAAAAATACCTTATAGAAACGTTTATTAATATTAAATTCTTTTAGGCGGATACTACGGGGGATTAAAATGAAATTCAAATGTCCAGAGTGCGATGGTGACATAGAGGCCAAGGAAGTAATAGAAGGAGAAATCCTTAGCTGCCCTGACTGCGGAGCGGAGCTCGAGGTCGCTAAGGACAAAAAGGGCAACTTCGAGCTGAAAGTCGCAGAGTCTGAGGGCGAAGACTGGGGAGAGTAAAGCTTTGGCACAGACCCTCTCTCTTCTTTATGACAGGGTAAGGGTTGAGGAAAAGGAGATCATAAATGCAGCCCAGAAGAAGGGGGTCGAGCTCAGACCAATAGATGCGAAAGAACTGCATTTGAAGATAACCGATCTCAACAAGGACGAAATTTTCGGGGACGTAGCGATCGAAAGATGCGTAAGTCACTTCAGGGGCCTTTACATAACCTCAATACTCGAGAACAAAGGTGTGACTGTGATTAACCCGTTCAGCGTTGCGGCGCTTTGCGGGGACAAGCTTCTATGCAGCATGAAGCTCGCTAAGGCAGGGATACCGACGCCAAAAACAATTGTCGCCTTCACAAAGGAGGAGGCGATGAAAGTGCTGGAGGAGGAGATGGGATACCCTGCGGTAATTAAGCCGGTCTTCGGGAGCTGGGGCAGGCTTATCGCACCGCTCAAGGACCGGGAGACTGCGCAGGCGCTCCTGGAGGACCGGGAAGAGATGGGCAACCCCCTTTACCAGATCTATTACATTCAGGAGATGGTAGAGAGACCTCCCCGAGACATAAGGACGGTCGTGGTCGGGGATCAGATAGCCGCATCGATTTACAGGTACAGTGCCCCGGACGACTGGAGAACTAACATTGCCAGGGGAGGGAAGGCGGAGGTCTGCAACCTCACTGAGGATCTGAGAGCGCTGATACTCAAGGCGGCGGAAGTCGTTGGTACAGGCGTCCTAGGGGTCGACGCGATGGAAACGAAGGAAGGAATCGTGATCCATGAAGTGAATTCAACAGTCGAATTCAAGGGTGCGATGAGTGTTTCCGAAGTCGACATACCAGGGATGATAATAGATTACGCGTTAGAAAAAGCTAGAAAGTAACCTCCCGTTTTGCTTCTTCAAGCCTCCCATCTATTTCAGCAAGACACTTCCGAAGGATCTCTATCATCCGGAGCAAAGTTTCCCTCTTTTCCTTTAGAGACTCAATTTCAGCCTCGACGGCGCCTGTATCGGACATGAAGACCGAGAAGAGGCAAGGGGGAGCGACCTGGGGGTTATTGAAGGAGAACATGTCTTTCAAGAAGCTCTCGAATATTCTGTTTATGCTCATCGCTATCTCGCTCTGCTTGAGCAGCACATGTTCTAGGATCCTCCTGCCATCCTCTGTGATCGTATAGATCTTCCTCTTGCGACCCTTGTAGGCATGCCACTCCCCGCGCACGAGCCCCTCGGATTCGAGCTTCTTTAGCACAGGGTACACTCCTCCAGGAGTCGGCCTCCAGAAACCCTGCGTGGTCTCGTACATGGTGCGCATTATCTCGTAACCGGTCAGCGGCCTCTCATTTATCATGAGTAACAGCGCCATTCCCATGTAGCCCTTCCTGCTCCACTCGAGGCTTTTGGAGATAGGGTCGTCGAACATTTTCCTCGATAGAATATATTTGATTTCGATATATGAGTTTTATGGTTTTTGCTAGGTTCAATTCCAAAATTTTTCCAAGGAATGAAACGGCACCAGAGATCAATTCCGATCAGCTAAAAAAGGATTTGGAACGTCTTATCCAGCATGAAAACCAAATACATATTGGGCTTTGTTTTTGTGTTGGCAATAACACTATCTTTAGGAGCCTACAGCGCAACGCTCGGCAAGTCAGAGCTCGTGCACTTCTGGGTTGCAGTGCCTGCTGGGAACGTAACCGCTCCGATGGTCTTGAGAGGGGCAGGGCCTCCGATTTCGATGTCTCCGATAGTGATAGACCTGCAATCAAGGGGGATTCTTAAGAACTTGCTCCAGCCACAGCTTGAGGGGCTCTCGACACACTGGATTTACAACCTAGGCAAGAAACCGGTGAAGATAAAGCTGAATTTGGCAAATGTACCGTCTGATATTGCCGTCGACTGGAAGGTAAACAGCGGATTTGAATATGATGAAGCGACTCGGACCTTCACGACGCTGCTGAACCCCGGGGGATCGATTCCCAACCTTGGCATTGACTGGATATTTCACATCCCAGCATACTACATGGATGAGCCGGTGATCTACGATGGCGGGCTCGAGGTAATAGACGCAAACACAAACGCGGTGCTCACATTCATACCTATAAAATTTGTAAACGGGGCTGCAAATGGCAGTGTTACTTCTGGAGGTAGTTGCCATTGAATACCAAGGAAACATTGATCAGAAACCGTTGGAGATACATTTCGTTCATCATAGGCTTTTTCCTTTTCGTGGCACCATTTGCCCTCTTCACGAGAGCGGTTTACCTCATGGTGGGCAACACTGCTGAGCCGACACTCCACAGTGTCTGCTTCAGGATGCCAATAGACTGGATCTTCGGCGGGAGGTTCTATTCAATACTGGGATCTTCTTGGTTCATGGCGGCCTTCGCATTCGGGGTGATCATATCTTCAGTATTCCTCGGGGCAGCATTCTGCGGCTGGCTGTGTCCAGTCGGGGCTGTGAGCGAAGCAATCAGCAGGTCAGTGCCGATACCTAAAAGGTTCAGGCTCAGGATAAGCGATACGAAGCTTACAGTGAGTATGAGGTACGGGTTCCTAGTCGGTTTCATCATAGTCGCTGCTTTGGTCGGTTACAAGCTCGCGTCTGACCAGCTGGGCAGCATCTGTTGTAGGTATTGCGCCTCATCCGTGCTCCAGAACTTCGCTTCTGCTCTCTTCGGTGATCTCTCAGCTATCGAGTATTGGCAATCAGGAGCTATAATATCGCTACTGTTCTGGCTGGTAGTAGGCGGATTATTTATGTCAGGGGGGCGAGGCTGGTGCCTCTTCTTCTGCCCGCTCGGAGCGCTCTCGGGGATCGCTCACAAAGTAGGGGCAAAGCTAGGATTCTACAGGGTGGAGTACGAAAAAGGAGCCTGCACTGGCTGCAACAGCTGCCAGGATATTTGCCCGATGTGGGCAATAAAGGAGGACCGCACGGTGGAGAGGACTCTTTGCGTGAATTGTAAGGAGTGCGTGCACGCCTGCAATGCATACAAACTGCTCAGGGGGAGGAGGGTTGCGGATAGCTGAAAGAGCCAAGTCTTGGTGGGCATTCGTCCTAGCGGCATCTGCAGCACCCACCTCCTATTTGGTTGCGATGCCTTGCGGCGGGGCATGTGTCGGTTGCCCGATGGGCGGCAGCTGCTTCTTGGCGTATCCCATTTTAGTTATGTTAGCCTTCGGAGCCAAAGCCCTAAGCTTTGGCAAGGGATTGCTCAAGCAGAAGCCCTGATTTCACAACAATTTTTTTATTCCAAGAAATTCCCTTTTTTTATCCCTCGATTTTATCCGGAAATCTTTTAAGACCACCGAGACTTATGATCCGAAAGTCCGGAGGCTCAA
>JASFYK010000055.1 GCA_030055545.1 Thermoproteota archaeon | reverse complement strand
CCTCTTCTTGTCTTACCTGTCGTCTAACCAGATGCTAGTGAGCGACCTCTTAGCACCTGCCCTCAGCACCGCTTCATGAGCAGATTTGATCACTTCGAAGGCTTGGTCTATACTCTCTGCTTCAAAGATGGTGCCCATCGGAGTCAGCTGATAATTCACCCCTGACTTCTTCACTGCCTCACATGCCATCGCGACATATTCGCTGAGGCTTGTGCCTTCCGTCCCGATGGGTACGATACTGAACTCTACAACCACTGTTTTGTTTAAAGGCATATCAAAACACCTTAACGAGCTGTTCCATATTATCCTCTCATTGGTCTAAAAAAATATTCCATAAAACAGACAGATCTGTTGGGAGGACGCCCTTCTTTGTTAAAAATTGGAAAGTGTGGATGGGGGATGAAAGGGGGAAGAAGCACCTATTTCAGGGAATTCAACGCAATTGAACTGCAGAACACATTTTACAGAAACGTTTCCTCAGAGACCTTGGAGAAGTATAGGAAGGAGGCGCCAGCAGGATTCGAGTTCGTGGTCAAGGCTTGGCAAGCAATAACACACCCGATCTCGAGTCCCACTTGGAAGAAGGCAGGTAAGATTCCTGAATTGGGCGATCCTTGCGGTTTGGGTTATCTGCGGCCGACACCCGAGAATTTCAGGGCATGGGACCTCATTTTGGGCGAATGTCGTCTGCTCGACAGCCGGTTAGTGGTCATACAAACACCCCCAAGCTTCAGCTGTAGCGAGAAGACCAAGTCAGACATGATTGCTTTCCTTTCAAAAATCGAAAGATCCTCACTAACTCTGGGATGGGAACCCAGGGGGGACTGGAACCGACGCCCCGATGAGATTGGTAGAATTTGTGAGCGCCTGTCTCTTGTCCACATCGTCGATCCTTTCAGGAGACTTCCTGCCTTTGAATCAGAGACGGTCTATTTTAGGCTTCATGGGATAAGTGATGGCGAAACTAGCTACAAATACAAATACACAGATGCGGATCTTTCGAGGCTTACATCGATCATTTCTACATATCCTGAATCGAAAAAGATCTATGTCATGTTTAACAACATGAGCATGGGCGAGGACGCTCTAAGGTTCAAAAACATGATGAAATTATAAGCTAACTCATCCATATTCAGGAAGGCGGTATTCCTCTGGGTTCGTCGTTAGACTACCTAAAAAAGGGATCCATTAAAATTGAACAGTCACTCGATCGGGATCGATTCGCCTTTCGGTTTCTTGCTCTCTTTCTTCTTGACGAGGATCACCTCAAGAATCCCGTTCTTGTAATTAGACTTTGAATTGCTGGGATCGACCTCGACCGGTAACTCCAGCTCTTTGTAGTAGCTCCGCTCCTTGCCGGATACATCGATTGTTATGGTATTTTCAGTGGCGTAGAGCTTTATGTCCTCTTTCTCCACTCCCGGCAGTTCTGCCACTACCCTTACATCGTTCTCGCCCTCTATTATGTCAACAAGGGGCTCTCTCTCTTCCTTTAGGCTAAATGCGGGCTCCCACGGCGCTCTCCCTGATGGCTTCATATTACCAAACTCTGTAATCACAGGCTTCCTGTCTGGGCCAAATGTGACCGAAAAGCCGTAGACGAATGGACCCATCTCCTTAATTACTCCGCCTTCCGGAAGCCGCCTCTCCCTCACGAGCTTCTCGGGGACCCTCCCCTCGAATTCTCTGAACATCCTCTCCATCTGCGCTTCCATTTCCTTTATCCATTCATCCAGGTCTCTGAACCTCGTAGGGAAGTCGCTGCTGAAGAACGGCAGGAACCTCTTCCTGTACCATTCATCCCATGACATTTCCGTAAAACACCCCTAAAATTAGATCTTCTTCTAGGTAGATTTCAATATTTTGATCATGGGATTATTACCTGTCGCCCGAAGCTTAAAAAGGGTTAAACGCAATCTTTTTTGTGGTGAGGTTTTTTGGAAAAAAGCGAACTTACCAAAAGAATCACCCATTCTGCATTAGACGCAGGAGCCTCATTAGTTGGAATTGCCGACCTAAAGCAGCTCGAGGGTCTCCCATCCTACGATGGGCTGAGGCTAGACGGTTTCAGTTCTGCCATCTCTTACGCTGTGTCCCTACCTGGGCTGGTCTTCGAAATGATAACCGAGTCCGACCCTGGCAGGGTTTATGCATGGGCCTACAAGACTGCAAACCAGTTGCTGGACATCATAGGGGTGCGGGTTGCGTCGACTATCTCTTCCTATGGAGGGGAGTCGCTGGCAGTCCCTTCTAGCATGAAAGTCGATGCGGTTAACGAGCTGGGACATGTCTCCCACAAAGCCTTTGCTCTTGCAGCAGGGATGGGTTGGATAGGTCGGAACAACCTCCTTGTGACACCTGACTTTGGGCCCAGAGTGCGCTTAGGAACGGTGCTCACCGATCTCGATCTCGATGCTGGGCACCCCATGGAAAACAGGTGCGGCGACTGCCGTTTATGCGTCCTCTCATGTCCATCGAAGGCCCTTTCATACAGTGAATTCAAGACGAGGCCCGCAACCCGGGAGGAAATCCTCGATCCGAAGAAGTGCTCCGCCAGGTTGAATACGATGAAAGAACTCCTATCGAAAAAGCCTGGGATTGGAGATTTTGCCGTGACTGTGTGCGGCATGTGCATAAAGGTCTGTCCGATCGGGAAAAAGCTCCGCTGACCCAAGATCTTTTATACTCTTTTTTGAGTAGATACTCTTAAATTCTAGGAGCCTTTATCTCACAGGCGTGGTCAGTATGAGTAGGGTTGAGTCTAGGGCTTACAAAGTTTCCGTCGTCTCACTCATGGTTGCACTAGTGGCTGTCTTTGAACTGATAAACAGAGCTCTCCCCTTAAGAGTGCCTTGGGGCATGTCGATCGACTTTGTAGCTCTGCCAGTTGTCCTTGCATTTTTCCTATTGGGCACAAGGTATTCGTTGGTAACTGCAATCGGCATGTATATGGTACTCACAGTCTTCGGCTTCGCAAACTTCGTAGGAGCTACAATGAAGTTCTTTTCGACAATCGCAATGATAACTGTATTGGGCATCTTTGCGAAAAAATGGGCAAAAGGCGACGGTCCTAAGGTATTTCCGTTGACGATCCTCCTGCTCGCCTCTGTCGCCGCGATAGCCTTTCGTTGCTTGGTCGCAGCAGCTATGAATTACTATTGGGCGATCCCGCTCTTCATGTCGATGCCAATTGAGGAAGTTATAAATACAATGTTCTTCGGGTCGATTTGGGGCTTCATAGGTTTTGTTTCTGTAATGAACACTACTCAGGGATTGATTGATCTGGCTTTGGGGTGGTTCATAATATTCTCGAGCGGTTTCTCTAGGCGTGGGCAAGGGTTGGGTTCTACTTCAAAGGCCTCCTCCGCCCGATAATGTTGATCTCGCTATAGACCCCGAAAGTGACATCGACTACGCCGATTGCAGCCACGGTCTCACCGTTCTCCTTGAGGGGGACTACCACGACTGGCAGGCCCTTATAGACTCCAGTTGCAGGTACCTTCCTCACCGTTTCCCCCTTTTCCAACACCTCTTCCAAGACGGGTCCTGTATAGTCACGGTCAATTACCTTGCCGTTCTCGATCCTGATCCCCTTCCTCTCCTTTGACCTGGCGGTCACCGGCATGCCGTTGGTCAGCTCGTGCACCGCCAAACCTAGGATCTCAAGATCCTCTGGGGTTGCGTTCTTGGTGATCTTCAAAATCCGATAGCCCCAATGAAAGTCTAGCCTTTGGTGTTGATATACTTTTTTAGCTCCATAAATTGCACTTTTCAATTCCTAATGCGTGCTTAAAATAATTCATCCCTGTCCCATCCCTGATTGAGACACTTCCAGTTAAGCAAAAGCAATTATAGCATCCAAAAAGAGGATATTCACTACGGTGGCTGGCAGTGATATCCGCAGTCCTCTTCGATCTGGACGGCACACTCATTGATTGCATCATCCCGATGGAACGGATACTCGTCAGGGTTCTCGAAAACTTGGGGATCAGGACTGCTGAGACAAAGAAGAAGTACGTCGTAGAGAACTTGAGGAAGATCCTCCTCCAAGGAAGTTCTCCTTTCGACGGTTTCCGGCTCCTGTGGAGGCTTGGGCGTTTTCTCGGGATGCCCCCTCACAAAAGGGCAGTTATGATGTTATTCGCGTACCGCTCGCTCAAAGAGGTCTTCTTGAACTCCCCGCTTTTCCCAGGCGCAAAACAAGTCTTGGAGGATCTCAAGAGGAGAGGCATCGTGATGGGCATAGTCACTACTCGGAGCGCCAAGGAAGCTGTTTACGTGCTGAAACGCCATTCAATCGATGAGTATTTTGAGATAGTCGTTTCAAGGGATCTTGTAAACAGGGGGAAACCCCACCCCGACCCGATCATATTTGCCCTCAGGAAGATGGGGATTAGTCCAGCGCAGGCGGTGATGGTGGGTGACATGCCTACTGATATCGAGGCTGGAAAGGCCGCTGGGGCGAAGACTATAGCTCTTGCCATCGGAATCTTCAATGATGCTCTCAGGGAGAGCGGTGCCGATGTGATAGCTTCGTCTTTGCAGGATATCCCTTGCCTCATAGACTCGCTTTAGTCCTTGGGTGTGATCTTCGTCTTATTTTGCATGTATGGCACCAAGACATCAGGGATGTCTACTGACCCATCTGAATTCTGGTAATTCTCCAAGATCGCAACGAGTGTCCTTTCTGTCGCTACCAGCGTGCTGTTAAGCGTGTGCACGTATTTTGTCGGCTCATTAGGCCTATCCCTGTACCTTATGTTGGCCCTTACTGCTTGGTAAGAGGTGCAGTTGCTGCACGAGACCTCCTCCCTGTACTTCCCCTGACCGGGGAGCCAAGCCTCTAGGTCATACTTCTTTGCAGCCACAGTTCCAAGGTCGCCGCTGCAAACGTTCACAACCCTGTATGGTATGCCGAGGCTCTGGAAAAACTCCTCTGCGTTCTTTATAAGGAGTTCATGCTCTAATGCAGAGTCTTCGGGCCTGCTGAAGATGAATTGCTCGACCTTCTCGAACTGGTGAACCCTGAAGATTCCTTTAGTGTCCCTGCCGTGCGCGCCTGCCTCTTTCCTGAAGCACGGGCTCACGCCACAGTAACGTAGCGGCAGGCTCTTACCGTCTAGTATCTCGTCAGAATGTAGACCCAAAAGGGCATGCTCAGAAGTTGCGATCAGGTACAGATCTTCCCCCTCTACCTTGTAGATCGTGTCCTCGAAGTCAGAAAGCGATACTGCCCCCTCTAGCACTTTCCTCTTCATCATGTATGGCGGCTGGTACGGGGTGAACCCTTTGCCAACGAGGAAGTCTAGGCCATACCTTATCAATGCATAGTTGAGCCTGACAAGATCGTTTTTGAGGTAATAGAACCTGGCCCCTGCAACCTTGGCTGCCCTCTCTAGATCGACCAGATCTAGCTGCATCGCTAGATCTATGTGATCTTTAGGCGTAAATGCCATCTCACGCTGCTTGCCCCAGCTCCTTACAACTACATTCTCTGTATCGTCCTTGCCGTAGGGGACTGAGTCGTCCATAGTGTTCGGAAGCCTCATCAGGATCTCATCCATCCTACTCCTATGCGCCTCCATCTCGATTTCCAGAGCCCTTATCCTCTTCGGGATCTCCTCTGCTTCCCTTATCTTGTCTGAGGCATCTACCCCCTGCTTCTTCATCCGGGCTATTTCCTCGGTCACCCTGTTCCTCATGGCGCGGAGGTTGCCGACCTCTGTGAAGAGCCTCCTCCACTCCCTGTCGGCAACAAGGAGCTCATCGTACAGTTTTAGCACCTCTTGATCGTTCCTCCTGGCAAGGTTCGACCGGACTGCATCCGGATTTTCCCTGATCACCCTGATGTCTAGCATGAGTATCTACCTCTTGTAAACCCTCTTAATCAGTTCAACCTCTTCCTCTGGGATAACCTTTACTCCCCCCATAAGTGAAGCGACAAATGTGGTGATTGCCCCCCCCTCTAGAACCTCGATCGTTGTTAACGCATCAAGCAGATCGCGCCCCACCGATACGACGCCATGATTCTGAAGGATGAGCGCGCGCTTGTCCGTTATCCTGCTGCCGACGAGTTTTCCAAGCTCTTCAGTCCCGGGGCATACGTATTCCACGAGCTCCACCTCAGGCAAGATCAGCGCAACCTCCGGAGTTATTGGCCCAATCTGTCTTCCTGCAATGG
>JASFYK010000054.1 GCA_030055545.1 Thermoproteota archaeon | reverse complement strand
GATGACTACACCGACCTCCACGGAGGAATCGACTCGTTGACCAAGAGCTCGACCCTCGAGGAGGTGAAGAAGCTCTTCGAGGGCAAGGAGGGGAGCTTCATGCATTACGAGAAGTCGATCCCACCGACGCACCGGTTCACCCTGAAAGAGCAATTCCCCCTAGAGATAAAGCCTGTGGGTCTTCCATTTTGAGGAAGCCAGCTGTAGCGATTGCTGCAGGCGGATCATCGAGCCGCCTCGGAACTCCGAAGCCCTTCCTGCGACTGGGGGTCGCCACGCTCCTAGAACACGCTCTCGAGTACGCCTTCGGGATTGGCGACGAGGTCTACCTGCTCGCCAGGGATCCTGCCAGATTCCCCCCTTCCATTTTCAGCGATGGGCGATCCCCCAGATTGATTCTGGACGACGACAATGGAGGATTCCCTGACCGGATTGTGGGATCCCTGAGGAAAACACAAGACGATCTCATTTTCCTAATGGGCTGCGACATGCCCTTCCTCGACCCGAGGCTCCCCTTCCTGCTGCTCTCTAAGATCGGGGACCATGGGGCGGCAGTCCCTGCGTGGCAGAACGGGTATTTGGAGCCGCTGGCAGCACTCTACCGCGCATCCGCCCTCCCCTCCAGGCGCGGGATCCCCAGCATGAGGCAACTTTGCCTGATGATGGAACCTGTCTTTGTGAATATTGAGGATGCTGGCATACCCTCTTGGACTTTCCTTAACATAAACACGAAGGAAGACCTGTTGGAGGCTGAACTGATCCTCAGGTCCTCTCGATCTCCACGAAGTTCGTGTGGAAAGTCGAGCATCCCCCGATGTCCGAAGTCGCGCTGCTCGTGGTGAAATTCACGTTCTTGCCGCCCTCCAACAGCTTCGGCCAGGCTATCCCGTGGGTGACCGCGACACCCTTCTTGACCCTTGCGGATATCCTCGCAACCATTATGCAGTCGCCCCTCATGTTGAAGACCCTGACTTTCTCCCCGTCCGAGATCCCCCTGCTGGACGCGTCCTCTTGACTGATCTCCACGGTCTGCGCGTCGCCGCCGAATATGGTCTCAATGTTGTGGTACTGGGACTTCGAGAGGTCCCTGTGGAACGGAGAGAGTAGCCTGATCGGGTATTCCCCCTTGATCTCAGTGAAGCCAGGCACCCCGGGGAACCCGTGCATCTCGGCTAGACTAGAGCTCAGCTCAATCTTTCCGGACGGCGTGCTGAACTTCAAGTCAGAGAATGCGACGTGAGGTTCGCTCGGTGTCCTCAGCTTGACGTATCCCTTCTCCCTGAGCTCCTCAAGCGTGATGCCTTTCATGTACCCTGTCCCTGTGGCTAGCAGCCTGCGTGCCACGCTCTCCGGGCTCTCGCAGATATCGTTGTACCCCATTCTCTCCGAGATGGCGTTGAAGAGGTCGCAGTTTGACTTGGACTCGCCTAAAGGATCAATCGCCCTGTCGTTGATAGCGACGTAAAGCCCGCCATATGTGAAGTGAATGTCGAAACACTCGAGGAAGCTTGTGGCTGGGAGGACCAGATCCGCATAATCGGCCGTGTCGGTGACGAAGAGGTCATGAACCACCGTGAAGAGGTCCTCTCGTGAGAGCCCTTCCCTCACCCTGCTCTGGTCAGGGCACACCGCAGCCGGGTTGGAATTGTAGACGAATAGGAAGCTCACCGGCGGCCTCAGTCCCCTGTCCAGAAGAGCCTCGCCGAGTTTAACCATGTTTACCGTCCTCCTCCGCGTAGGCTTGCCAGTGACAGTGGTGATGTCTGCAGTGAAGTAAGCCGAGTTGGAATGGAAGAACCCCCCTCCCCTCTTCCCTATGTTGCCCGTGACTGCGGGCACAAGCGAGATTGCCCTGACCATCTCACCGCCGTTTAGGTTCCTCTGGACCCCGAGCCCGATCAGGAATGCGGCTGGCTTGGTCGTGCAGCACTCCTCTGCGAACTCAACGAACTCTCTCTCCTCTATCCCGCAGACCCTTCTGACCCTGTCGGCTGTGAAATCCGAGGCCCTTTCCACTAGCCGATCGAATCCGACCGTGTGCTCACTCACGAAATCCGAGTCGTGGAGGTTATTGCTAACAGCGTAATTTATCACCCCCAGCGCTAGCGCAGAGTCAGTCCCCGGGTTCAGCTGGACGTGCCCGTCAGCCCTCCTGGCAGTCTCTGTCTTCACGGGATCTACCACTATAACCCTCGCGCCGGACCTCGCAACGATCGAGTAAATGTGCTGGGCGGTCCAGGCGGGGTTCATGCCCCATATCACGACGAGCCTGGAGTTTGCCAGATCCTCTGGATCCATTCCTGCTGCTGTGCCGTAGTGGTACTTGAGCGCCTCTTTACCGGCGGAAGAGCATATTGTGTACTCGAGGTCGGATGCGCCTATCCGGTTGAATAGCCTCTGCGGGAAATATCTGCTTAAGATTCCCATGTGGCCAGCATAGCTGTACGGGAGGATCGCCTCTGGACCGTACTCCGCCATTGCCTTCTCCATCTCCTTTACGATAAGGCTCAGTGCGTTGTCCCAGCTCACCCTCTCGAATTTCCCCTCGCCCTTCCTTCCCACCCTCCTCAGAGGATACTTCAGTCTCTCCGGTGACAAAGCGTAATCTAGCACCCTCTGCCCCTTCTTGCAGAGGAAGCCTCTGGTGAGCCCGTGGTCGTGCCTCGCGTCCACAGAAACTACTTGACCCCTGGATATTCGCGTGCGCATCACGCAAGTGTCGTAGCAGTCTCGCGGGCAGGTGCTGAAAACTTCTTTGACAGCATCCATATTGTTCGCCAATAAATACTAGCTCAAGGCAAAAATAGGTTTCGTCATGATCCTCGACTGCCAAGGGATTCTTTTTATCGCACAAGCAACGGCAGAAGCGTGAGGGCGCCCAGCAATCCGACTATCGCTGCCATGATGATTGCTGCCAGCACTGCCACCCCGAATGCCTGGAGCCATCCTGTCCTAAAGACCGATTTGTAGACCCATAGGAGCGCAAGGAACGCCAATATCGATCCAAGGAGCGCGGCGGCAGTTCCTAAGGCTACCCCAAACGCAATCAGCACGGTCCATGAAACAAGCGAATAAACGAAAGCACCAAGAAGTGTAGCCGCCATCGCCCCCCATATTGATGCCCTCCCTCCGGTAAGGGCTTTGGCTGCGAGGTAAACCGGGATGGATGCCGCTGCCCACATCACCAGCAGAATTGCAAGGGCGATGAACAGGGCGAAAAATCCCATGAACATAACTGCACTCCGCAAGAAGCCTCTAAAAAAATTATCGCAGTGGGATCGCCGGCTGCCGGAGAGCACATCCTTCGTGCTAAAAGAGTCCATTGGCACCTGTTATGCAAGCGCTGAAATACTGAAAGTATCTTACCATAGTGTGGTGTCCTTATGTCATATATCGACAGTCTTTACCAGTACCTCAAGCCGAAGTCGCACATACTCGCCCTCAAGTTCTTGAAAGAGAAGTCAGAGCTTGATTCCTTGCCCAAGAGCTTCAGGAGGCCCAGAAAGCGGCTCACAATCTGCCAAATCCTGAACACCGCCCGATTGTACGGTTGGTCTTGGGCAGTGTCTTCTGAAGACGCGGACTGCGTGCTCGGATCAGTGTCCCTCGGACTCTCAGAGGAGACTCAGGATATAAAGACTGGTGAGATATTTGTCAAGCTTGGCTACGTTTCGGACAGGGACTTCGCAAAGAAATTTTCGGAATCAATTCCTAAAATAAGAGAGAGGATGGCAGGATTCATTGTAGGACCTCTGGAGTCCGTTGAAGTTGAGCCTGACCTGGTACTTATCTACGGAAACGCAGCCCAGATGCTGAGAGCCATAAACGGGGCGGTTTATGCAACGCGCGAGCGCCTCAAATTCGGAACAGTTGGGGATGTAGGTGTATGCGGCGACGGGATAGCCGAGGCGTACAACACCCAAAAACCGCAGATTGTCATCGCCTGCTACGGCGAGAGGAGGTTTGGGCACACCGCTGACGATGAGATGTCGATGGTGATCCCATTCAGGTACGTCAAGATGATGGCGGAGGGCCTGGAAAAAACGCAGAAAGCTGGGATCAGGTATCCCATACCCATTGGAGGGACAATAGCTGAGCTCGGAATGCCCGAAGTTCTCAGGATGCCCCCTAGGAGTACGCAGCCCTGACCATCGCCCTCAGGTTCTTTGTGGGGGTCCTTGGTGCTATCCCGCAGCTGGGTGCAAGTATGTCGATGCCAGCATTGATTGCCTTCTTTGCTTCGGCATAAACTTCATCCTCGCTTCCGTTTAGGAGGACGCCTGCGGACGGCACATTCCCGATCAGTGCGACCTTCCTCTCGCCTATCGCCTTCTTCGCTGCGCCGAGATCGACTTTCTCCTCTACGCTCAGGCCTGCAAAGCCGCATTCTGCCATCTGCCCGATTATTGGCAGAGCGTTGCCGCATATGTGGAGTATGGATCTTGGGTGGATCTCCGCGATCGCCTTAAGTGGGCTCTTGGAGAATTTTTCGAACATCCTAGGGCTAAGCACTGATGGCGACGCGGTGGGGTCAGCAGGCGCAATTATGTCCGCCCCCTCCCGTACAACCGCTTTTGCATATTCTATGCATGCCTCTTCCGCCAACTTTATGTAATTGAAAGCCTCCTCAGGCTTCTTTATCATCATCAGGCAGAGCCTCTCGACACCAACCAGCTGGCCCGCGAGTGTGGTGGGACCTTCGAACCCAACGATCAGGGGCACCCTGTAGCCCAGCCCCTTGATGGTCCTTATTGCCTCCATAATTGCAGGAACCCTCCCACGTCCGAGCAAGCCCTCAAGCTGGGGCGCCTTGCCCTGATCGATAAGCGTCTTTGAGATCGCTGGCTGCCTGTCCTCGCGCCCCCGATCAATCTCGCAGCCCAGCGCCTCTGCAAGTACCGTAAGGCAGAACGGTATTCTTATCGCTTCTAGACCTGCAACCGTATGGGCTGCCGTAGAGAGCCCTACCATGAGCCTCGGGTTGTAGTTCGCTTCTGGCCAGTATGCTCCGGTCTCCTTCATCAATTCGAACGTCCCTGTCTGCGTAGCAGAAAAAACCGGCACCCTGTCGGCTTTCTGACCAGACAGCACCCTGTAGGTTCTTTCGATTGCTTCCATAAGCGTTCACACTTAAAAAAAAGAGGATGTTGTATATTAGAACTCCTCGAATTTCAAGAACTCTGCCTTTTCCTCTGGCGTGTAGCCTCTCCTTCTGCGCCTCAGCCACTCCTCGACGTATATCAGAGTAACTGCCGCTGCAACGAGTGAAACTATTCCAGGGACAATTGCTCCTGCTTGGAAGTTCCACCAAGCGCCATAGAAGGCTGCAGGGAGTGAGATGAAGAACAGTGTTACAAAGGTCGCCACGCGCCATACAGTCGGGCTTTTGTCGTGTAGCTTGCACCATTCACCCACTATGATGAATGAGAACACTGCCAGAGCAGTCGACAGAATCGGGAAGAGTGCCCAGATTTGCAAGTATGCACCGCTGAGTGCCAGGCCTACCATCAATACACCGGTTATTATTGCTGCCAACCATCTCGAAGCATTGACATGCTTTGTTATCTTTCGCTTTGTCACCAGCTGGACGAACTCCAGCCCAATCACCCGCATGTTCCTGAATCCAGAGAAGTAAGTGCTCATTATGAATACCATCGCGATCCACATGCCGAAGAGAATTAGCGTGTTCGCATCTATGCCAGGCGCGATCGTGCCGACTATTTTCGCGAAGCCAATCCCGTATGCCTTGGTCCATCCTGCCTTCAATGCAGGCAAATATTCAGAAACCGGGAGCACAAGCATTGCAAGGAACGCAGTCCAGAGACCAACGCTCTCAAGGACTTCCCCGCCGTATCCTATAATCCTGACCCATTTCTCGTCTGGGAAGCGTTTGCATGTGTATGCACCGATCCAGAATACGTGCATCCCCGTGAGCGCGCCGCATGAAACCATCATTGCAATGCCAGGATAGAACCATCCGCTGGGAGTTAGTGTTTTATCGTAGAAGATCAATGCCGGGAAGTCGGTTATTGGGATATTCGAGACTAATGCGCCGATGAATAGAACCGCCACACCGACCGCCATATAGAGGAACATCATGAAATTCGAAGGTTCAGAGTAGAGCCAGTTAGGCAGGCATGCCGCGAGAACGCCGATTATCACAAGGAAGACGTACCAATATTCCATCGGCATGGTTACCGGGTACATCATCCCGACCCAGAGTGCACCTAAGAAAATAACGAACTGGACCAAACCGACAAACCAGATAGGCCAACCCTTCCGGT
>JASFYK010000053.1 GCA_030055545.1 Thermoproteota archaeon | reverse complement strand
AATCAGCGGGTAGACTGTGCTGCCGGAGAGAAGTAGCGTATCGAGAGCAAGCAGGAGTATGAAAGCGATGAGTCCTATGAAGAGCAGGTTCTTCAGCATATCGGCAATCTCTGATTTCTCTTCAGGGAACATGGGCTTTATCATCTTCCCTATGAATGACGAAAGGAAGTCTACGAATACCGTGCCGAATATGATAATAAGTATGCCCGCAAGCAACCGTGGCAAATAACTGGCTATCTGTGTCATATATTCTCCAAATATCCCAGGTATGTTGAGTATCTCTACCGCAAGCACAACTGACAGAATGATTATGAACGCCTTCACGATCCCTCCGACGAGATTAGAGAGGTCGAGCCCTGAAGATCTGAATGCCTTGCCAACCATACTTTGGTCAAAGGCCTTTTCTATGCCTAGCTTCTCCACGACTTTGTTGACCGCTTTGCCTACAATTGATCCCGACTGCCCATCCGATTATAAGAACGATTATTGCGGCAATTATGGCTGGTATGGCATAGATTATGCTCTGAAACATGTTTGTAAATACTTCAATTATATCAACCAAGATTATCTCCAAATATAATAGGGACCCATCATATAAAAAGGTGAGCGGCTATAGCAGAATGCTAATTTATTAAAAATATTTTATATACCCAGTATTTACTTATTTTAATGGAATATATTAGAGGCGAACCAACGAGTCTGTTGGTAAATGGCTCGTTGAACAGGATCCTTTTTCCAATATTTCAAACACATTCGGATATCCGCATCCGGTCATCACGCACAAGAACGACTGGCAAACATACCTTGCTGACTTCAGCAGCAGACCAAAAAAGGCGCTAGGGCAAACTTGGAAGGAGCTCGACGTAGCTGCCCCAGGATGCGCCATAAGGGGACCGTACCAGCCCTAAGGTCAAACGCAATGGGCCTATTACGACGTTTGGGACACAAGTCAGCAGCCCACACGTATAAGGCACGGCAGCGCTGCTACTGCAGTCGTATCCTTAACTGAAGCAGGCAGATTTTGAGAGGATTTTCAAGAAAGCAGCGACCAGCGTCCCGATGCCCGCTGACGGTGCCTATACCTCCGACGTCTTCTCCGTCTTTGCAGTCTGGATGGAGGTTCACATGGAATGACCACGACGCCGGCTCGGGTTTCCTCACCTTCGATGAAGTGCTCAAGGTTGCCAGGCTTTCAAATGAGCAGGTGTCTACAACCTTTCCTTTTTTTTTCTCCTCATCCTGCTTAAGACTAGCAATACAAGTCCCAGCACGATTGCCGCAACCGCCACAAGGGCTGGATGCGCAAGGATTGGATCAGATCCATTTGTCTCAGCTTTCGGACAGTAGAGCACGAATGTATTGAAATTGAACTCGTTGTTGTAGTCCCTAGCCTCAGCATATCCGCCCTCGATCAGCGCCTTGTTGACGTTCAGGTAGTGGGTCAAGTTGTAGTCGACATAGACCACGCAGACGAGCCTCCCGTAGGTGTCCTTACGGTACTTGTCGTCGACGTCCAAGTAGACTGTCTTGTGCAGGATCAGGGAGGAGAGATAATCCCTGGCCTCGTAGGATCCTTCTTCACCGAGCTCGGGCGCGTTGAGGTCTGCCAACCTGACCCTGTCTCCTGTGGCGAGGGTGAAAGTATCCCCGTCATGAACGCTTACCGCAGTAGATATCATGTCAATCTCCATGCATGCGATTACATGGACCGCCTGCAGGGTCAAGATCAGCATCATCACCGCAGGCAGAAGCGCTGCCTTTCCTAGACTCTCCATACGCCCTCCAATCTCAAACTAGTTATGCCCGAATAAAACCTTTGGTCGCCCTGATGAAATCGCCCCGCGGCAGTCATTTGATGTCTTATTTCTACCACAACCCCGTCAGCTCACCAACAGAATGCCGATCGCTATCAGGACCCCGCCGAGCACGCCAATGGGAAGCAGCGTCTCGCCCAAGAATAGGAAGGAGACCCCTATAGCGACCACTATCTCGAAGAGCATGACCATCCCACTGTTCACAACGGTCAGCGTCTGGAGGGCCTTGTAGAAGAGGAAGAATGCCACTATCGTGCAGAGCAGTGCCACGTAGACCAAAGCCGAGAGAGACAGCGGGGTCAGGTCGAATCTGAAGGACGAGAGGGGAAGGAACGGCAGCAACGCGACGGTCGAGGTCAGGATCATCGACTGGGTCACTTCCATTGGCGTGAGCCCCTCCTGAGTCGCCGCCTTCTTGTTGTATATCATCGAGTACGCCCAGACGATCCCTCCAGCGAAGATTATCGCGTCGCCGACCGCTGAGCCACTGCTCAAAACTGAGAGGTCGCCCCCGGTCGTGGTCAGGAACACTCCCAGAAGCCCCAAAAGTATCCCGAGCTTTCCCCTGGAGTTTAGCTTCTCCCCCAGCAGGATGGAGCTGAATATAGCCATGAAGACGACGTTCACGTTGACGAGCAGCGAGGCCTTCGATGCGGTCGTGAAGCTCATACCGTAGGTCTCCATGGCGAACCCCACACCGTTTGTGATCCCGAGTATCCAGAGCACCCTCCCCCTCAGGAGCCTGCCCAGAGACCTCCTCGTGAACAAAAGGTAGGCAGTCACCAGGATCGATGCCAGAATGAACCGCACTCCCACGAATAGGAGCGGGTCGACTTCGTTGAGGGCGACCTTGATGACCGGAAACGAGACCCCCCATATCAAAACGGAAAGGAAGAGGCTCGCGATCGCCTTTTGCTTTTGCTCGACAGGGCTCACCAAACCGGGCACCTTTTTTGGATTTTTGAGCGAGGATTCCTTTAAAACCGCTTCGGTCAAAGGCAGAATCCATTGACTCAGACAAATCTATTGCCAACTAAAAACTTTGTCGATGCGACATTTGAAAGAAAATAGGAAGGAAAAGAAGTCCATAGAGCTTATCATACCCTATGCCGGATGGATCTAGACAAAAAACGCGAAAAGCAGACACTAGCGGATTCTTGGAAATTCGCGAGTACCTTATCAGGACAGGCCAAACTGGAACCTTATGAAAGATCCTGTGAACCGATGCAGGGGGCTCGCCATCAAGGATTCAATTAAAAAGTAGCTTAAGCCGAACGTGGCTAATGCTCAGGATGTTTTTCATTTTTTGTCTGAAGTCATACCAGTGCGGCTTCATTCGAATATTCAATAATCGCAAAAACGACTCTTGTAATTCGGACCTGCGAGTATCGGGCCAAGACCTTAAAGTTGATTTTTGAATAAGGCGATAACATAATTTTTTCAACATATGCGAAACATTTATATAAGATTCAAAAAAACTGATTTTTCAGTACGATTTTTGGGGTGTGTTGAACAATTAAGGCTGCAGTAGTGGGCGCGGGGTTCGGCGGGCTTTCCGCTGCGGCGCTTCTCTCCCGCGACGGTTTTGAGGTCACAGTTTTGGAGAAGAATGAAGGTCCAGGAGGCAGGGCCAGCGTTTACCAAGAGGGAGGCTTCACCTTCGACATGGGGCCTTCTTGGTACCTGATGCCTGACGTCTTTGAGAAGTTCTTCTCGGAGTTCGGGAAGAAGCCGGAAGATTTCTTTGAGCTGAAGAGGCTCGACCCGTCTTACAGGATATACTTCCACGACGGCAGCGTGGTCGACGTCGCGGCTGATCTGGAGAAGAACTTCCAGCTCTTTGACTCGCTGGAGCCGAACGGCGGAGCCAAGCTGAAAAGGTATCTCGAGTCGGCCAAGGAGAAATACGACCTGTCGATAAATGAGATGCTCTACAGGGACTACCGCTCCATACTCGATTTCATGGACGGGAAGCTTATAGCCCAGGGCTACAAGCTCCACATCTTCGAGAACCTCGACAGCTTCGTGAGGAAGCACTTCGAGAGCGACAAGGCGAGGAAGATAGTGGAGTACTCGATAGGGTTCCTCGGGGGGTCTCCCAAGAACACCCCGTCTTTCTACCACATCATGTCCCACATCGACCTGACGCTGGGGGTATGGTACCCCGTCGGCGGGATCAGGAAGGTCGCCGATGCGGTTCACGAGATTGCGCGCAGTTACGGCGCAGAATTCAGGTTCAACGAGGCCGTGACCGAGATAGTGACGAAGGGGGGCAAGGCTACAGGTGTGAGGACTGAGAAGGGCGATTACCCCGCGGACATAGTGGTCGTGAACGCGGACTACCCGTTCTCAGAGCTGCAGCTCCTATCCCCCGAAGACAGGACCTACAACAGGGATTACTGGGACAGCAGGGTTTTTGCGCCCTCAGCATTCGTTGCATACGTCGGCGTGAACAAGAGGGTGAAGGGGCTCGAGCACCACACGCTCTTCCTCGACAAGGACTGGGAGAACAGCTTCGAGCAGATCTTTGATCCGGAGAAGGCGGCGTGGCCCGACAGCCCATCCTACTACGTCAATGTGCCGTCGAGGACCGACCCATACGCAGCCCCACCGGGATGCGACGCGCTCTTCATACTCGTGGCGCTTGCGCCGGGGCTTCCTGACACGCCTTTGCTCAGGGAAGGGCTCTACAACAAGATCATGGATCACCTGGAGAGATCCGTTGGCGAGGACATCAGGGGGTCTGTAGTTGTGAAGAGGATATTCTCGGTAAAGGACTTCAAGGAGAGGTACAACGCGTACAAGGGCACGGCGCTCGGGCTGACACATACCATGAGGCAGACTGCACTATGGAGGCCCGCGCACCGGAGCAAGAGGGTGGGCAACCTCTACTATACGGGGCAGTACACCCACCCCGGCATAGGCGTCCCCATGACTATGATCTCGTCGACAATAGTCGCAGATGTCATCAAAGACAACTACAAGGTGAAATGAGTGAAGGGGTAGAGGCAATTGCAGACGCTCCACTACAACATATTCAAGAAGGGCAGCAAGACATTCTTCACGAGCACGCTATTCTTCCCTCAAGAAGTGAAGGCTGATGTCTTCGTCCTGTACGGCTATGTCAGGGTTGCCGACAACCTGGTGGACACGATCCCCCAGAAGGAGAAGGAGTTCTACGAGCTGATGGACAGGACCGAGAGGGCGATCAAGGGCGAGTGGATCGGCGACATAGTCGTGGACTCGTTCGCGTACCTGGTCAGGAGGAGGGGGATACCGAAGGACTGGGTCAAGGCGTTCCTCTGGTCCATGGAGAGCGACCTGGTGAAGAGCTCCTACAGGACCCTGGATGAACTCAAAGCCTACCTGTACGGCTCTGCGGAGGTCATAGGGCTGATGATGGCGAAGATACTCGGCCTGCCAAAGGAGTCCTACGAGGCTGCCATGAACCAGGGCAGGGCGATGCAGTACATCAACTTCATCAGGGACATCAGCGAGGACCTCTCCCTCGGCAGGACTTACTTCCCGGTCGAGGACTTGGAGGAGTTCGGGCTCCCCGATTTGAGGTACAGCACCGTCAGGGGGCTCCCGGAGAACTTCAGGGGGCTGGTCAGGAAGGAGCTCGGTCTCTACTGCAGGTGGCAGAGGGCGGCCGAAGATGGGTACAGGTTCATCCCGAAGAGGTACTTGATCCCGATAAAGAGCGCCGCGGACATGTACAACTGGACAGCCGCGCAGATCTCCAGGGATCCGTTCGCAGTTTACCGCAAGAAGATCAGACCCTCGACGGCCAGGATCTTCGCGACCGCGTCGTACAACACCCTCAGCCTGAACATAACCCAGAAGAGCAGGGTAAAGAAAGAGGCAATCATGAGCCGAAGGCAGATCGCAGGGTGATTCCCTTGCGGCGGGCGCTCTCGTTCGCCCTCAGGGTCTCCAGGACCCGCTTCTGGATATACACCGCCGGGACCTACGTCGTCGGCTACGCCCTCGGAATGGGCAGCTGGACGGACTTTCTCAGGCCAGAGTATGCGGTCTACCTCGCGTACTTCTTCTTCCCGGCCAACATATTCATCTACGGGATAAACGACTACTGGGACGAGAAGACCGACTGGCTGAACCCTAAGAAGGACGGCACGAAAGAGCACAGGCTCGGGGTCGGGGAACGGGCGCTCCTGGCCAGGCTCTTGTGGGTCGTGGCGTTCATCAGCCTCGCGCTAATGGCATTCAAGGGGTGGGAGCTGAGGGCGATCTTCCTGGGCTTTCTCTTCCTATCGTACTTCTACAGCGCCCCTCCCCTGAGGTTCAAGGGGATCCCGTTCCTCGACTTTGCCTCAAACATGCTCTATGTAATGCCCGGGATATTCGGCTACTACCTGGCGGCTGGCACGCTCCCGCCCCTGCTGCTGGTGGTAGGCGGTTTCGCCCACATATCGGCGATGCACATATTCTCAGCGGTGCCGGACGTAGGGTGTGACCGCGCCGCGGGGATAAGGACAACTCCGGTCTACGTCGGTGAGAGGAACGCGCTCCTGATCTGCCTGGCATTCTGGGCGCTGTTGAGTTATCTGGTGATCACGCTGAGCGGATTCCACCCGCTCGGGTACCTCTCCCTAGTCTACCCTGCACTCCCACTGATCGTGCTTGCGAGTAGGGGGTTGATGGAAAAGGCGTACTGGAGTCTCCCGTACATCAACTGGGGGCTCGGGGGGCTCCTCTTCCTGATGGTGACGCTCTCGAAGGTGTGAACTTGCCCTGGTTTTGGCTTCTG
>JASFYK010000052.1 GCA_030055545.1 Thermoproteota archaeon | reverse complement strand
GCTACAAGAGCCCACCTATGGATACATTGACATGACTGAGGACAAGGATGAATTGGTCTGGCAGGTGTACATCACTGACTGGAGCAGCAGGGAAATATCTGAAAAGGGTCAAGAGCTGGACGTCGTGGCCCCCGGAAGCTGGGTGAGAGGGCCTTACCCTGGCTATCCTGGCTACAGCCACCTGCCGTGGTGGAGCAACGGGCTCGGCTGGTATTTCGGGCGTAACCCCGGCAACTTCTATTACCTCGGCGGAACCAGCATGGCAACACCCCACGTAACCGGAATCGTCGCGCTCATGCTTCAGAAGAATCCAAGTCTGAACCAGACGCAAGTGGAGAAAATACTCAAAGAAACGGCATTGCCAATACCTAAAGGGTCTGCAACCGTATTTGACTATGACCACTGGGCAGAATTCTCTTGGTATTCGAATGCAACAGGCGCGGGTTTAGTTCAGGCAGATGCCGCTTTGCATAATTCTTAACACCTCTCTTTTTTCATCTTCAAATCCGTTTTCCTAGAATGGCACAAACTTAAAAGCAGCGTCTTGCATTAAAATCAACGTTGATCATGATCCCTACAAAAGTATTCTTCGTCAAGGGTGTGGGAGTCCACAGGGAGCGGTTGGCTGCCTTCGAGCTCGCCCTCCGCGACGCCGGCATAGAGAAGTTCAACCTCGTGAACGTCTCGAGCATATTCCCCCCTAACTGCCAGATCATCTCAAAGGACGAGGGGCTGAGGCGCCTCTCCCCCGGTCAGATCATACACTGCGTGATGGCAAGGAATGAGACGAACGAACCGAACAGGCTGATCTCCGCCGCCATTGGGCTCGCCGTCCCGCACGACCGGAACAGCTACGGCTACCTCGCCGAGCACCACGACTACGGTATGAAGGGCGAGAAGGCGGGTGAGTACGCTGAGGACCTTGCAGCCACGATGCTCGCGACGACCTTGGGGATTCCGTTCGACCCGAACCAGGCGTGGGAGGAGAGGGAGCAGCTCTACAAGGCCAGCGGCCTCATCATAAGGACGACCCACGTCGTGCAGTCCGCCGAGGGTCACAAGGATGGCCTCTGGACATGCGTGGTCGCAGCCGCTATATTCGCCGACTAGAATTTACCACAGCGCGATTCGCGAACCAGTGGCGAATTAAAGTGACCTGAATCCGACTTTGAATACAGCCCTCTGCAACCTTGGACGAGTTTCAATCTCTCTTGGTTGACCGAAACCTCTTCAATTAAGCATGCGAGAAAACAGCAAGAAATTATGGCACCGTTGATATATCGCAATTCAAAGCTGTCCCACAGTTCCCGCAATATCTCCATCTTATTTCAGTCGATTTGCCGCATTCCCAGCAGAAACTGTTCGTCTCCGGGTTCCTAGCCGAGCATTTTGGGCATACCGTGAATTTCATCCTTTGAGCTTGAGCCGTGAGTGACAAAAAGAACGGCTTGGGGGCTAGCAATAGCAGGCCCGCGCCCATCCCCAGGCCGAAAAGTAAGCTTGTGCTGAAATTATTTTCGCTTGCCAAATTCTGAGGCAGCCCCGTTTCAATATCCTGGTTCGAGGCTAATAAGCGCATGTCCTGACGCCTCCAACAACCCTTAATATCTCTTGTTCCAGTATCCACATGTAGTGAACCGGAGGAAATGCGCTTGCCCCTCTTCAAGTCATTGTCGCCTCCAAGGGCCGAGTTGCTGATCGAGCTGGGAAAAGAGGAGTTTGACCTAGGCGAGACGCTGGAAGGTAGTGTCGTACTGAAATGCCTTGAGGACTTCGATGTCCAGTCCGTGAACGTCGATCTGGTCGGCAGGGAAAGGGTGAAGGGCACCCTGCTTGACTACTCGGGGGACGACCAGACCCGGATATACAGCCCTGTGAACTCACTGGCCCGCACGGCTAGACCCGTGGAGATAGAACTGCTGATGCACAGCAATCCTGCCCCTGCTTCGGGCCCATTCAAGGCATCCAAGGATTACAGCGGGAGGTTCCAGTTCAGGTTCTTCATCCCATCCCATCTCGGGCCAAGTTACCAGGGAGGGAGGCAGGACGGCTCTTGGCTGCAGAGGACTTGGGCGGTCAAGGCCACAGTCGCGGTCGCCGGGAGGCCCGATCTCGAGACCATTAAAGAGATACGCGTTTCCATCCCCAAGCCCAAAGCTCAGGAGGCAGCCGGGGTTGGGCTAAGGATCATCGACGCGGTCTTCGAAGGGGTAAAGATCCCTGAGGAGGCCAGGCGCTTCGCCTCGGGAATGGGGCAACAGGCGATGATGATGCAGTACATGAAGGAGACCGCCTCAGAACTGAAGGATAGCCAAGGAGGGGGCGCAGCCGCGGCCGGCCTCGGGGCAGGCGTCGGGCTGGGCATGCCCTTCATACTCGCCCAGCAGATGGGACAGGCGGGGGCCCAAATGCCCCAGCAGGTGGTCATCTGCCCCTCCTGCGGTGCGAAGAACCCCGTGAACACGAAGTTCTGCGGAAACTGCGGGAGCAGCCTAATGCCGCCATCGAAGCAGGCATGCCCCAGCTGCAAGGCGGAGGTCCCCGAGAACTTCAAGTTCTGCCCTAACTGCGGCACTCCGATAAAGAAGCCGGAGCAACCCGTTTGCCCCAAGTGCGGCGAGAAGAACCCGCCTGGGACGAAATTCTGCGGCAACTGCGGGGAGAAGCTCGCATAATTCGGAGACCTTCCAATTTTTTTAGAATGTAGTTATTTTTACTATAAAAATCCTGAAAAGCATATCTGCGTGCAATCGGAGTATATTTGGGGTGAAGATATTGGAGGCATTCATAGTTGGGCACCTGTTGAATATGGAAGTAGATGTCTACTGCGGATGGAGCGACAAATTCTCGGGGAAGATCGTTGCGTGCGCCGACGGGGTCCTTACTCTCGAGACTGAAAAAGGCGTCTACACTCACATTGCGATCGACAAGATAGTAGCTATCTGGAAGAAGAAGCAGCCTTGGGCATCCGGCGGTCCGCACTCCTGATTCAAAAAGCACTCCCAATTTTTTGGGGATATTTTTGGCGGCTCGAGGAGGATGGAGCCCTAGGGGGGGTTTGAACCCCCGACCAACGGTTTACAAAACCGTCGCTCTGCCGGGCTGAGCTACTAGGGCAAAATCTGGCATCTCGGATTATTCTGGAACATGATTTAAAAATATTCCTATGCCCGTCTATGCTGATTTGTTGGGAGGCGCCTGCCCTTCCGGCGCGTCAGAAGGATTAAAATAGCCGATTGTTGTAAAAAACTCCAATGCCGGGGTGGCTCAGGCTGGCTAGAGCGCCGGACTCATAATCTCAGACCTGGACAAGGCGCTCGATGGGAGATCCGGAAATCGCGGGTTCGAGTCCCGTCCCCGGCACTACGTCGAGTCATTTCGTTATCTGCTGATGGTCCTGACCCCGGAGGCGTTTCCCAGGTACGCGCATTGCGCCAACCCTACGAAAAGGCCCACCTCTACAACGCCGGGAACCCTCTTTATCTCAATCTCGAGTGCCTTTGGGTCACGGATCTCGCCGAACGCAGCATCCACTATGAAGTTCCCGTTGTCGGTCACAAGCGGCCCGTCCTTCCTGTCGCCGCCGTCCCGGAGCTTCGGAACGCACCCCATCCCTGCTAAAACGCGCAACACCTTCATCCTCGCGAAAGGAAGTACCTCCACTGGGAGCGGGAACTTCCCTAGCCTCTCGACGAGCTTCGTGCTATCAGCGATAACCACGAACCTCTTCGCCGAAGAATCGACGACCTTCTCCTTCGTCAGCGCTGCTCCCCCGCCTTTTATCAGGTTCAGATCGGGGTCGACCTCGTCCGCCCCGTCAATAGCCAAGTCCAGTGTGGGATGCTCGTCGAGAGTAGTCAGGCGCAGCCCGTTCTCGACCGCCAGGTATGCTGACTGGTATGATGTGGGGACGCACAGGAGGTCCCAGTCCTCTTCCTTGACCTTCCTGCCCAGCAGCCCTATGAAGACGGCGACGGTTGAGCCCGTCCCGATCCCGAGCACCTGCCCATCCGCAACTTCTTTCAACGCTGCTTCGGCAGCCTTCAATTTACCAACTGACGCCATAGATTGATCATCTCAATAATGGTCGCTCGGTGTATTTAACCCTAAACTGGCTCTAGTCGCAAATCCGGTATCTTTGGGCGGGGATGTTAAAAGGTATAGTTAAAAAAAATAATTGAGCTTACTCGATCCCGATTCTCTTTGTTATCTTGACCAGCACGAAGATTACGAATGCAACGATGATGAACGTGATCACAGCGACCAGGAAGCTGCCAACCCTGAATATCTGGCTGCCAACGGCTACCTCGAGCGTCGCCAAATCGGCCATTCCGGGCAGCGCAAGCCCTATCAGCGGCATCAGTATGTCCTTGACAAGCGACTGCGTCAAAGCGCCCAAGTACAAACCGAGGATGAATGCCACTGCAAGCCCCATGACCTTGTAGTTCTTTATGAACTCCTTGAACTCGTTGATAAGTCCCTTAGGAGGTGGTGGCGGTGGTGGTGCCGGTTTCGGTTCGAGAAGTTTCCTTATTTGCTTAAGCTCCTCAAGCATTTCATCTGCCAATTGGATCACCCAATAAATTCTTTAAAGCTTATTATTGCGGCTTCATGTTTATAATCTCTGTGGAATAAAATGCCTATCGAGGTCGCAACCTTCGGGATGGGGTGCTTCTGGGGAGCCGAACACGTATTCAGCAAGGTCGACGGAGTCCTCTCCACAGCCGTGGGATATATGGGCGGCGACTACGAGAACCCAACCTACAAGGACGTCTGCACCGGAAAGACCGGACACGCGGAGGTCGTCCAGGTCTTGTACGACCCTGATAGGGTCTCCTACGAGCAGCTCCTGAAGGTGTTCTGGGAGAACCACGACCCGACGACACTAGACCGGCAGGGGCCCGACGTCGGGAGCCAGTACCGCTCAGTCATCTTTTACCACACGCCTGCTCAGAGGGAAGCCGCGTTGAAGATGAAGGAGCAGTTCGATAGGTCGGGCAGGTTCAAAAGACCTGTGGTAACCGAGATTTCTCCTGCATCAAAGTTCTACAGGGCCGAGGAGTACCACCAGAAGTACTTCGAAAGGCATTGAAACCGCAATTATAAATGTTTTTTTATTTAACAATTAAACAGTACTCCAAAAACAAAAAAAAGTTTTTATTCCTTCTATTGGAAGTATTACTGGGATCCAGTCAACGACTAAATTGGCTGGAAATTTATATGGGGTAGGGAGTAGTGAGGTTCAGGCTGATACGTGAGACTGGAACATATGTTGATATATTCCTCATGTCCCACTCTGCGACAGAGTCGAGCCATAAGATTCCATACGGAAGCTCATTCTTCGAGTCCTGACCTTGACCCGTTAAGCGTTCTAATCTTTCCCATCGAGCATAGTTTTATCAGTGGTTGCAGTGTTTCTTGGATCGGTCGTTTCATATGGACGCTCTAAGGCTTGTGATGATCTCCGTCTTCCTGTTCGTATTGCTGCTATTTATCAGCGGGACGATTGAGAGGCCTGAGATCGGGGTGCCCTCTTTCGTGGCAGGCTTCCTGTGCGCCATGATGTTGCTTAAGATCTTAAGGAGATGACCTTGTAAATCTGCTCGAATTTTCGGTATACTGATCCATCCCTGATGGTAGGCGCTGTCTCTGGTTCTTGGCTATAGTGTTGGGCTGAATTTACAAACTTACGCGTCCACGACTGCAGCGTCCTTATGCCTCCAAACGATGAATCCGTGCCGACCGCAACAGTTCAAGTTGCAGCTGTACGCAACTTGGCTGCAGGCTGTGCCATTCTCCTCTTGGCATCGACCCTATTCCTCTCGGTGTTCAGCTGTTTAAATGTTGTATAGAATTACAAATATAACAATAATTGTATTTTTGGTGTACATAAAAACAATAAATAAATTTAAAAAATTGAAATTAACAACTTTTATATGGATAGTTTCGATTATACTCCTAGAGGACTATTTTAGGAGGAGAATTTATGAAGAAAACAGTGTTAGCACTACTGATAGTTACGATGCTTTTAGCTGCTTACCCTGTAGCCTTAATATCGGTCAGAGCCGGCTACGGGAACACCGAAGCCGACGCCACGCACTACCCCCTCATTGCGGGGCAGAACATATACGTGGGCGAGGTTCTCGTCTGGCACAACGATACGCACCTCTGTGAAATACGTGCTGTTTGACAACGCAATTGCAGACGGATGGCGGATCACGGGAATCCACCTGCACGCAAACACGAGCCTTGCAGGCATACCGCAGACCCCTGGCGGTCCTGTTCCGGGGCAGTTTATGATCAAGCGAACCTATGACCCAGGAGTCACCTCGACGGAGACGTTTGCCATCGATCTGGCTGCCAACGGTTGGCCGTGCGGGGTGTATCTGTACATTGCTGCACACGCGAACGTAGAGAGGCCCACGGGTCAAATGGACTGCGGGACTCCGCCGGAAAAGCTGCCTGGACCCGTCACAATGAGCGTGTCATGGCCTGGCGGATCGTACTACTTCTCCCAAGTGAACATAAGTAACGGCGAAATCCTTGATGGCAAGTACGGCGGCTGGTGCGGAGACACTGACCGCAACATCGAAAAATTCAAGAATTACACTGCCCAAGTTTTCTCGAGCCTTTACCCGCTGTCCGAGGAACTCGTCGAGTACCCGGGCAACCTCTCTAAGATCAACTGGATATTGAACCAGCATTTCGTAAA